>CAYZOF010000039.1:0-18073 GCA_964479935.1 uncultured Clostridia bacterium | reverse complement strand
AAGCGTGTCCGATCCTATCCGTCGCTATTTGATTTTTCAAAACCGTCACGATATGCTCCTGCCGCACGACGTCGTTCAACGTCGTCGGTCGGAACATTCGATATAAAGCCAAATACGCCATCGAGTTCTCCTGTTATTCTTTCAAAATTTCTTGTAATTTTCGCTTACTGCGTTGAATCGCGTTATCGACGCTCTTCTCGCTCTTCCCTGTCGCCTCGCAGATCTCCGCGCAACTCATGCCGTCCATATACATCGACGTTACCTTGAACTCGAAATCGGACAACGCGCGACTCATTTTCTGACGAAATTCACGCCTGTCGTCCTGCATGATGAGCATGTCCTCGGGACTGTATTCCGTTGTCGCCTGATCCGCCTCCACAATGGGAACGCACTTGCCGATAGGTATGTTCTTCTTCCGAGCCGACGCTTTGACGGCGTCGATGATTCGTCTCGAAACGCAAAGATAGGCAAAATTTTTGAAAGTTCTTCCGTTTTCTTTCTTTTCATAATCACCGACGGCGCGATACAACCCGATCATTCCTTCTTGAATCAAGTCCTCCGTTTCGCCGCCGACAAGGAAAAAACCGCGCGCGCAACCGCGTACCAACCCGGAATGCCGAAGGAGCAATTCCTCCATCGCTTGTTTATCCCCGGCTTGCGCCGCCGAAACCAATGCCTCGTCCGTTTTTTCCTCGTTATTCGTCATACTCCACCTTTTAAGCGATTCCGCACCACTTCGTACGCGGCGATCCCGAGCGCGACGGACGCGTTAAGCGAATTTACGTTGCCTTGTAAAGGAATGGAAAGCACCTTATCGCACTTCTCTTTCGTCAAACGTTTCACGCCGCTATCTTCACCGCCGACCACGAGCGCAACGTTTCCCGAAAAGTTTTCGGCATAAATGTCTTCGCCGCCTGCCTCCAACGCATATACCCAGTATCCGTATTTTTGGAGTTTTTCCACCGCCTGATTGAGATTCGCGGCTTTCGCGACCTTCATGTGTTCCGCCGCGCCTGCGGAGATCCGCACCACGCTCTCCGTCACGGACGCGCTGCCGGATTTCGGAATCACGACTCCGTCCGCGCCGGCGCATTCCGCCACACGAATGATACTGCCCAAATTATGCACGTCTTCGATTCCGTCGCAAAGCACGATAAAGCCGCCTTTTTCGCTCTTTTTCTCCGCGATGATATCGTCCAAATCGTAGTATTCGTAATCCGTCGTAAACGCGATTACGCCTTGGTGATGTCGAGTCTCGCTCTCTTTATCCAACACCTGCCTATCCACGAACTGCACGCGGATATTCTTTTTGCGCGCTTCGGCAAAAATGACGGAAATCGAGCCTTGCGCGCCCTTTTCCATTAAAATTTTATCGATCGTTTTGCCCGTTTTTAACAGTTCGATAACTGCGTTTCTTCCTTCCGTTTTCAATCTATTTCCTCACTTTAAGGTTTCAAAACCTTGCTTGCCTCTATCCGTCGAAATTCTCCGTCGTCCGCAACGTCCAACAATTCCGTAATCCGCGCCTCATCGCCGACCAAATATAAAAAACCAAGTACCGCCTCGAATCCCGTAGAACGGTTATATTCCAACGCACTCGCACTCTTGCTCTTCGTTGTTTTTTTCGCATTCTTACCGCGTCGAAAAAGCTCGATCTCCTCCTCGGTTAAGAGGGGGAGTATTCGTTCCAAAAACGAACTCTGCCCGTGCGCGGAAACGAGATTCGCCGCCGCGCGTTGGAATTCCGACGGTTTGCCCTCGCCCGTCGTCAACAAGCGTTGCCGCACGTAAAGCGAATATACCGCATCTCCCAAAAATGCCAAAATGACGGGATTGAATTGTTTTGCCTGCGCGCGAGTAAGCGCGGATTTTTGCGTCAGCACGATTTTCGCCTCCGATTTCCGTTATATTCGTTTCTATTATAACACAAACCGATGAAAATGACAAGCGATTAGGCGGAACTTTTGCGTTTTACACCATATTTTCACCGTCACGACGAAGCTCCCAAATATGCCGCGACTCCCGCGGCTATCGTCTCCGCAATCCGACGTTGCCACAATTCGCTTACGAGCAACGCCTCGTCTTTCGCGTTCGAAAGGAAGCCGCATTCCACCAACAGGGACGGCACGGCGGCGCAATCGAGCATGAAATATTCCGCCGCGGTATGTTTACGCGCCTTTACGCCTTGTTCCGAATACAGTACGTTCAGTTTTTCCTGCACGACGGCGGCAAACGACTCACCGAGCGAATCCGCTTTCTTATAAAACACCTGCGCGCCTCGCGCGTTACTCGACGGATACAGATTCTGATGGACGGAAATCACCAAATCGGGGGACGCCGCCTGAATGATTTCCCGACGCTTTTCCATATCTCGACGCTTAAACCCTTTCGTTGCCGCGCCGTACAATCCTGCCTCCGTCTTTCGCGTCAACGTCACTTCGAACCCCATATCTTTTAAGATATCCGCCAAAAAAAGCGTTACGGACAAATTCAAATCGCTCTCTTTCACACCCGTCGTTTTGCCCGTCACGCCGCCGTCCACGCCGCCGTGCCCGGCGTCCAACACGATCCGCATATGCTCGCCCGTCGCCACGACCACTTGCGCCGTTCCGAGCGTCCGCACGCACAAAAATACTGCAAAAATAAAACTCAACGCCACCGCCGCCAACGCGGCACTCACCGATTTTCTCATATCTATACCCTATGTCGCCCTATTCCCGAATATACCTACTCGTCGATAAAAGACGAGCCTCACAACGAGCACTCATCGCGCACCTGCCACACACGCAGAAAGCAAAAAGACATTCATCGCACACCTGCCCACTATAAAAAATCACCGCTTTGCAACCAAGCGATGACTTCTCCTTATAAAAATTTTAAGTCCGATCCCTCTGCGCTACAGCGTAACTCTGCGGGAATTTTCGGAGCGTCGCCCTCTCCGCTCATCGGCGGAAGCTTTTCCGCATCCGTCCGCTCCGACTCTTTCGTCTCAGTCGGCACAGCCGCGCAATCTTCCGCTTTATGCTCGATCGGTCGATAATCGGGAATCTTGTCCGCTTCTTTCATCCACTCGTTGTAGATTTCCCAAACGCACTCCGTCGTCACTCTGCCTGCTCCGACGAGAATCATTTTCTTGAACGATTCCAACGTTTCCACGTCGCAAACTTCCAATTTGCAACCGCCGGTCATCTCGTAACGCAATTTTTCACAGCCGTCGTAATACCCAACGCAAAAATAATTCGCGCCGATCTCGCTCGCGATTCTTGCCGCCCGTGACAGCGTCGTCGGCGGCAAAGCGGCATCCACCCACACTTTCATGGTCGTTTTCCCTGCAACGCGGCGGAGCGCGCGAAGTTCTCGACGGACTTCGTCGAATCGACAATGTTCCAAGCTCAAACGCGACGGTACAAAAGTCAGTTCTCTCGCCTGCATACGCACCGCGAGACGCGCTTCGTACGCCTTGACTCGCGTGAGCGTTTCCCCCGTTCCACCGATGACGACGTCGAGCTTCACTCGACTGTTTTTCAGAAGTTCTCGAGCCTGTATCAGCCGCGAAGTCATCGTTTTCACAGCCGCTTGTTTCAAACGCAAAGCGCGCTCGCACACCTTCGCCGCGTCATCGCCCGACAACAAAGATGCCTCCGATTTCGACATCGCCGACATAATCTCGTCGATTTTCTTCTTGCGTTTATAGGCTCGAAACTCCTCCGCGTCTTTCGGAGAAAGCACCATGCCTTCCGCCTCGGCAAAGGCGAGCTCTGCCGCGCTCATGTCCGACAAACATCGCCCGAACCGACCGTTTTCCGCGCATTCTTTCGCTTTCGTAAGTAACAGTTTTTGTTTTGCTGTTTTTCCCATGCTTTGAGTATGCGACAAAACTTTTCCGCTTATTCCAATTTTCTCCAATTTGTGACGCAAATAATTTTGTATACTATCCGTATGAAAATCTATTTATTATCTGCCACCGTGGGCCTCGGTTTCCTTTGGCTCATACTGCTCTTTATCGCCTGCTTTTGCGGCGTCCACGGCATTCGCCTCGCAAAATACGGTTGGACGTATCAAAAAAGCTTAAAATCCAAGTCCTCGAACAAAGCAAAAAATGCGCCAACGGGCGGCGAGCCGAAAAAAGAACCTTCGCCTTTACCGCCACAAGAGCCGATTTACTACATTGTCGAAAAAAAGCGCACTCGACAGAAAAAATACGGCGAACCTAAAGAAATTCAATTCAAACCATAACGTAAAACGCGCAAGTTCTCTCTCGTCAGAGGACTTTTATGGCATGCGTTTTATTCCAGTTCACCGGAATCCTCGTTGAAGCGTTGCAAATTTTCGCCGTCTGCCCAAAGGCGTTCCAAATGATAAAACAACCGCGTTTCGTCATTAAAGATATGCACGATAACGTCACCGTAATCCACAACCGCCCAACGTCCGTCACGCACGCCTTCCGTCCGCGACGGCTCGATGTTGAATTCCCGTTCTACGAGTTCTTCAACACGCTCGCCCATGGCGCGGATCTGCGGCGCGTTACTGCCGCTCGCCAACACGAAATAATCGCAAAGGTCGGTCTTTTCACGTACGTACAACGCCACGATGTCCTTGCCGCGTTTATCCGCCAACGCTTTGCATACCGCAATTGCCAATTCTTTACTACTTACCTGTCCCATAGTTCTTCTCCTATCCTCAATTTTCTTTCGTATAATACTCCCACGCCCGATAAGTGAGCGGGTACACTGTTTCGCCTTTCTCTTCAACAAACCGAATCGAACGGGCAAGAGCCTCTTTCAAGCACTCGTCGAGATCCTTCCAAAACAACGAGCGAAGCGTCTCCACGCCGTCGTAGCGTCGCCCCGATTCCAACATATCGGCAAGGAAAATCAATTTTTCCAACTCGCACATATTCGGTCTGCCGCTGGTATGATAGCGAATCGCGTCCAACACTTCCGGATCGGTCACGCCGAAACGTTGCTCCGCGAGATACGCGCCGTAAAACTGATGCGCTACCGATTTCGGTACGTTCCCCCACGTCGTCGGCAAAATACAACCGCGCAAATATTCGCTGTCCGAAGCCAAATTTTTCGCGCAATCGTGAAACAATGCCGCCGCAATCGCTTTCGTTTCGGATATCCCGAGCGTCACGGCGCGCTTCGCCGCCAAATACGCGACGCGCAGACTATGCGCGCGACGTTCCTCTTTTTCGAGCGTCAACGCCTTATCCGCATCGGGAATGCGATATAAGCCGTTTTTTTGAATATACGCCTCCGTCGCTTCGTCCGTAAACGGCGTTAAACGCATACCTGCCCCTGCCAAAATGCGAATTTGCGTTGAAGACACCGCCGCTCCGTTATAAGAAAACGCATGAAAATTCCGATGAAATCGAGCAAAAAATTCCTTTTGCGCCCCTTCCTGCCATGCGCCGAGCGAATCCCTGCCGCACGCCGCCAATTTCACGTCGTCGAGAATGCTTTCCGGGTTGCGCCAAGTAGGAAAATCCTGCAACATATCCGCTCCGACTATCCAAAAAATTTCGGCAGACGGGTACTGCTCCCGAAAATATCGACAAGTGAGATACGTGTAGCTCGTTCCCCGTTGCCGAATTTCGTAATCGCTGACCTCGACCCTTTTTTCGTCGCGGAACGCCAAACGGCACATTTCCAACCGCGCTTCGTCCGAAGCCAAAATTTTCCCTTTTTTATGCGGCGGCGCATGCACTGGCATAACAAAAAGTTTGTCCAATGCCAATTCCTCGATCGCCGCCTGCGCCAGACGGACGTGTTCGGTATGGACGGGATCGAACGACCCGCCGAAAATCGCAATTCTCATTCGTGCAAACACCTCTATATAAGTATACTATATTTTTCCCGTTTTTTCAAGTTTAATTCGCCGTTTTTTCGTCAAAAATTCTAACATGAAAAAAACAGCATTCTTTTCCGACGTATTTTTCTCTTTTTTTGTTTGCGGCATATTCACGCTCTGTTTATTCCGCCATTACGGGCTTTCTCCCGTAAGCTCGTTCCTGCTTGCCGCACTCTGCGGCATCCTCTGCGCGTCTGCCGTCGGTACAATTCTTTACGGGAAGCGAAAACATCAGCTCCTGAAAAAATCCGAAGCGGAACAAAGCCGAAAGCTCCTGCTCCACCTCACCTTGTTGAGCGACGACAAAAAAACGCATTTTTTCGAAAACATCTTCGGCGCAAACGCTCCAGTCAAGCGTTGGGGCAAACTGCGTTTGACCACGCCGACGGAAGTGTATTTTTTACGTTTTTCGTTCGCGCCCGTCAACGCGGACGATATCGCCGCGCTTGCTCGACTGAAAACCTCCAAGGAAAAAATTTTACTCTGCGACAGCATAGACGACAAAGCAAACGCGCTATGCGCGTCCTTCCGCATCACCGTCAAATCGGGGGCAGAAGTGTACTTACTCGTCAAAGCGGCGCACGCATTGCCCGACTCCTACCTCGGCGACGCAAAGCCGGAAAAACGAAGCGAACGCTATCGAAAGCTTTGGTTTTCCAAAGCAAGCGCAAGACGATTTCTGCTCAGCGGCAGTTTGATTTTACTCTCTTCGCTGTTCGTGCCGTTCACGGGATATTACTTAATCGTCGGCGCGGCATTGCTTGCAATCGCCGCATTCGCACGCATTTTTTCTTAGACGTTATTTTTTCGAATGCGCACACTGACTTCCGCGTCGGTCAATCGACGCTTTGCGCCGTCGATCTCCGCCCAAAGCCCACCCGTTTCGTCCACGGAAAGTAGGGTAGCATGTACGCGTTCATCACCGAGCAACAGTTCCGCCGAACTACCCATGTACCCGATGAACGAAAGATACTCTTCCATCGTATGCGTTTTTTTCATTTTTTCTATCAAAACGTTCGTTACCTCTTGTACGGAGAAACGTTTTCGGCTCACCTCGTACATGGTAATGGCAATTTCACGCAAATCGTTCGGTAAACCATTGACGACGTTCAAACCGATCCCCACGATCGACGAAACGATCCGCGAACCGGAAAAAACGTTTTCAATCAAAATACCGCAAATTTTTTTGTCGTTCACATACACGTCGTTCGCCCATTTGATTACGGGCGATAATCCGAAATGCACCAGCGTTTCGCATACCGCCGTCGCCGCCGAAGCCATAACGGTAAACGCCTGCGAAGCGGCAAGCGCGTCGTAAAATATCAGCGCGGACAAATATATGCCCCCCTCGTCAGAGCAAAAAGACCGACCTTTCGTGCCTCTGCCGCCCGTCTGTCGCCGAGCAACGACGATTCGATTTACTCCCTCTTTGCGTTTTTCACGCAAATACAAATTAGTGGATTCTATCTCGTCAAAATATTCTATCAAAAAAGTTTTTTTCTCGTTCATCGAATACCTATCCCCGTCATTCTTCCTCTTCGGCTCCGTATTGGCGCAACGCCGATTTGATGATTTCATAAGAAAAACCCTTTCCCGTCAAATATCGATACGCCTTTTGCAAAGTTGCCGTATTGCTCGGCTTATTTCGCATGTACTTCTGCAAAATCGCGCTCGCCGAAGACAATTCCTGCTCCTCGTCCAACAAATCCAAGGCGTCGTCGATTTCCGACTCGGGGACGCCCTTATTCCGCAATTCCATTTTGATCAATCGTCCGCCCTTCCGTTTCGCCGCGCTCTCCACGTACGCCGAAGCATACGCGCCGTCGTCCAAAAACGCATAATCGCGCATTTTTTCGACTACGTAATCGATAACGGGCGGCAAATACCCTTTTTTCGCCAAGAAATCCCGAATCTGCTTTTCCGTTTTCATCGTAGCGGAAATATGTGTCAACGCTTTATCCAACGCCGTATTCCGCTCGCTCTCCGCCTGAATCCGTGCCAGTTGCTCCTCCGTGACGATCTGCCCAACTTTTAAGCGATTTTTCACCGTCGCCTCTATCGTCAATCCGCAACAAAATCGCCCGTCGACATAGATACTGCACCGTGTTTTATCTTTCACCTGCGGTTTAATTTCCGTAATTTCGTTCACACGTCACGCTCCTTTTTCTTTTATTGTACCACAAATCCGGACAAGTGTCAACCTTTGAAAACAGCTCACACAAAAAGAAAGAGCCCCGTTTTCGACAGAACCCTTTCTTGGCGAAATTTGCAACCGCTCCCTTATTCGTTTTTCGATTTCGAATCGGAGTCCTCTTTCTTTACGCGATCACGCAAATCCGTAATCAAGCGATGAAATTTCATCGGGAACAGGAAAGAATTCTTTTCGCCGAGCCGTTCGGCTTTTTCCTTCAGTTCGTTTTTCAAACGTTCCCATTTCACCACGATATCGTTTTCTTTTGCATATTTTTTGACTTTCGAGATCAAATTGGACGAGTACACGACGTCCACAGCAAACACGCCGTAAAACATCCCGAGCGCGAAACAAAGCGTCAACCGTCCCGACAACCAAGCAAGCAAAGCAAGGATATGCGTATGTATCAACAGAAAATAAAGCAACCCGAGTATACCCCAAAAGAAAGAAAACATCGGGCAAATCAAACCCTGAATATTCCCTTTTACGCGGCTGTAATCCCACAACCGCACTTTGAATAATTTCAAGCAGATCCCCCCTGCCAAATATTCGATCAGCGTAAGCGAAATCGTCATCAACAAAACCAAAACGCCTTTCCGCAAAATGGAATGATCGATCGGCAAATATCGTTCCAACGAGGACAGCAAATATAAGATACAAAGTCCGAACCCGTAGAGCGGAATATACGGTCCTACGCAAAAACCGGGATTGATCCATTTCCGTTCGGGATTGGAATCCGAAAAAAATCTTCTAAAAAACAACTCGAGAATCCACCCGATCATCGCGCCGATTGCAAACAAATATGCCAACGTTAAAAAAATGCCCATATCAAGCTCCTCCGATTGTTTTTACGTAACTTCTCCTGCGCTTATGTTGCACGCTCTTAAACGCTTTCCACTGATTACGAATATTGGCATTCGTTTCCAAATTCAAATTCGTTTCGGCGTATCGAATACCGCCGTCCGTCAGCATATTCAGCATTTCGCGAATGATCGACGTGGCGATCGCCTTATTCCGATACTCCGGAATGACGCCGATGAGTGCTAAATCGATCACGTCGGGACGTTTGATTGCTTTCATTGCCCGAACGATAGTCGCAGGGGTCAATTTCCCGCCGCTCTTTTGCAACGCCTTCCCGATAGACGGAAACGCCAAACCGAACCCGACGATATTATCTTCGCCGTCCAAAATCACGGTGGCATATTTCACGTTGAGAATAAACCGAAAGCCGCCAATTAAATTTTTCTTCATCTTCGGCGTAAAAGGCACGGATTGATAAATATCCACATACGTTTTATCTAACACGTCAAAAAACGCGTCGCCCCATTTCCGTACGAAATCGCGCGAGCTTTTCGCTACGCCCAAACGCAAGCCGTATTTTTGCATCATTCGCTCGGAAACGCGTTCAATACGCTCATCAGTGACATCGGGCGCGTATAATTTATATTCCACCCAATCCGCTTCTTTCCGATAACCGCAATTTTCCAACAAACGCACATAGTACGCGTAATTGTATTGTTCCTCAAAGGTCGAGATTTCGTCAAAACCTTCTACCAACAATCCTTCGCGATCCAAATCGGAATACCCGAGCGGTCCGACCACTTCCTGCATTCCGTGCGAACGCGCCCAGCGTTCCACCGCCGACAGGAGCGCGTTGGCGACCGCCTGCTCGTTAATGCTGTCGAAACGCGTAAAACGCACGCGTTTTTGCCGCCATTTTTCGTTGGCTACGCGTTGCAATATTCCTTGAATTCTGCCAACGACGCGCCCGTCGCGAACGGCAAGGAAAAACACCGACTCCGCCTGTTCGGAATAAACCGTTTCCTTTCGAAACAACGCCTTTTCGTCCGCATAGAGCGGCGGTACGAAATAGGGATTATCCTTATACAACCGCAAAGGGAACTCGAGAAATTCTCGCACGTCCTTTTTACTCTTTACTTCTCTAATCTCTATCATACTTATCTATGTATCGCGTGAAAACACACGCCCACCGCGTCCGGTCCGCAATGACTGCCGGCTGTCGGATTGACGACAACGATCTCCGTACGCAAATCTTCGCCATACGTTTCCTTGAGTTTCTTTTCCACATTTTTCGCAAGCTCCGGCGCATCCGAATGCCCGATGATTACGCGGTGCGATTTAATATTCTCCTGCAAAGACGCCACGTATTCCAAAATCGCCCGTATCGCGCCGTGTCTGCCCTTCGCCTTTCCGACGGAATCCATCACGCCGTCGCTGTTCATATTAATGACCGGACGAATTCCCAAAATTCCGCCCATCGCCGCGGCGAGTCCGCTCACCCTGCCGCTCCGTGCAAAAAATTTCAAGTCGTCTGCGAAAAAATATACTGCAAATTTGTCCGTTTCGCGAGCCGCCCATTCCGTAATCTCGCACATGGTAGCCCCGTTTTTCGCCATATCGCCGATTTCTCGCACGATGTTGTAACTGCAAATCGTGATCCCCTTGGTATCCACCGTGACCAAGCGTCTTTCGGGATACAGTTTCTCCAAGTCCTTCCAAGCCAACCGCATCGCGTCGAAAGTGCCGCTCATAGCCGCGGAAAAATGCACGTACAAAATGTCTTTGCCCTCTTTCAAAGTCGGCTCGAAATACTCGATATATTTTTGCGGCGAAAGCGCGTACGTCTTCGGCAATTCGCCGCCTCGCAACGCGTCGTAAAACGACTTATCGTCGAATTTTTCAAAATCCTCATAAGGATAAACGTCCTTGCCGTCGGACATGCAATAAGGCATGCTAATCAGCTTATAACCGTATTCCGCCGCAATTTCGGGCGTAATGTCCGTATCGGTATCCGTAAATAATTGATACATATTCTTCTCCTTCGTATAAATTTTCACACATTTTCATACTCCACTTTCATGGACATCAACGCCGCATAACGTTTTCGGAGCATGGAAAGCTCCCTCGTTTTGAAACATTTGATATCCACGGCTTCCCAAAGAAACACCCACGCCGCAATGTCAATGACCTCCGACCAAATCAAACTGTCGAATCGATACTCCAACCAGACGGCAAATGCCAAAACTATAACTCCGAGTACCCCTAAAACCAACGCAATGCGGTTCTGGATCTTCAATTCCTTTCGAGTCGCCCGATATTTTCCGTATAATATTCCTTGATTGCCGCCGTATACAACCGTTCTTCCGTTTCGTCGATGCACCGGCTTTTAATATGTAAGGCGAGCGGTTCTCCCGGCGGAACGGCGTGCGTGCGCTCTGCCAAAAACTCCGCCACAGCTCCGTCGATGACATACGCATCGTTCGAGGAAAATTCCGACAGAAAATCCTCGTCGTCTTTCACGTACATATCCACAACAATCCGTCCCTCGTCGTCCCGTCGATATTCCTTGTCTAAAATCTTTTTCCGTAGCTCTTTTCTTAAATCTCGCATGCTTATTCCTCCTTGCGTGCGACCTGCCTATACAACAGCGGATGTCTTTCCCGATCGATCGCATAAATCACCGTATATACGACCGCACCGAACGTCTCCACTAACATATCGTGCATGGTATCGTGCAATCCGATATCCAAATATCCGCCCACGCCGAGCGGCTGTCCGTTGATCCAAACCTCCGTGATTCCGTCAAGCGTTCCCGTTTGCGCCGTTTCTCCGCTCAATAAATAGGAATGAATCGAATGAATCACGGTATCGTTTTGCATGTCCGTACCGAACACACAATCACACCCGTATTCCACAAACTCCCACGCGACTGCAAGAGCCATGGAAAAACACAGCGCGAAGACGGCTTTCAGCCACACGGACGGCGGATTCTTTCCGCCGATAAACTCCGCCAAGTACACGCCGAAAATAGCAAATACAAAGCCGCCGACCGTATGCAGCAAATCGTCCCACCAACTCGTATAATAATACAAGTTATACACATGTCCGCACATCGGACCGATGGCATACAATTCGCAAAAAACGAAAAACGCAACGTGCATTTCGAAATGCAACAGTTTCGTCATCGCAAAGGGCAACAAAAGCAACAGACTCGTAAACACGCACATCAGCACTTTCATCACGTCGCCGCGCACCGCCGTCACACAGAGCGAAACCGCAACCAACGTTTCCAACGCCGCCCATATCACCGTGCGAAAAATTCGTTCTCGTTTGCTCAAACACTTTTCCGTTTTTTCCATAAACACCGCCTATTCAAAGTTCTCCTACATTATAGTATTGCCAACTTCAACTTTTTATCAAAAAAACTTCAACTTTCGTTGAAGTTTATATTTATATTTTATCATTTCCGGAAAGACAGCAAATGCTATTTTGCGGCATTAGCTTCCATCTATAACCTACCGCAGCGTATGGCCGTTTTAAGTAAAAAGAGCCATACACAACACGCCGAGCGTCAAAATCCCTGCGCCGCACCAAGCTTTTTTAGACAATTTTTCTCGAAATACGATCCGCGAAAACGCTATCGTCAACAAAATGCTCAATTTATCGATCGGCACGACGACGCTGACTTGCCCTCGTTGAATGGCGTAATAGTAGCAAAGCCAGCTTGCGCCGGTCGCCACCCCCGAAAAGAACAAAAAGACAAGCTCCCTGCCCTTGATTTCGCGGACGTATTTCCACTCTTTACGACCTGCCACGATGCCCCAAGCCGTCAACAAAACCACGCACGTACGTATCGCCGTCGCGAGGTTGGAATTCACGTTCTCGATGCCGATTTTGGCAAGTAGCGAAGTTGCCGCGGCGAACGCCGCAGACAAAGCCGCAAACAAAAACCAACGCAACGATTTTCCGCGATCACCTCGTTTTATCTCCGTCATCAAATACACGCCTACCGCAATTGCCGCCAAACATAGTATTTTTATTTGCCAGCGATGTCGTTCGCTCGGAAATAGCAAAATCGCAAACAGGACGGACAAAACAACGCTCGACTTATCCACTGCCGCTACTTTGGAAACCTCTCCGAGCGACAACGCCTTAAAATAGCATATCCAACTCGCTCCCGTAGCAATCCCCGACAGAATCAAGAAAAGCCACGATTTCCCGTCAATTTCACAAATCGTACGTTGCGCCCCCGTCGCAAACACGAGTATCCATGCAAACACGAGCACCACCGACGTTCGTATCGCCGTTGCGACGTCCGTATTCGCGCGCTTCACGCCGCATTTCGATAAAATCGCCGTTATACCGGCAAAAACCGCCGAGCACACCGCCGCGAGCAACCACATAACTACCTCCCTGTCGTTATTCCATCGGCAAACGCACAATAAATTTGCAACCTTTCCCGAGGTTCTCCGCCTCGACTTCTCCGCCGTAAATATCTGTGATTTTTTTCACGAGCGCGAGTCCCAATCCGTTTCCCTCCTGCTTATGCGAAGTATCCGATTGGTAAAATTTATCGAAAATATATTGTTTCGAATCCTCCCGTATTCCCTCGCCCTCGTCGGAAACGGAAAAATATACGTACCCGTTGAACGCTTTCAACTCCAACACGATTTTTCCACTCTCCGGGCTGAATTTTATGGCGTTATCCAATAAATTTCCCCAAACGTGCGAAAGCAAACCGCCGTTGCCGTTATAATCGATCCGTTCAAGTTTCACGTCGAACTCGATATTCTTTTCCGTCCATTTCGTCTCCGTCGCCAAAATCGACTGACGAATTTGCTCGTCCAAAGCAAATCTTTCTTTTCTATCCTCTATTCCTTGGTTGTCCAGTTTCGACAGCAACAATATGTTGTTGACCAGTTCGCTCATACGCTTTGCGTTGAACAACACCTTACGTGTATACTCCGCACGCTCTTCTCGCGTCACTTCCTCATCGTCGAGCATAACGGCATACCCCTGTATCGCCGTCAACGGCGTCTTAAATTCATGCGAAACGTTGGACACGAAGTCCGCCTGAATGCTTTCCGTCGAGCGAAGTTCTTTCACCATGACGTTGAACGCATGGCTGATATCTTCCAATTCGTCCAAAAAGCATTCTTCGCCGATGGCGATATCCAAATTTCCTTGCGAAACCTCATTCATCGCATTTCGAATTTTTTTAATCGGCTCGAAACAAATTTTCCCGACGATTCTCGAAAGGACGAGTCCGACTAGCAAGCTCCCGACGATTACGACGACTATTTTAGGAATATGCAACTTTTCCACTAACCATTCGTCCGTAAACGCCGCGAACGACGCCGAAACCGCCACCGACGCGCAAATGATCGCGCTCACAAAAATCGTAAAATAAAATCGAAATCCCAGTCGTTTTTTCGTTTTCCATTTCGGTAGTTTTAATTCTCGCATTTTTTCACCACCTTGAACCCCACGCCACGCATGGTAACGATCTCGAAATCGGCATTATCGCGAAATTTTTCGCGCAAACGCCCGATATGCACGTCCAACGTATGAATGTCGCTGTCCGTATTGTACCCCCAAATATCGTCCATCAATTGCTGCCGCGTAAACAATTTCCCCGGATAGGAAAATAACTTATACAAAATCAAAAACTCCTTTTGCGGCAGAACAATCTGTTCCCCTGCCGTAAAAACGGTGAACGTATCGAACTCGAGCGTTGTATTGCCAATGGTTCGGCTACGCTCGTTCGCCATTTGCGCACGTCGAAGCAACGCGTATATGCGAAGCAGCATCTCGTTCACGTTCACGGGTTTGACCATATAATCGTCCGTTCCAGACAAAAAGCCGAGCCGCATATCTTCATACTCGCTCTTTGCCGTAATCATCAAGACGGGCGTCGTATCGCCGCTTTCTCGCAGAGCACGCACCAGCTTGTACCCGTCCATAATCGGCATCATGATATCGGAAACGATTAAATCGAAAAACTCTTTTCCCATGGCATCAAGTGCCTCTCTGCCGTTCCCCGACGTCGTGACGGCGAAACCGTTTTTCGTCAATATTCGCTGAAACATCAAACGCAACTCTGCGTCGTCCTCCGCTATTAAAATCTTGAACATGCAAAACCTCCCTGCCGTCTCGAAATTTTTTCGACAACTCAAGACATAACCATTATACTCTTTCCCTCAAAAAAGTCAATGTTTTTTGAAAAAAAAACCTCAAGGATTCTTTTTCTGCCGTTTCTATCTCCCATTTCTCGAGCCGTTCCTCCATTTTTGTCCCTCGTCGTTTGCTCGCGACAAAAAACGATTCTGAAAGCATTTGCAAAGTCATCATTTTTAAGATTTAGTATCAAATATAAACATTTTAGGACTCAATATCGGAACGAATCGCCCAGCGCATCTTCGTAGATTTCGCTCGACTGTTACGGAAACACTCCTCCGCCGAAGGTCGAATCACCTCACGCGCCACGTCGCGATAAACTCCCGTGCGGTACATCGCCTGAAACGCTTTCTTTACCAAGCGATCCTCTCCCGAATGGAAGGTCAACACCGCCACTCTTCCGTTCGGTTTCAATACGTCCGGAAGCTTGGATAAAAAGGCGAACAACGCCTCAAACTCCCCGTTGACGTCAATGCGAAGCGCCTGAAAACAGCGTTGACAGGACTTTTTCACCGCTTCTTTTCGTTCGCTCTGCGGCAAAAAGGAAAGCGATTCCGCAATGCAATCTCGAAATTGCGTCGTCGTTTCGATCGGTCGCCCCATGTACCGCCATTTCATAACGTTCGCCGCAATTTGCTCCGCATACGGTTCGTCGGAATTCTCTTTGAGCATCCACTCGAGCTCTTTTCGACTCAATTCCGCCAGACGCTCCGCGCCGCTTGCTCCCCTTTCAGGATTCAATCTTAAATCAAGCGGACCTTCCGTCTTAAAGGAAAACCCCCGTTTCGGATTATCGATCTGCATGGAGCTGACGCCCAAATCGGCGAGCACGAAATCGAATTTTTTGCCCGTGTCTTTCACGACTTGATCGACGTCGGCGAAGTTCTGCAACCGAACGGTGAGAAGCTCCTCGCCAAAACCGCAATCGCGCAGACGTTTTTTTGTTTTTTCCGATTCGATGGGATCGACGTCCAAACCGTAGATGTGCCCGTTGCCTTGCAATTTGTCCAGCATAGCGCGCGTATGACCGCCATAGCCGAGCGTCGCATCCAGTCCGATCTGTCCTGGCTGAATTTGCAAAAAATCCAAAATTTCTTGCACCATGATGGAAATATGCATACCTGCCGGCGTATGACCCTTTTCGAGAATATGCTGCACGTCGGCTGCATATTTTTCGGGGTTCAATTCTTTGTATTTCTCTTCAAAACGCTTCGGATGCGTTCCGGAATAGCGGACTCTGCGTTTATGGGGAATTTGATTTTCTTCCATGGAGCACTCCTCAAATTTCTATATCTGAAAAAAATTCGTCAAAAGTAATGCCGAACGTCCTAACGAGCATGACGATATAACTGGCTTTCGGCTCGTTGATATTACGTTCCCAATAATCGACCGCCTTTTGGCTGACGCCGATTTGTTTTGCAAGCTGCGCCTGCGACCATTTCATTTCCGTTCTAAATTCTTTTATCCGTTCACCGATATTCATATTACTATTTTAGAAGAAAACTTCTAAAAATACTTGACAAAGAAGAAAACTTCTTATATAATATAATTACTATATTTACAGGAGGTATTCTTATGAAATATGAATACAAAGTAGAAATTGTTAAAGGCGGCGTGTTGTTTTCTAATGACAACAAAAAACAAGAGAAACAATTGAATGGGGCAGGCGAATTTGGTTGGAAACTTGTTTGCATTTCAGAGGGCAAAAAGTATATGAAATACGTATACATTAGAGAAAAGGCTTAACGCACAATAGGGGAGCCGAGGGATAACCGTATTTTTCTACGGTTATCTTTATTTTAACAGCAAAGGAGTTTATAATGGAAGTAATTATTTTTATCGTTGTGTGCGCAGTTTTAGCGTTTGTTATAGGAAGGATATGTGCTTGGTATCGTTCTACGCATAATAAAAACACAAATAAAAAAAGCGTTTGTAAAGAATGTAAGAAACGCTTTTGTGCCAAAGATATTATCTCTGAAGATTTAATCGGGGACGGGTTACAAAACAGCGGAAAGGCAATCCGAAAAATTTCCGTAAGAATGCGTTGTTCGAATTGCGAAAACGAACAAGAATTTACGATTTTTACAGCATATCGCCATAGTCCGTCTAAAGGCTCACCAGCCTATCAATACTTTAAGGATTTAGAAGAATGAGATAAACCAAAATCTCTACAAGTTATAGTAAAACCCCTTCGAGATTCAACCTCGAAGGGGTTTGATGTTCCGTAGCACGGACACCCTGCTTATTCACCTTTGAAAGGGAGAAGGGCGGTGATTCTCGCGCGCTTGATAGCGGTCGCAAGAAGTCTTTGATGCGCCGCGCAAGTACCGCTCATTCTGCGAGGAATGATTTTTCCGCCTTCCGTAATGAACTTCTTCAAACGATTAACGTCCTTGTAATCGATGGCGTCGATCTTTTCTTGGCAGAATGCGCACACCTTTTTGCGGGGTGCTTTTTTATATACCTTTTTTACGGGTGCTTTTTCTTCCATAACACTATACTCCTTTTAATATTTTGGCTACCTTTCGTCTTAGAAAGGAATGTCGCTGTCGTCTTCCATCGCCTGAAGCGTAGGCTTCTTTCTGGGCGCGGAAGCGCGAGGAGCGTCGGCAACGTCGTCAAACGAATCCGCAGACTTCGGCGTAAGGAATTCGATATCCTGTACGATGATATCTACGGCAGTGCGTTTCACGCCTTGGTTGTCCTCGTAGTTACGCAGCTGAACGCTACCGCTTACGGCAACCTTATTGCCTTTCTTAGTATAACGCGCAATCGTTTCTGCCGTCGCACGCCACGCGGTACAATTGAAAAAGTCCGTCTGACGTTCGCTGTCCGCAGAAGAATAATTTCTGTTGACGGCGATAGAGAAATGGCACACCGCAATACCGGCAGCCGTTTCGGTGAGTTCAGGGTCACGCGTTAAGTTTCCGATTAAAAATACTTTGTTCATAGAATCACCAATTAGTTGATTTTCGTAATCAAGCGTCTGACAACGTCTGCGTCGATAAGCGCGATACGTTTCAGCTCTTCAACTACCTTGCCGTCTGCTTC
>CAYZOF010000038.1:0-18194 GCA_964479935.1 uncultured Clostridia bacterium | reverse complement strand
AAAGCAAAAAAAGAAAGGGGCTGTACGCAAATTTTTTGCAATTTGCGACAGCCCCTTTCTTTTTCTTCGTATACGATTATTCCAATTCGAACGCACCCGTATAGAGTTGATAATACGTGCCTTTCTGTTCGATGAGCTGCTCGTGCGTGCCACGTTCGATAATTCGACCGTGATCGAGCACCATAATCGCGTCGGCGTTCCGTACCGTGGACAATCTGTGCGCGATAACGAATACCGTTCTGCCGTGCATCAATTTATCCATACCGTCGTTGACGAGTGCTTCCGTATGCGTGTCGATCGACGAAGTCGCTTCGTCCAAGATCATCGCCGGCGCATCCGCAACCGTCGCACGCGCAATCGACAGGAGCTGTCTTTGCCCTTGCGACAAGTTCGCGCCGTTGTTAATCAGCATGGTGTCATACCCCTGCGGCAAACGATTGATAAAGTCGTCCGCATTGGCGAGCTTCGCCGCCGCGATACATTCCTCGTCCGTCGCGTCCAAACGCCCGTAACGGATATTATCCATGACCGTCCCCGTGAACAAGTTGGTATCCTGCAACACGATCCCAAGCGAGCGTCTTAAATCGCTCTTACGAATCTTATTGATATTGATGCCGTCGTAACGGATCTTACCGTCGGCAATGTCGTAGAAACGATTGATAAGGTTGGTGATTGTTGTTTTCCCTGCGCCCGTCGCACCGACGAACGCAATCTTCTGACCGGGTTTCGCATAGAGCGAAACGTCGGTAACCACTTGCTTTTCGGGCACGTAACCGAAGTCTACGCCGTCCAACACCACGCCGCCTTCCAGCTTCGTATACGTCGTCGTATCGTCCGCTTTATGGTAGTGTTTCCATGCCCATTCGCCCGTACGCTCCGTCGTTTCCGTGATTGCTCCGTCTACGCCAATCTTCGCATTCACGAGCGTAACGTACCCGTCGTCCGCTTCCGGTTCTTCGTCCATGAGCGTAAACACACGGCTCGCACCGGCAAGCCCCATTGCAATCATGGAGATCTGTTGCGACATCTGGTTGACGATCTGCGTGAAGCTTCTCGACAAACTCAAAAATCCGATGATGACGCCGATTCCGAGCACCGTATCTCCGCCGATCAACGTTTTCAAACTCACGTTAGGAACGTTCAATGCGAACAACGCACCTCCGACAATCGACAACAAAACGTAGGTAAAGTTACCGATATTCCCCAAAATAGGACCTAAGATATTCCCGAAAACGTGCGCGCGCTCGCTGTCCTTAAACAACTGCTCGTTATATTTATCGAAATCCGCCTTTGCTTGTTCCTCATGCGTGAACACTTTGACGACTTTCTGCCCTTTCATCATTTCTTCCACAAAGCCTTCCTCTTTTGCGAGCGAAGTCTGTTGAGAAACCATGAATTTCGCGCTGTTGCCGCCGACTTTCTTCACGACGAACATCATAAACGCCGTACAAATCGCCACGACGAGCGACAACCAGAAACTATACGACAACATCAACACTACGGAAATCACCAACGTCAACGAGCTGCTAAAAATCGTAGGCAAGCTCTGCCCGATCAGCTGTCTGGTCGTATCCGTATCGTTGGTATACGTACTCATGATATCGCCATGCGCGTGTGTGTCGAAATACTTGATCGGCAAGGTCTGCATTTTCTTGAACATATCCGTACGAAGGTGATAGATCAAACCTTGCGTAACCGTTGCCATCAATCTCGTATATAAAAACGACGCAAAAATAACCAAAGTGTACACCGCAACCATCATGAAGATGAGTCCTTTCAGCGTCACCGTAATATGCTCGGTCAATCCACCTTCCTGCAATGCCGGCGTAATCACGTCGTCTACCAACAACTGTAAATATACAGAGGAAACCAAACTCCCGACCGAACTGATTAAAATACAAACAAATACGACGATCAACTGCCATTTGTAGTACTTAAACGCCGTACCGAGCAAACGCTTCATCGTGCCTTTCTTGATCGCGCCTTTGGGAACGGGCATTCCGCGTCCGCGCATCGGACCTTTCGGCATGGCTTGCCTTTTTACTTCCGCCATTACACCTCACCTCCTTCCGCAAGTTCTTCCTCCGTGGCGCGACCTTTCGTCTGCGCCTCGTAAATCTCGCGATAGATCTCGCTCGTTTCCATCAGTTGCGCATGGTTGCCGCAAGCGATAATCTTACCGCCGTCCAACACAATGATTTTATCCGCATTCTCTACGGAAGCCACGCGTTGCGCGATGATGATCTTCGTCGTATCGGGAATCTCTTCCGCGAACGCGTGACGAATCAACGCGTCCGTCTTAGTATCTACCGCCGACGTGGAGTCGTCCAAAATCAAGACTTTCGGTTTTCTGAGCAACGCTCTCGCGATGCAAAGACGTTGTTTTTGACCGCCGGAAACGTTCGTACCGCCCTGCTCTATATAAGTATCGTACCCGTCGGGGAACGCGGAAACGAATTCGTCTGCCTGCGCCAGTTTGCATACGCGAACGAGTTCTTCATCCGTGGCGTTCTCGTCACCCCAACGCAAGTTCTCTTTAATCGTCCCCGAGAACAAGACGTTCTTCTGCAATACGACCGAAACTTCCCGTCTTAACACGTCCAAATCGTAATCCTTAACGTTGACGCCGCCGACGTACACATCGCCTTCCGTCGCATCGTACAGACGGGGCAACATCTGCACGAGCGAGGTCTTCGATGAACCCGTGCCGCCCAAAATGCCCACCGTTTCGCCCGAACGGATATCCAAATTGATATCGGACAATGCGAATTTATTCGCTTCGGCGGAATATTTGAAGCTGACGTTGTCGAAACGGATCGAACCGTCTTTCACTTCCTTCACACCGTTTTCGGGACTGGTCAAATCGGACTCCTGCGTCAGCACTTCGCCGATACGGCGAGCGGACTCCAACGACATCGACAACATAACGAAGATCATCGAGAACATCATAAGGCAGGACAACATCTGCACGCCGTAAGAAATTAGCGCGGAGAGCTCCCCTTTACCGAACCCGTCAAACGCCGCCCAGTGCGCTTTATCGATGATGGCATACGCCGCGAACGCGGAAATCAACACGGATGCAAAGTTGATGAAAAAGTTCATAATCGGCGTATTCATCGCCAAAATTTTTTCCGCTTTCGTGAAGTCGTTTCTGACTTCTTTCGCCGCCTTATTAAATTTCTCCGTTTCAAAATCTTCTCTCACGAACGATTTTACGACGCGGATACCAGATACGTTTTCCTGCACGGAATTGTTCAAAGCGTCATACTTTTTGAAAATACGCTGGAAAAACGGCATAACGAACCGCATCAATGCCAACAAAATCACTGCAAGCAACGGCACGATCGCCAAGAAGATCCAAGCGAGTTTCGGGTTGATCGTAAAGCTCATGATGATCGCAAACAAGAATTGCAACGGCACGCGGATTACGATACGCAAACACATTTGATAGGATTGTTGCACGTTGGTGACGTCCGTCGTCAATCTCGTCACTAGCGAAGACGAGGAAAACTTATCCACATTCGCAAACGAGAATTTCTGCACTTGATAGAACAAATCGTGACGGAGATTGCACGCGAAACCGCAACTTGCCGTAGCGGCAAACTTCCCTGCGAGCGCACCGCTGAGCAACGAACAGATCGCAAGTCCAAGTAGAATTGCACCGTACTTCAAAATGGTCTGCATCATCACCGCGTTATCGAGCGAACCTACTTCCTGCGGATCGATTGCGCTGATGAGCTGCGCCATAAAGAACGGCAACAAGCATTCGCAAAACGCTTCCAACGCCATGAAAATCGGCGTAATTAAGGAAGGTTTTTTGAATTCTCTTACGCTTTTGAGCAACGGCCGCACCGTGCCACTAAGCGTAACCTTTTCCTTTTTCGACATTTCTCTATTACCTCTATTTATAAATTATATTTTTTATTCTATTCTTTTCGCCCGAAAAAGTCAACCGTTTCGAAAGGAATGTCCAAAGCTTTCACGCAACTTTCATTTTGTGAAAAGGCGTGAATTTTCCTCTTTCCGAGCATGTTTTTTTCAATCGTTTCCCACATACATTTTTTGCAAAAAAAAGGCAACTACGTCCTTATCGGTATTCCCTTAAATCTCTACATACAGCAAGCCTTCGCGGAGAATCGGCAACTCATTTTGTATCTTGCCGTCCGTAAAACGAGCCGCGCCGCCGAAAGCGTCGCCCTCGCAAACGGAATTGATATACAAAACATCCGCACAGCATAATTTCGCCTGTTGCGCATACTCGATTTTACCGCCGTTTTCCCATTCCTCTTTTGTCCAACAGACGTAGACGGGCCAAAACAAAACATCTTCGCCGAGTGCGAATTTTTCGGGATATTCCCATAAATCTCCGCAAAGACCGATTACGCATTTTTTGCCTTTATAGACAAACGTTTCCGCCCTTTCTCCCTCGCGATAATGCTCGTCCGTTTGCCGGTATTCCTTCCAACCTCTCGAAATGCGGCGATAATTATGCACAACCCCACCATCGGATATCAACGCGCAAGAGGAATAAATATACGCGCCCTCCGACTCGTTATCCCCGAACAACACGTCTATACCGATCGTCTTGCTAAAACGCTTAATTTGCAAAAACTCCCACGAGGAAATCGACAACGCGATTTTTTTGTCTTCCTCATATCGCCACGACAAAGCGTTGAATCCTTGCAAAAAAGCCTCGCCGAAGCAAACGAGCTCCGCACCGTTTGCTTTGGCTTCTTTCATATAACGTTCCATCTGCGACAGATTGAATCGTATATTTCCGTCCGCGATTCGTGCCGAGGCAAGTGCGATTTTCATGATCCTTCTTCTCTCCAAAAATAT
Source organism: uncultured Clostridia bacterium (assembly GCA_964479935.1). Taxonomy (GTDB): domain Bacteria; phylum Bacillota; class Clostridia; order Christensenellales; family Borkfalkiaceae; genus Scatosoma. Next base: position 13,355 of record CAYZOF010000038.1, on the reverse strand, counting down.
AGATTTCCTGTATGAATCCCTGCTTTTTATAAAGCGCGTTCCTTTTTGCACGTGAAATAAATGATTTGATACCGCCCCGAAAGCTCTTTGACCAGTTTCTTTGCTTTTTCCGTCTTTTTATCGTCCAAATCGGAAAACGGATCGTCCAAAACCAACGTCGGCGGCTCTTTTTCGAAAATCGCCTGCACAAGCGACAATCGCGTACAAAACCATACCAATTCTTTCCAGCCTGCGCTGTAGCATTCCGTCGTATGCAACACGCCGCTTTCCTCGAACAAAGGCGAGCCGTCTGCCGCAAAACGAATCGTCGCCGCGTCCGCGCCGAGCGTCGCCAAGTATCGCTCGCAATTCCGCCCGACGGGATCTAAATATCTCGTCGCCATATTCTCCTTCGCGCGGAGCAAAAACTTCTTCGCTTCCTGAATGGCGTAGAGTTTCTTCTCCAAGCGCGTTTTTTCTTCCGTTAAACGCTCTTCTTCCGCCTCTAAATCGCCTTTTCGAGCTTTCTCCGCGTAATTCTCCGACTTCGCCGATAAAGCCGCGTGACGGGCAAGCAATTCGTCTTTCACCCCTTCTGCCTGCCTGCGTTGCGCCTTGTAGCGTTCCAAGTCCGACGCACGCAAACGCTCTTTCACGCCGACGACCTCGTTTCCGTCCGCGCCGCCCGTCAAAGCACGCATTTTTTCGTCGCAATGCGCCGTTTCTTGCGACAAACGCTCCATGGCGTCCACGCAATTTTTCAGCGTCGCCAGCGACGCTCGATAATCGTACGTTTCTTCGAAAGAAAAGTTCCGTAAAAAATCTCCGATTGCTTTTTCCAAACCGTCCGCCCGTCCTTTTTTCTCTTCTCGAGCGGCAACAAGCGTTTGACGACGCTCCTCCAAATCCGCGGGGAAAGCCTTCAACGCCTTGTTCAACCCGGCGAGCTCCCCCTCCGCCTGCTGATACTCGATCATGGACATGACCTCGACTTCGTCGCTTTTATCCTTAGACCTTTTCGGCGGCAATGCTTTCAAAAACGAAATTGCCGCAACCAACGCGCCGAATATCAACAACGGATATCCGTATATCGGTCTCGTATCGACGAACACCGCGCCGACGACAATCGCCAAAAACGATAAAAACAACCGCAAACCCGTAAATTTTCGCTTTTTATGCGTTTGTTTTCTACGTACGTTTTTTTCCGCCTTGCGCGCCTGTTTTTCATTATTCTGCGCCCAATCGCGTTGACAACGGGCGATCGTTTGCTCCAATTGCGACGCGCGCGCCAAAGCCGTAGCGCGTTCTCGCGCCTGTCCCTCTGTTTTGTATAAGCGTTCTTCCAAATCCCCGATTTCTTTTTTCAACGTATAAAATTCGGTAATCGCCGTCTGCAACCCTTGTAAATTCACGGTTTTCGGATCTATCTTTCCGAAAAACATCTGCATTTTTTCCGTTTCCCGTCGCAAGGCGTTTTTTTGCGATTGCAATTCCGCATACAACTCCTGTTTGGTCGCCAATTCGTTTTGGCGGTTAATCTGCTCGATTGTCGCGTCCAAGCCTTTCAGCCGCTCCCCGCAGGCGTGGATATCCGCCGACAAAGCCTTCAGCTCTTCCTCCGTTTTCGCCGATAAAACGGCGTATTCTTCGCAGGTGGCTTTTTGGCGAGTCAGTTGCGCCAAACGCTCGTCAATCACGTCCAGTTTTCCGTTTTTCGGACTACGCCTCGCGCGGAGCGCGCGTTCTGCCGCATCCAAACGTTCGACGGCGCGATCCGCTCCGTTGTCGTCCGCTCCGCCGTTGCCGAGCAATACCAACAAACGCGTCTTCACTTCGTCGGGCAAACCGCCTGTATCCGCCGCTCCTTGCGGAATATAGACGCTCCTTTGATAGCTTTCGCGATCCACACCGAACAAAACTTCGCCGAGCCGCTCCGCCTTGTCACCGAATTCGTACGTCGGCATATTATTTTCGTCGTATATGCGCGCAGTGTCGGCTGCCACCGTTTTCCCGAACGAGCGTTCGACGCGATATCGTTTTCCGCCGCAAGAAAAGATCAGCGAACCGCCGTACGCGTTTCCGTTCCAAGGCTCGTATTTCAGGCGTTCGTTCGCGCCGATCGATTTGCCCCTACCGTTATCCATGCCGTAGAGCATACACTTCAAAAAATCCGCAAGCGTAGTCTTGCCCCAACCATTATCTTCTTTGAACACCGTAAGGTCGGAAGAAAAATCGAACGACCTGTCGACAAATTTCCCGAACCCGGCAATATAACACGAATGCAATCTCATAAATCGATTTCCTCCCCTGCGAGTGCCTTTAACCCGACGTCGAGAATTTCCGCGCGCAATTCCTCGTTCAACGAACACCTGCCTACCTCTCTCACGAATTCTCCGCGTTCGGACAAGTCGTTACGATACTCCCCGTAATCGATATAAAGACTCGACGTGTCCTCGACTTTCGCGAAGAAAAACATCTCGTTCAATCGTCGGGAAAGCAAATCGACGTCCTTTTTCAACCCGGCACAATATTTTCCGCACAACACCAATTTTACGATGTTTTTCGCAGGCGTTTCGGCAAGGCTCTGCATAGCGGCGCGTTCCACGTCGTAATAACTCTTGCAATGCGAAATGTCCGCGCAAACTTCGCAAACCATACGTTTTGCGAGCGAAAGAAAGGTTTCGGAAACCAACGCGCCGTTTTGGATCTCCAACAAAAAGAATCCGCGAGCACCGCATTCGTCGAAACCGCGCCCCTCTAAACAGCCGCAATAGCGATAATGACCGCGCGCGTCCAATTTCTCCGAAGCGCACATGGGTTTATGAATATGCCCCAACGCAAGATAGTCGACATATTTCCCTTGCAACCTCGATAAACAAATACCTGCCCCGTCCTTTTCTTTGGAAATATCTCCGTGCAGAAGCACGACGTTGTAGGCATTTTTCCGAAGAGAAAGGGAGGACAGTTTGTCCGAATCCATAAATTTGCAATCCATGCCCGTCACAATAACGTTTTCGGAAAGGTCGTAGCTCCCCCAACCGCGATTTCGCGTAAACGTATACAAGTTGTTCGGCAACAGATCCCCGGACGAGAACTCGTCGTCATGGTTCCCGGAAACGTAGAAAAACGCCACGGGATCCGCCGCGGAAATAATCGAAAACACTTCTTTTTTCAGTTGCGCCGACACTTTATTTTCGTCGAACAGATCCCCTGCGATCAACACGGCGCGCACGCCGTTATTTTTCGCATACGTCGCCAATGCGGCAAAACCTTCCAACAGCTCCACTTTTCTAAGCGCGGCTTTCTCGGGCGGCAAGCTCCGCATTGCCGAGCCTAAATGCAAATCTCCCGTGTGTATAATTTTCATGACTGCTCCTTTTCCGTTCACGAATTTCTCGTGCGCGAATATACTCCTATTATATCATATTTCCGTCGAAAAGTAAACGGTTTGCAAAAATTTGTTCGTTTTTTATTAAAAAAGTTTTCCACGCAGTTTTGTACAAAAAAACGACGCGACGCGCCGTTTTTACGCATACCGTGTACGCGTTGAATTTTTTCAACCCGTACACGGTACCCTGTTTTACAACAATGTTTCGATCAAATGCAGCACGCTGTCCACCAATCTGCCGATCAATCCGCGTTTCGGATAGGCAGGAGTGCATTCTTTGGACAACGCGAACGTTTCCTCGCAATCGCGCTGCAGATCCTGCACCGCGTCACAACCGGAAAAATATACGGCGTTCTCGAAATGCAGATACAAGCTCCTGTAATCGAGATTGATCGTCCCGACCACCGCGCTCTCGCCGTCGCAGAGCATGCTCTTCGCATGGATAAACCCGGGCGTATATTCGTAAATACGTACGCCGGCTTTGAGCAACGTTTCGTAATTCGCGCGCGTCGCACGATAAATAAGCTTTTTATCGGGAATCCCCGGCGTCACGATCCGAACGTCCACGCCGCGCAAAGCGGCATGACAAAGCCCGTCTCGCAGGTAATCGTCCAACACCAAATACGGCGTAAAAATATAGACGGAACGCTTCGCGCGCGCAATCATGTCCGCGTATACGCTCTCCCCGACGTTCATTTTATCCAAGGGGGAATCGTCGTACGGTTGAATCCGCAACGCCGTTTCACTCGGTAGCGGCTGTTCCTCCGACAACAACAAATACTCCGTCAAATCCTCTTTATCGGCACGAAACGCGTTCCACATATAGAAAAACATTTCGATAAAGGAATTGACCGCACTGCCCGTAACGCGCAATCCGGAATCCTTCCAGTAGCCGAATCGCGGCAATTCCGCAATATACTCGTCAGCCAAATTCACGCCGCCCGTAAAACCGACTTTCCCGTCGATTACCAACAATTTCCTGTGATCCCGATTATTCATGCGTACGGCAAAAAGCGGAACGACCTCGTTGAACGTCATGCACTTGATGTTTTCGTGCAAAGACTCCAAATATCGGTCGTATTTCGGAGGCAACGTCATCATGCACCCGAAATCGTCGTAAATGATCCGCACCTGCACCCCCTGCATTGCCTTTTCCACCAACAACTTGCAAATCGAATTCCACATCTTTCCGCTGTCGATAATGAAATACTCCACAAGAATGTATTTCTCTGCCGTTTTTAGCGCTTCCAACATCGCAGGGAACATCTCCTCTCCACTCTTATAATACGTCACCGTACCATCCGTGTATAAAGGATAATCGGCTTTCTTTTCCAAATATTCGCAGACGGAATCCGTGCGTTCGTCCGAGATTCGCCGCTCCGTTCTGGGCAAAACCGTTTGGATCCGAACCTTATTCTCTGCCTTTGCCGCCTGAATCTTTTGATTGATACGCTTGGTCGGTCGCCCCTCTCCGTAAAATAAATACATCGGTACTCCGAATACGGGGAACACCAAAATCAATAATATCCACGTAATCCGCGACGACGACGGAGCCGCTTTATTCGAAATATATAATACGAATAACACCGACAATACCGAAACCAACGTCTGCACGACCACCGCCGCGACCGAATCGTATGCCAAAAACCAGATCATAAACGCACCGCAAACAATCTGTAGCAAAACCATCAACAGATAGCTGAAAAAACGATTATATAAATACACTTTGTAGCTTCTGTTATTCGAAAGCGTTCGCTCGATCGCGCGCTTCTTCCGTTCACTCAACTTCTTCACGATTTTTCCTTCTCTTCCGTAATTTTGCCGCCCTTTCGGAAAAATATACCCGACGCGGCGTTTCAACTTTTCCCTTATTTTAACAAGTTTTCCTCGCTATGTCAAGTCATTGGCATTCCTATCGGTAAAAGCCGCGTGAAATTTTTGTAAAAATTCAAAAAAATTGAAAAATTTTGATTTCCCCCCTAAAAATCTATTGACAAATCTATTTTTTTATATTATACTATATACAATTAATAAAACTAAATCCTAATAAGATGTGAGGTTATCATGAAGAAATTCGAATGCAAAATTTGTCACTACGTACACGAGGGCGACAGTGCGCCCGAAGTTTGCCCCGTTTGTAAGCAAGCCGGGCAATTTGAAGAGAAGCCTGTTTTGAAAGGGAGCAAGACCGAAGCAAACTTACAGACCGCATTCGCGGGAGAATCGCAGGCAAGAAACAAGTACACCTATTTCGCAGGGAAAGCCAGAAAGGAAGGTTTTGTGCAAATCGCCGCAATTTTTGAAGAAACCGCGAAAAACGAACAAGAACACGCAAAAATCTGGTTCAAGTTGCTGAACGGCGGCGACATTTCCTCCACGGCGGAAAATCTCCTTACCGCGGCTGAAGGCGAAAACTTCGAGTGGACGGATATGTATGCGGAATTTGCCGCAACCGCGCGCGAAGAAGGATTCGAAGAGATCGCGAAACTTTTCGACGGCGTTGCCGCAATCGAAAAAGAACATGAGGAAAGATACAGAAAGCTCCTTGCAAACGTCAAAGGCGAACTCGTATTCTCCAAAGAGGGCGACGCCGTATGGCAATGCTCCAACTGCGGCCATATCGTAGTCGGGAAGAAAGCTCCCCACGTATGCCCCGTTTGCGCGCATCCGCAGGCATACTTCCAAGTTAGAGCGGAAAATTATTAAGAGCGCGTCGCTTTACGCGACAAACATTCTTCACAACGTACAATTTCATTTTTCTTGACGCCCTTTTCGTCAAGAGCCTATGAAAACAAGTCCGTCGAACCTTCGGCGGACTTGTTTTCGTTCATTGATTTTTTAAGGCAAAATCCCGTCGTTTTTCTCCGACGGGAACGGTACACTACGTTCGTTTCACGGCGTTCTATTCTACATTCGTCGTGTTATCGGACGTCCTCCCAGGAATGATTATGTAACTCGCCCGTTTCCTTTAAACCGGCGTAATCGTTTTGACGCAACGCCTCGTACAAAGCGACGGCAACGGAGTTACTCAAATTGAGCGAACGCGCCTCCGAAAACATGGGAATGCGCAAACATTCTTTTTCGTGTTGCATCAAAAGCTCCTCCGGTAACCCCTTCGTTTCTTTCCCGAACACGAGAAAATCCCCGTCCCGAAATGCGACGTCGCTGTGACGGTGTCTTCCCTTGGTCGTAAAAAAGAAGAATCGAGAATCCGGATATCGCCCCTGAAGCTCCTCAAAGCTGTCGTAATAAGAAATATCGACGAGATACCAGTAGTCAAGTCCGGCGCGCTTCAAATATTTGTCGCTGACCTCGAAGCCAAGCGGACGAATCATGTGCAAATGCGTCCCCGTAGCGGCGCAAGTCCGCGCGATGTTGCCTGCGTTTTGGGGAATTTCCGGTTCAACAAGAACAATGTGAAACATATTTTTTTCCTCTGTTGACTATTGAAGAGCGATCACTCTTCCTTATTATTGTACTATGAAACGAGCTTTTTGGCAAGCGTTTTCCATGCGAATATCCGACAATCGATTTTTTTTCGTGTATAAACGCCGAAATTTCCGACCATACTAAAAAAGAAAGGCGATGCCTTTAAGGAGATTATATGCAATTTCAAAACACGGAAACTTTTAAGAACTTAGCGCGCAGCTTTGCAGGAGAATGCCAAGCCGGCATGCGCTACCAAATGGTGGCGAAGCTCGCCATGAAGGAAAAGATGAAAACGCTCGCGGATGCGATCCGAACGATTGCAAAAAACGAAACGTTGCATGCGACTCAATTTTTTAATAAAATCATTGAAAAGACGGGAAGCAAAGACAACATCGACTTCGAGGCAGGCTATCCGTTCCATGCGGGGACGCTTGCCGAAGGCTTGAAATTCGCGGCTATGGACGAAAAAAACGAAATGGAAGAGATTTATCCGTCTTTCGCCGTAACGGCGGAAAAAGAGGGTTTTGAAGACATTGCCGCGCTCTATCGCATGGTCGCGGAAGTAGAGGGACAACATAAAATCGTCTTTCAATATCTGCACGACGGCGTAAAAAACGGCACGCTTTATAAGAGTGAGAAACCCGTCCTTTGGATTTGCAGCGATTGCGGCTACATGCACGTCGCTACCGAAGCGTGGAAAGTTTGTCCGCTGTGTAAAGCGGAACAAGGCTACGTGGACTTACACCTGCCCTTTGAAGGCGCGCGCGAATAATCGCGCTTAAAGGCATCGTTATCATTCAAAAAGGAGAAAAAAATATGAAACAAAATCAGAACAACCATTCTAAACAAGACAAAAACAGCAAAAATTGCAACAAATGCAACGACAAAAACAAAAACGCGCAGGACTGCGGCGAACGTCATCATGACGAAAACGACTAATTCAAATATTCGTCAACGCATACCTGCCCCCACCGAACGTGCTTTATCGACAATTGTCGGACCGTCTAAAACGGACGTAAACGGAAGCTATACCGGCAAACCGAAAAACGAGCGCGAACAACCCGTGCAGGACGCAGATGACTTGTAAAAGAAAAGAACCCGAGCGACATCGGGTTCTTTTCCTTTGAACTTTATGAAGCCTTTTGATTAGGGTAACGTCGCATAATAGCCTCACGCGAAAAGCGTTGAAGATTTTGAAAAAGAAACAGGAGCTTCCCTCGCAAAACCTACAGCGCATCGCGACATATGGTGAAACGGCGTTACCTTAAAAATCATCGTCTTTCTTCTTTCTCTTGGAGCCGGATTTGGGCGTAGGCGCGTCATCGTCGTCGAAATCGTCGTCGTCCTCGTCCTCGTCGTCTTCGTCGTCGAAGTCGTAATAGTCGTCTGCGGAAACGTATTCGAAGTCGTCCGTATCTTCCTCGACCTCTTCCTCCTCTTCTTCGTCTTCGTCGTCCTCAAATTCGGAATCGGGAATATCGATATCCAAATCCTCGTCCTCGTCGTCGAGGTAACTCCGCCAAGAAGCGTCCTCTTTGTCCTCGTCCTCGTCCGTCACTTCCTCTTCGTAAGCAGATTTTTTCTTGCACTCTTCGCACATCTTTTCGCCGAATACCATAAAGTTTTCCCCGCAAATAGGGCAAAGCTCCGTTTCTTCCACGTTTTCTTCCGCTTCAAAATCGTCCGTAAAGGTTTTTTCTCCGCTAAGTTCCTTCAAACAAACGTCGCAATACTCTTGCTCGTCTGCGTCAATAAAGTTTAATTCACATCTGGGGCAAATAATATATCTCGCCATTTCGATTTTTCCCTCGTTTCGGTCGTAACCATGATTTTGCTATATTATATTAATAATTTACACTTTTGTAAACTGTTTTTTACCCGCTTTTACAACATTTTATAATTTTTTTTAAATTTTTAACGAAAAAGACCGTTTCCCGATAGAAAACAGTCTTTTTTCGTCTTTATTCTTCCGATTGATCGTCCGCGTAAACGTCGATAGACTTATCGTCCGTCGTATCGATCTTCTTACGCTTATACGCATTAACGGTCGCTTCTTCCGCGCGTTTTTCGTTCTTCTTTTTCTTGAGCACGCAAACAATCACGACAACAGCCGCCGCAACCACGACAACCGATCCGCCGACAATCGTCCAAATTGCCCAGGTCGGAAGTCCGCTCTCGTCCTCTTCGTCTTCCGTCTCGGTGAGCAACGTATTCGCCCACCCCTCTTCAATGGATTCTTTATCCTCCGACTTGATCGTACCTACCAACTTCGCAAAATAAGTATATTCCACCAACTCGGTATCCGCCACGAACTCTTCGAACTTCTCGATCTGATAGTCGCTGTAAAGATCTTTCACGTTATCGAACAACACTCTTTCGCCCGTTTGGAAATAATACTTCATGGCGTTCTGCAAAGCGGTATTCGACGAATATTCCTCGATGCGATCCTGTACGGCTTCGTACTTCTCGTTCCGCGCGATAATATCCTCCGTCGAACCGAGTTTCGCCGCATAAATATAGTTATACGACGTCGAGCCGTCTGCCTGTGCCCCGGAGAAGAGTACGGTATCCCCGAAGAATTCGGGATTGTACCAACCGGAATTGTAATCGATATACGCGATCTGCAAAGGCTTGCAATCGTCCGTTGCCGTTAAAGGATTGTAATCGGCTTCGCTACCCGTATAGTTGATGCGGACGAGATTGTTGCCGTTGTCACCGCTCACGGAATAATACAAGTAGTCGCCCTCCGTCGTCCAAAGCGTCGCGCCACTGACGTTATATGCCAACGCGAATGCATTCGCTTCGCCCTTTGCGTCGGGTTGAGCCTTGTACAACACGTTATCGGCAATATACAAATATTCATGCGAGCCATCTGCCTTGACGTTAAAAATCGCGCTCGACGACGCGTTGGTCGTGTCTAAAGCCACCGTCGTGAGCTTATCTGCGTTCGCCTTAACGGAATTCCAACCGTCCGCTTTCGACGCCGTATCGCTCAAATAATAGAGCTTCGTGTTCTCACCGGCGGAAGAAGTCTGCGTAACCTCCGCTCTCGTAAAATATATGCCGCCGTTTTGATAACCGCTGATCGTGTAATTGTACCCGTCGGGAGTCTGCGCGTCCGACTTGGAGTTGTTGTTAAATTGCGTCTCTTTCGAAGAATTCGCGCCGATACCGTCCAAAACAAGCGTACCGAGATTTACGTACGGATAGGTCGTATAATCGCTGAAATCGTACGGCTCGTCCTCTTTATTGTTCTTCGCCGTCTTATTCTGCTCTTTCATGTACGCTTCGTCGAAATCGTACGTTTTATTGCCTACGGTATACGCCGCTCTCTCCGCGTCTACGGTTGCCGTAGCCGCCGCATTTACGCAATACAACTGATCGTACGATGCCGTCTGGGAATTGTCGCTGTCAGCGTCGTAAACGACGGACATCGTATAATAAACGTTGGGATTCGTCAAATCTTTCGTATCATAGAAGAACGAGGATTTCGCGCCTTTTACAAGCACGACCGACTTACCGTCCGTCACGGGAACGCCGTTCTCCGCCACTTTATAGGACTTCAACGCGCTGTCTTCCTCGTATAAACAGTAAACCGCGCCGTTCTCTTCCACGAAACGATAGGTAGCGGCATTGTTTTCCAAACGGAAATAATAATTCTTCATCGTATCCGTGCCGTCAAGTTTCGCGCATTTGAAATCGATCCACGTGTTTTCTACTTCACCGTTGATATTTTTATCCGTCGTAGGCGTCGCATAAAAAACGTAATCGCCGTAAATATAAATACCGGACGCAAAATTCTGCGCGACGAACAACATGGGAACGACCGTCTTCACGTTCTCGTAATTGCCGTTTTCCAAATCGGTCTTGGAAATACGCATAAGCGAACCCTTTACGACATCGCCGTATTTGTTGGTTGCCGTGTTGGATTCCGCACCGTTGATAAAGTAAACGAAGCCGTCTTTTTCCACTGCGAAACCGCCGTTAGACTCCGCTTTGTTTTGAGAAGATACATAGTCGCCGAGTTTCTCCCCGGAATAGTTCTTGACGTCACACCCGGCAAACGCAAACGTTGCGCCAAGGAAAGTAGCCGCTGCGACAAGACTGAGTATTTTTTTACCGTTATTCCTCATTGTATAAGGACTCCTTAAAATAAATCTGATTCTTGTCAATTTGTCTTAAATTCAGCAAAAGCGTGTACTGATCGACAATATTAACACATATTCTATTATATATCAAATTGTCAATTAAAGCAACCGAAAATAACGCTCTTTTTGTTATTTTACCTTAATTTTTTTGATTTTAAGAGGTTTTTATCGCATGGAACCGTTTGGTTTACTCCATTTTTTGAAATCTACCTTTCCTTCCATGGACGAATCGTCCGTAACGCCAACCCTTTTTCCTTCCGAAAATTCTCTTTCGGAATCCCCCGAAAAAGCGCAAAAAAGCACTCCGCCCGTCGAAAAATCGACAGAACGAAATGCTTTCACCGACTTTATCGCCGCCCATGACGAGCGAGTAAAACGCATCAAACGCTAATTTTCTTCTTGCTCCATAGACGGATCTTCGTCGTCCGTTTCTTTCGAGTCTTCACTCGATTCCGCCTCTTCTTCGGAGCTGTCCGAGCCTTCCATGCCTGCATCTTCGGTGTCCAGCTCGCCGCTCGACGTTTCAGGGAAAAATTCAAATTCCCCATTGTCTTCGTTGGAATACTGCGCAGCTGCACTACTGCTGCTCGCAACCGCACCTCCGTTTTCGGGTGCCGCGTCGCCTGTTTTATTGCCGCCCACCAGTGCGCCTTGGAAAAAAGTGAAAGCAACGTTCAAAGAGAGCAAGCAAACGCAACAAGAAGTAATGGTGGTTATCCACACTTTTTTGCGCCTATTCTTTATAACTCGTACTTTTTTTAATACGTCATCTGTTCGCTGTTTATAAGTCTTCATACTGCACGCCTTCCTTTTCCAATGCCTTTTTCAACGCGATTTTTGCTCTCGACAAAAGGTTATACACCTGTTTCGTTGTCTTTCTTGCAATTTTACAAACTTCGGAAACCGAATAGCCCTCTATGTAGGTGAGATACAACACTTCTCCGTATTGAGACGGGAGCGTTTGCAAGCAATAATACAGCATGCGATCGCGCTCCTTGCGGAAAATTTCCCTTTCCGTTCCGCCATAAGAAAGCACGTTCTCCACATCGGACAACGGCACGATATGCTTATTGGCGCGGAGATAATCCACACTCTTGTTTCTAACAATCTTATAAAGATACGCCCGCAAATTATCGTCATCGGAAAACAGCCTACGCCGTACAAACAGCGCGGCAAACCCGTCTTCTACCACGTCTTCTGCCACACTTGAATCCTTGACGTAGCAATACGCAAAACGAATCAACACATCGCTGTATTCCCGAATCAGCTCCTCCGCGGCGAAATCATCTCCTGCCAAATATCGACGGTAACGTTCCACGTCGATTTTTTTCTCGGACATATATCTACACACCTCTTGCCGACAACAATCACTCGCTCTCGACATATATAACGAACAAACCGAGCTTTTTACTCAGTTATTCTCGACTTTTTTTAATTATAGCATATTTTGATGGAATAGTAAAGGTTTTTTCCACAAAAAAAACCGAGCGGAAAACAGCTCGGTAATTTTTTGTATAGATTCGGGTTCTCCGAAAATTATCTCTTCGAGAACTGAGGGGCACGACGAGCTTTCTTCAAGCCGTACTTCTTTCTTTCCTTTGCACGAGGGTCTCTGGTCAAGAAGCCTGCCGCTTTCAATGCGGAACGGCTGTTTTCTTCCGCTTCGAGCAATGCGCGAGCAACGCCGAGACGGATTGCACCTGCCTGACCGGTATAACCGCCACCGATAACATTGACGATGACATCGTATTTTGCCTCTGCTCCGAGCAAAACGAGGGGTTGCTTAACAATGTATTGAAGAGTACCCTGAGGGAAATAATCTTCGAATTCACGGTCGTTGATCACGATCGTACCGTTACCGCCGGGAATAAGACGTACACGGGCAATTGCCTTCTTTCTTCTGCCCGTCCCCCAGAATTGAAGTTTCTTTTTCAAATTTGCTTTTGCCATTTTTCACTTCTCTCCTTAGTCAACTTTGAGTTCTTCGGGTTTCTGAGCCGCGTGGTTGTGTTCTGCACCCTTGTAAACTTTCAACTTTTTCAGCATCGTTCTGCCAAGGCTGTTTTTGGGAAGCATGCCCTTTACCGCTTCGTATACGGCAAGGTCACTCTTTTCCGCCATCATTTTCTTGTAGGAAATTTCCTTCAAGCCACCGATGTAGCCGGTGTGGTATCTGTAAAACTTGTTCTCTAATTTCTTACCGGTCAATACCACTTTATCGGTATTGATGACGATAACGAAATCGCCTCCGTCAACGTTGGGAGTGAAGGTAGGTTTGTTCTTACCGCGAAGCACGGAAGCTACACGGCTTGCGAGACGTCCGAGCGGTACCCCCGCAGCGTCCACAACGTACCACTTTCTTTCAACCGTTTCGGCGTGCGCCATATAGGTTTTCATAATATGTTACTCCT
>CAYZOF010000037.1:0-18281 GCA_964479935.1 uncultured Clostridia bacterium | reverse complement strand
GAGGCGACGGGGTTCGAACCCACGACCTCAGCGTCCCGAACGCTGCGCGCTACCAACTGCGCTACGCCTCGTTTTTATGCGCTCCTGTTTAAGAAACGCATATATTATAGCAAATACTTCTTTTCTTGTCAATCCTTTTTGAGCCAAAAAAACTTTTTTCTCATTTTTTTTCCGCGTCGCTTATTTGCTTCGAATATACTCGTCGATAGATTTCGCCGCGGTTTTCCCTGCGCCCATCGCCTTAATGACGGTTGCCGCGCCCGTCGCCGCGTCTCCGCCGCAATATACGCCCTCAATGGACGTCTTTCCGTTTTCGTCTACGGAAATCTCTCCGCGCCGAAGCGTCTCCAATCCCTCCGTCGTCGTCTTCAACAACGGATTCGGCGAAGTACCGAGCGACATGATCACGCAATCTACGGGCAAAACGAACTCGCTTCCCTCCACGACTTTCGGGGAACGCCGACCGCTATCATCGGGTTCGCCGAGCTCCATGCGCACGCACTCCATGCCGCGCACCCACCCGTAATCGGGCGAGCGCGGATCGGTCGTTTCCGTTGCCAAAATGCGCGTAGGATTGGTGAGCAAATCAAAAATGACGCCCTCTTCTTTCGCGTGCTCGATTTCTTCCCGCCTTGCCGGAAGTTCCTCCTCACCTCTACGATAGACGATATGCACCTCCGCGCCCAGTCGTTTCGCCGTACGCGCCGCGTCCATCGCCACGTTTCCGCCGCCCACGACCGCAACACACTTGCCGCGTTGAATAGGCGTTCGGCTATTCTCCCGATACGCTTTCATTAAATTCGACCGAGTCAAAAACTCGTTCGCCGAATACACGCCTTTCAGGCTCTCTCCGGGAATATTCATAAATTTCGGAAGTCCAGCACCGCTGCCGATAAACACCGCGTCGAAACCGTACTCCGTCTTCAGTTCTTCGATCGTGATCACGCGCCCGATGACCATGTTCGTTTCGATTTTCACGCCCAACGCCTGCAGGTTTTCCACTTCCTTTCGCACGATTGCTTTCGGCAAACGAAATTCGGGAATCCCGTATACCAACACGCCGCCTGCCACGTGGAGTGCCTCGAACACCGTCACGGCATAACCGAGTTTTGCCAAATCTCCGGCGCAGGTCAAGCCTGCCGGGCCCGAACCGATCACCGCCACTTTATGCCCGTTTTGCGCCGCCGGAACGGGACGCTCCGTAACGTGCGCATTATGCCAATCTGCGACGAAACGCTCCAATCTGCCGATCGCCACCGACTCGCATCCGCTCTTGATTCCGCGCGTGCATTTTCCCTCGCACTGCGTTTCCTGCGGACAAACGCGTCCGCAAACGGCAGGCAACGAGGAATCTTCCGCGATGATACGATACGCGCCTTCAAAATCTCCTTCCGCCGCTTTCGCGATAAATTCGGGAATTTTGATATTGACGGGACAAGCCGAAACACAAGGACGATTTTTGCAACCGATGCAACGCTTCGCCTCGTCGATTGCCGTCTCCGCATCGTAACCGAGCGCGACCTCGTCGAAATTTCCGTTCCGAACCGTCGGATCTTGCGTGGGCATTACGTTTTTCAAGGGGGTTTTATTGAACTCCATCTCACTTTACCTCCTGTCGAAAAAGATTGCACGCGTCGGTGTATTCATGCCGTTCGAAATCGGCGTACATACGGGAACGGCTAATCGCCTCGTCGAAATCGATCAAATGTCCGTCGAACTCCGGTCCGTCTACGCAAGCAAATTTCATTTCGCCGCCGACCGTCAAACGACAACCGCCGCACATTCCCGTGCCGTCGATCATGATCGGATTCATGCTCGCAATCGTTTTCACGCCGTACTCTTTCGTAGTCGCGCAAACGAATTTCATCATGATCAACGGTCCGATCGTAATCACTTCGTCGAATCGCTCACCACCGTCCAACAACTCTTTCAACGGCACGCAAACGTTCCCCTGCCTGCCGTACGAACCGTCGTCCGTCATCATGAAAAAACGATCCGAACAAGCCTTGAACTCCTCTTCCAAAATGACGAGTTCCCGGTTGCGGAACCCGATGACGGAAGACACCTCCGCGCCTGCCGCGTGCAGAGCTTTCGCCACGGGCAATGCGATGGCGCATCCGACGCCGCCGCCGACCACACAAACTTTTTTCAACCCGTCTATATGCGTCGGTTTGCCCAAAGGTCCCACGAAATCGGGAAGAAAGTCTCCCTCGTTTTTGTAATTCAAACGCATAGTCGAGCCGCCGACGATTTGAAAAATGATCGCCACCGTTCCGGCAAGCGGATCGTACCCCGCGATCGTAAGCGGAATGCGCTCCCCGTCCTCGTCCGCGCGTAAAATGACGAACTGCCCGGGACGAGCCTTTTTTGCCACGAACGGCGCGTAAATTTCCATCAACGTCACCGTCGGATTGAGCGATTTTTTACGAATGATCTTATACATGGTGGCTTTCTCCTTCCGTTTTTGTAACTTACATCATAATTTTTTCGCCGCCGCTATATTGACAAAAAACAACGTATTTATCGACAAAATCTACAACTTTTCGCGGCGTACGTTACGTGCAATATTGCCTTCGTTCTTTATATTATACCGCATACCGCGAAAAATGTCAAATTCTCCGATACAACTTGCCATTTATTTTTACGAGAAATTTTCTATTTGCTCGTTTTTTTATTTGCTTTTCCGAAACAGAAGTAGTATAATGTTTTGGAAATTTAACAAAAGAGGTCTTTTTATGGATATTTTGCTTTGTTTATCCATCGCTCTGCTCGGCGGATTATTAATGTCCCGTCTTGCAAAGCTCGCAAATCTTCCTGCCGTAACGGCATATCTCGTCACGGGTATCTTAATCGGTCCGTATCTTTTAGGCAGACTCGGCATTGACGGAATCGGGTTCACGGCGGAATCCGTCGGAGGCAACGCATTCACGAGTAAATATTTACGCTCTTTCGCCGTTTTAAGCAAAGTCGCACTCGGCTTTATTGCATTCTCTATCGGCAACGAGTTCCGACTTACCCAAATCAAAAAGATCGGCAAGCAAGCCGCCATCGTTGGCATTCTGCAAGCCGTCATCACCACGATCGTCGTGGACATCGTGCTAATTGCTCTGCATTTCGCCATGCCCGAAAAATTGCCGATCGAAGCGGCTATCATTCTCGGGGCGATCGCTTCCGCAACCGCTCCTGCGGCTACTCTAATGGTCGTTAAGCAATACAAGGCAAAAGGTCCCGTCACCGACATTTTATTGCCCGTCGTGGCGTTGGACGACGCGGTCGGACTCGTCGTATTCGCCGTTTCATTCGGCATTTCAAAGGCGTTGATGTCTGGCGCGATAAGCATCGTATCCATTCTCGTCAATCCGATCATCGAAATCGTCGGATCGCTCGCGCTCGGCGCGGCAATGGGGTATATATTCAGCTTCTGCGAACGGTTTTTCCACTCGCGTTCCAAGCGTTTGGCGGTTTCCGTCGGCTTCGTTTTGTTGACGATTGCCCTTGCAGAGCTTGAAATCACTCTCGGAGAAGTAGAAATCAAGTTTTCCTCGTTGCTCGTCTGCATGATGCTCGGCACAATTTTCTGTAACGTCTGCGATTTCTCGGAAGAGCTTATGGACAGAGTCGACCGTTGGACTGCCCCTCTTTTCGTCGTGTTCTTCGTCACAAGCGGTGCGGAACTCGACCTTTCCGTATTCACCAGCCTTTCCGTCGTAATCATCGGCATTGCCTATATCGTCAGCCGTTCGGCGGGAAAATACAGCGGCGCGTACTTTAGCTCCAAACTCGCGAAATGCGACGAAAAAATCGTCAAACATTTGGGAATCACGCTGTTACCGCAGGCAGGCGTCGCGCTCGGTATGGCGGAAATGGTCAAGAGCGCGTCGGAATTTGCAGGCACGCAAATCTCCACCATCGTCGTCAGCATTACGCTGTTTTCCGTACTCGTTTACGAGCTTATCGGTCCGACGCTCACGAAAAACGCACTGCTCAAAGCCGGCGACATCGACCCCGAAGGCAAGACCAGCGCGCGTAAAGAGCATTTGAGAAATAAGCCTCGTCAAGAAGCTTAAATTTGTTGTCTTAAACAACAGAACGCCCCGATTGCATTTTTGCAATCGGGGCGTTTTTTCGTACCCGTGTACGCGTTGAACGATTATTTTCCGAGTTCCAGTCGGCACTTTGCCAGCGGATCGTCCATGATGATTTCCGATGCGGACGGTGCTTGAATACGCCCCGACGTCGGGTTCTTAATGCTGACGATCGGCGCGGTCAAGGTCGCTTCCACGTCCGATTTTTCAAAGCTCAAGTCGGCGTCTATCATCTCGCAATCGATCAGTCTCAAATTCTTGCAATAACAAAGCGGTTGCGTGCCGATAATCTTGCAATGGTCGAAGGTGATATTTTCCGCATACCATGCCAAATATTCGCCTTGCACGACACAATTTTTTACCAATACGTTTTTCGCGTGCCAAAAAGCGTCCTTCGTCTTAAACGTGCAATTTTCGAAAGTCGAATTCGTTATGTACTGAAAGGAATATTTCCCGTCCAAAGTGACGTTTTTGAAAGTCAGCTTTTCCGAACGCATCATAAAATACTCCCCACGTACGGTACAATCCGACATATCGATACTACGCACCGACCAGCCGAATTCGGGCGAAATCACGTCGCAAGCGCGCATGGTCACGTTTTCGCATTCTCTCAAAGCCTTAATGCCGTGCAATTTGCAATTCTCTATGGTTACTCCGCGCGAATACCAAAGTGCGGCTCGACAATTTTCCGTCAGCTCCGTAGCGCGAATCGTCAAATTCGTATCGTGCCAAAAGGGATAACGCAAGTCCCAAAAACAATCCTCGACGACGATATTTCGGCTCTCTTTTAAGGCACTCTCGCCGTCTTCGGCTCCCTCGAATCGGCAATTCCGCACCGTTACGCCGTCACTACCGTACAACGCTCTTTCTTCTTCGAACTGTTTATTTGCAATAATTTTCATCGGTAAATCCCTTTCCGCCTTACTTGAGTTTCAGTCCGTCGGAAAACGCGTTGCCGACTCTTTCGCCGAGCGTATAATATCCGTGCGTATCGCAGTCGTAACAGATCGGACGGAACTTATTCAAATCGATTTTTCCGTCTGCGTTCAGGATTTCCTCGTCCGCCCGAACATTGACGACTTCACCGATGCAAATGCCCGTTTCCTCGTCAAAACTGACGAATTTGCACTCCAGCACAAGCGACAGTTCCTCTATCACGGGAGCGTTGACAAACTCGCCTTTGGTAAGATGCCAACCGGTTTTTTCCAGCTTATTCGGACAAGTATTCGCCGAAACGACGCCTACGTAATCTGCAGGCAAAACGTTTTTCACGTCTGCAATTCCTACCGTAAACGCCTTCGTTTTTAATAAATTTTTTATCGTCTTATGCTCCGCGCTCAAACACACGGACACCTGCGCCGTATCGCATACCGAACCCCAAGCCGCGTTCATCGCGTCGGGAACGCCGTTCTCGTCATACGTCCCGATAATCAATACGGGAAGCGGATACATATACGCCTTTGCTTTCAAATTCTTTTTCATAGCCTATCTCCTGTTACCAATTTTTTTCTCTTTCGCATGGTCGTCGTTGTGCTTCCGCTCCTCGACCATCTTTGCAAACCACTCCACCATATTCGGGTCCGCATGGGAGAAAAACGAACTCTGCCGCTTATCCAATGCCGCGATTCGCTTCATCTCCTCTTCCGATAACGCAAAATCGAACACTTGGAAATTCTCTTCCATACGCTCCTTATGCGTGGATTTCGGAATCACGATCACGTCGCGTTGCAATGCCCAACGGAGCATCACCTGCGCCGATGTTTTTCCGTATTTTTTGCCGATTTTGCAAAGCGTTTCGTCCTCGAACAAACCGCCTCGGCCCTCACCGAACGGCGCCCACGCTTCGTGCGCAACACCGTATTTTTGCATCCATTTTCGCGCCTCTTCCTGCTGATTATGCGGATGCGTTTCCACTTGATTCACCATGGGTTTCATCCGAGCAAAACTGCAAATATCCACCAAGCGGTCGGGATAGAAATTGCTAACGCCGATCGCCTTCAAAACGCCTTCGTCGTACAAATCTTCCAATGCGCGCCACGCTCCGTAAACGTCGAAAAACGGTTGATGCAACAACACCAAATCGATATAATCCGTCTTCAATTTTCGCAACGATTCCAAAACGGAAGCACGCGTTGGCTCGTAACCGTAGTGCTCGATCCAAACTTTCGTCGTCAAAAAAATCTCGTTGCGAGAAATTCCCGAAGCCGCAATCGCATTGCCGACTTCCGCTTCGTTAAAATAACTCTGCGCCGTGTCGATATGTCTATAACCGACGGAAAGCGAGTCCGAAACGCAACGCTCGCACTCTGCCTTAGACACTTGGTACACGCCGTAGCCGAGCATCGGCATTTTCACGCCGTTGGATAAAATTTTATATTCCATAACAACCTCCCCGAAAAAAGTATTTTTTATTATATAACCTATCGAGCGGCTTTTTAATCAAGTGCAGTAAAAAATCGCCGTCGTTACGCCCGTCAGACGCCCGCCGTTTGAAACATCGGCGGAATGATCACCGCAGCCAACACAAGTACGCCTAAAGCGATTCGATACCAACCGAATATTTTGAAATCATGATTGCGCACGAAGCGCATCAAAAGCTTCACGCAGAAAAAGGACACGACAAACGCCACGACGGAGCCTATCGCAAGATAACCGACCTCCGCGCCTGTCATCGTTCCCGTTTCCAGAAAAAATTTCAAGAGCTTATAGGCACTCGCGCCGACCATAACCGGAATCGCCAAAATAAACGTGAACTCCGCCGCAACGGGACGCGAAAATCCCAACAACAGCGCGCCGATAATGGTAATTCCCGAGCGCGACGTCCCCGGAACAGCCGCCAGCAATTGGAAACATCCGATGAAAAAAGCGTATTTGTAGGAAATCTGCACGAGTTCCGTAATCGCGGCTTGCTTTTTATTATATTTTTCAATCAAAATGAACACGACACCATAGAGAATTAACATGGCGGCAACGATAACGGTCTGCAAATAGTCCTCCGCATTCTCGAACCATTGGTCTACCACCACGGCAAACACCGCCGGAATACAAGCCACGACGACCTTAAACCAAGTCTGCCACACGTTCGATTTCGAATAAATTTTCCATTTGCCTTCATCCGTGCGTTTTGCTCCCCATGGGAAAACTTTATTCCAAAACAAAATCACGACGGCAAGAATCGCCGCCAATTGAACGACGTATTCGAACATGCTCGTAAATGCGTCGGATAACGTTTGCGGAAAAAATCGATTGAACAAAACCATGTGTCCCGTACTGGAAACAGGCAACCATTCTGTGATTCCCTCGATAATACCGAGCAAAATCACCTGCAACACGCCTAAAAATTTCATAACACCCTCCCGATGTCGTTTTTCGTCTGAGCGAACACCTGAAACTATCGAATTGGAAACCTGCCTTTGCGAATTCCCTGTCTTTATTATATCACTATACGGACGAAAAAGTCTACTGTTTTTTCAAAAAAACGGGACGTAAGAAAAAATAAGTAAAACGAAGCGGCTGTCGCAAAAACGACAGCCGCTTCAAACCGTTAAATTTCGGTTTTATCGGACTCCGTTATAAATTTTTTTCCACAAAAGCTTCCAACGCGGCTTGCGGAACGAACCCCAAACTATGGTCCGCCACTGCGCCGCCTTTGAATGCGATGATATCGGGTATCGAAGAAATACCATAACGATTCGCCGCCTCGCTCTCTTCGTCCACGTCGATCTTCACGAACTCCGCCTTGTCGGCATACGCGTCGGCAATCTCTTTGAATACGGGTGCAAGCATTCTGCAAGGTCCGCACCACGTCGCCCAAAAATCGCAAAACACCGTCTTCTCGCCTTTTAATAATTCTTCCAGTTCTTTCCCTGTTATATGTTTCACCATAATTTTTTCTCCATATGTTAGTTTTAATAATATTTAGTCTGAATATACGTCTTTATCGATATTTAATCTTATTTATTTGAGAAATAGTCGACCAGTTGCGAAAAATCGACGCTTTCACTTTCGCCCGTTGCCATGCACTTAATATTCGTTCTCCCTTCGGACAGCTCGTTTCCGCCGATAACCGCCACGTATTTCGCGCCGATTTTATCCGCATACTTAAATTGCGCCTTTACGGACCGCTCCAAGTGGTCGATTTCCGCAAGAATCCCGGCGCGACGAAGTTCCGTTGCCAAGGCAAAGGCTTTTTTGCGACAATCTGAATCCATGCCTGCTATATATACGGTAGGCACATCTGCGCAAGGAATTTTTACGCCCGTTTGCTCCATAACGATGAGCAATCGCTCGATTCCTGCGGCAAACCCCACGGCAGGCGTCGGATTTCCGCCGAGCTCTTCGATCAAGCCGTCGTATCTACCGCCGCCGCAAACTGTGCCCTGCGCGCCGATCGAAGTAGAAACGAACTCAAATACCGTACGCGTATAATAATCCAAACCGCGTACAATGCGAGGATCGATTTCATACGCTACGCCCACGCTCTCGAGACATTCGCGAACCGCCTCGAAATGCGCGCGACACTCGTCGCATAAATACCCCAAAATAGAGGGAGCGTTCGCATTGATTTTTTTGCAATTCTCCTCTTTACAATCGAGAAGTCGCAAAGGATTTTTTTCAAAACGCGATTTGCAATCATAGCACAGTTCGTCCAGTTTCGGAGCAAAAAAATCTTTCAACGCTTTATTGAACGCGGCTCGACAAGTCGGACAACCGATCGAATTGATATATAATTTCACATTGAGACCCAGTCTTTTTAACAAAGTATCTGCCATTAGGATCGCTTCCGCGTCCGTCTGCGCGCTCTTCGAGCCGAATATCTCCACGCCGAACTGGTGAAACTCACGCAGTCTGCCGGCTTGCGGTCTTTCATAACGGAACGCCGAAGTGATGTAGTACATTTTTGCCGGCAAAACGCCATTCCCCATGCTGTTTTCCACAAACGAGCGTCCCACGCCTGCCGTTCCCTCCGGTTTGAGCGTAAGCGAACGATCGCCCTTGTCCTTAAAGGTATACATTTCTTTCTTGACGATGTCGCTGGTATCCCCGACGCCGCGTTGGAACAGCTCCGTATGCTCGAATACAGGCGTGCGAATTTCTTTCAAGTTGAACAATCTCGCAACGTCGCGCGCCATGCTTTCCACATATTGCCATTTATAAGAATCTGCAGGCAAAACGTCTTTAGTGCCTTTCGGAATATTGATCATACTCTCTTTCTCCTTATTGTTTCAGTCCTACAACACGTATTTTTTAAGATTTCTGTCGCCGGTCAGTTTCTGCAAATGCTCGTCCACGTATTTCCGATCGATATGCAACGTGAACATCGGATAATCACCGCCGGCATTAAACGAAATATCCTCCAACAGATATTCCATGACCGTATGCAAACGCCGCGCGCCGATATCTTCCGAAGTCAAATTCAACTCTACGGCAATTTCGGCGATGCGCTCGATCGCGTCTTTGCCGAAATGCAAATCGATGTTATCCACACCCAACAATTTCGCATATTGGAATGTCAGCGAATTTTCCGTTTCCGTAAGAATTTTTACGAAATCCTCCTTCGTCAAGCTGTTCAGCTCTACGGAGACGGGGAATCGCCCCTGCAATTCGGGAATCAAATCCTCGATTGCCGCTACATGGAATGCGCCTGCCGCGATGAACAGTATGAAATCCGTCTTAATCGGTCCGTATTTCGTCACCACGGTCGAGCCTTCCACAATCGGCAAAATATCCCGTTGTACCCCCTCGCGAGAAACGTCCGCGCCGTGTTGATTGCCTTTCCCGGCAATCTTATCTATTTCGTCGATGAATACGATTCCGTCGTTTTCCGCGCGGAACAACGCCTCCGATTTTATGGCGTCCTCGTCCACGAGCTTATCGGATTCCTCCTCGAGCGCGATTCGGAACGCCTCCTGCACCGTCAATCGACGTTTTTTCTTCCTTTGCGGAAACATATCCCCGAAAATGCTCCCGATAGAGATCGTCGCCGCCCCGGGTGCAAGCTCCATAGGTTGCATCGTTTCCGTGACTTCCATCTCCACTTGGAAATTATCGTACCGCCCCAGTCGTAAATTCTCCAAAAGCTGTATTTCGAACGCTTCTTTCGTCAAATCCCCTCTTTCGTCCTTTTTCGCTTCGTACAAAATACGGAGTAAACGGCGTTCCGCCGCCGACGTAGCCTTGGCTTTGACTTCCTCTTCTTTTTCCGCCTTAACGAGCCGATAAGCGCATTCCGCCAAATCACGAATCATGCCCTCGACATCTTTCCCGACGTACCCGACTTCGGTATATTTGGTCGCCTCTACTTTCACGAACGGAGCTTTCACAAGTTTCGCCAAACGTCTGGCGATCTCCGTTTTTCCAACCCCCGTCGGACCTTTCATGATGATATTTTTCGGCGTGATCTCCTCGCGCACTTCCGCAGGGAGCTGCGCCCGACGATAACGATTTCTCAGTGCGATTGCCACTGCTTTTTTCGCCTCGTCTTGTCCGATGATATACTTATCCAATTGAAACACTATCTGCTTGGGAGATAAATCCATACTTACTCCTCCTTTGCCTTTTTCCGCGTCGCTTTTTTGGGTTTGACGGGAGGCAGGTATGCGTCCACGGCATTTCCGACCGTTTCCGAACGAATGTTGTCGTTTGTGAAAACGCAAATTTCCGAAGCGATTTTCAACGCCTTTTTCGCAATCGTTTCCGCGTCGTAATCCGTCTCCTGATACAGCGCGCGCGCCGCCGCCAAAGCGTAATTTCCGCCGCTACCGATGGCGCAAACGCCGCCGTCCGGTTCGATTACCTCGCCCGTTCCCGAAAGAATCAACAACGTGCTTTCGTCCGCCACGATCATCATCGCGTCAAGCTTTCTGCCCACTTTATCGTTGCGCCAAAGCTCCGCGAGCTCCACCGCCGAACGCATCAAATTGCCGCCGAACTTGTTGAGCATTCCTTCAAACCGCTCCGTCAACGCAAATGCGTCCGTTACCGAGCCGGCAAATCCAAGAATCACCTTTCCGCCGAAAATGCGGCGTACTTTTACCGCTGTATTTTTGAATATAACCGATTCGCCCATCGTAACCTGTCCGTCTCCGGCGATCGCCGTGACGCCGTTACGCTTTACCGCGCAAATCGTCGTTCCTCTAAATTCCATGATTGATTGTCTCCTTAATCGTATCTAACGCCCTTTCCGCGAGCATTCTATACCGCTCTTTCTTGTCCTTCACGCGAACGGGCAAAGGCGCAAGTATCCCGAAATTCGCATTCATCGGTTGAAAATCTTTCGTCGGCGCGGAAATATGCGTTTCCAACGCGCCGCAAACGGTTCGCTCATCAAATACACGGGTGGGGCGTTCCATAATTTCATCGGCAATATGAATCGCCGCCAACAAGCCGCTTGCCGCGCTCTCCACATACCCTTCCACGCCCGTAATCTGCCCCGCGAAAAAGATCCGCCTGTTATTTTTAAACGAAAAATCGCGATTCAAAACATCGGGGGACTGAATATACGTATTGCGGTGCATTACGCCGTACCGCAAAAAGTCCGCATTCTTCAATGCAGGGATCATGGAAAACACGCGTTTCTGTTCCCCGAATTTTAAATTCGTCTGAAACCCGACCAAATTATACGTCAAGCCTTCCGCTTGCTCCTTGCGGAGCTGCAACACGGCGTAAGGACGCTTCCCGTCCTCGTCGAAAAGCCCTACCGGCTTCAACGTGCCGTACCGCAACGTATCTCTGCCGCGAGAAGCCATCACCTCGATCGGCATACAGCCTTCGAAAATTTCGTCTTTTTCGAATTCGTGCAGCTCGGCGCGCTCCGCCGACAACAACGCGTCCAAGAACGCGTAATATTCGTCTTTCGACATAGGACAATTGATGTAATCGCCCGTGCCCTTACCGTACCGATCGCCCGTAAACGCACACGACATATCGATACTTTCCGCAGACACGATCGGCGCGGAAGCGTCGTAAAAATGCAAGCCGCCGCCCGTCTTTTTCAAAATATCTTCGCTCAAACGCTCCGAAGTGAGCGGTCCGGTAGCAATGATCGCATACCTGCCCCCGTCCTTTTCTAAATTCGGGAGTCCTTCCGCTTCCTCGGAAACGATCGTCAAATTCGGACAAGTTTGCAATTTTTTCGTAATATATTCGGAAAAAAGTTCCCGATCCACCGCCAACGCCGCGCCTGCCGGCACTTTCGTAGCGTCCGCCGCCTCGATAATCATCGAGCCGAGCAACCGCATTTCCTCTTTCAGCAATCCGCAAGCGTTCGCGTATACGTCGTTGCTCTTTAAGGAATTGGAACAAACCAACTCTCCAAAATGCACGCTCTCATGCGCCGGAGTAAATTTCTTCGGTTTCATTTCCATGAGCGTGGTCTTTATGCCGCGAGACGCCAGATAATACGCCGCTTCGCTCCCGGCTAAACCACCGCCGATCACCAATACTTCTTTCGTCATATCCGCTCAATCCTCGTCGGGAAAATCGTACACGGGTTCGTCCATTAAAGGAGGAGGCGTGAAATCGTCGTCCGTCGGCACGGATAATTTCTCCGTCTTTTCCGGTTTTTCCGTCTTGATTTTATACGAACACTCCTTATTGCTGCACTTTACGTTCCCTCTTGCCGTCTGCACGAGCGGTGCTTGACATTCTGGACACTTTTCGCCCGTGGGAATGTCCCAACTCATAAACTTGCAATCGGGATAACCCAAACAACTGTAATAGGTCTTTCCTTTTTTGGATTTTCTGATCGTCATGGCAGCTCCGCACTCCGGACATTTCCCGGCGAGCTTGGGTTCTTCGTCCGTCGGCATGGACATGGTGGACTTGCATTCCGGATAGCTCGGACAAGCCAAAAATCTACCGAATTTACCGCTCTTCACCACCATATTTTCGCCGCATTTCGGACAACGAACGGAAGATATCTCTTCCTTGGTTTCGCTGATGATGTTTTGACATTCCGGATAGTTGGAACAAGCCAGATATTTCCCGAATTTCCCCATACGTCGAATCATCAAATGTCCGCATTTCCCGCAAGGAATATCCGTCTGCTCGTCGCCGTAACCGGAAGCTTTGCGCAAGTTGCTCTCGAATCCCGGATAAAAATCCCCGATGACCGCGTGCCATTCCACACCGCCCTCTTCGATATCGTCCAAGCGTGTCTCCATGACTGCCGTAAACCCGACGTCCATAACGTCGGTAAAGCAATGCACGAGCATATCCACCACGTCGTACGCAATCGGCGAAGGAACCATATATTTCCCGTCTTTTTTCACGTACTTCTGCATAAGTTTGGAAATAATCGTCGCATACGTGGACGGACGACCGATTCCCTTTTCCTCCATCGCTTTTACGAGCGACGCGTCCGTGTAGCGAAGCGGCGGTTTCGTAAATCTCTGCTCCTTTTGCATGCTAACGAGATCGAGTTCGTCCCCTTCGCTCAAATCGGGCAAAAGCTTTGCGGAGTTCAACTCGTCCTCGTCCTCTTTCTTGACGTTATTTACGTCCTGATATACCGCGGTGAACCCGGGAAACAACAGCACCTTGCCGCTCGCCTTGAAAATATAGCCGCTGTTGTCGATCTCCATCTGCATGCTGTTATATTTCGCCTCTGCCATTTGCGACGCAAGAAAACGCTCGTAAACCAATTTATACAACGAAAAATGCTTTTTATCGAGCAATTTTTTCGCTTTCTCGGGCGTCATCGTAATATCATTCGGACGAATCGCCTCGTGCGCGTCCTGCGCGCCTTTTTTAGACGCGTAGAAGTTGGGTTTTTCAGGCGCATATTCGTCGCCGTACACCTCGCGGATCCGCTCCAACGCCTTCTCCTGTGCTTCTTTGGACACTCGGACGGAATCCGTTCTCATATAAGTGATGAACGCGATATGATCGCCGTTCTCCGTTTCGATACCCTCGTACAGATGTTGCGCCAACGTCATCGTCTCCGGTGCCGTAAAGCCGAGTTTCGTCGAAGCGTCCTGTTGCATAGAGCTGGTCGTAAACGGCGCAGGCGCGTGCGATTTCGCGATTTTTTTCTGCACTTTGGACACGACGAACTTGCCTTTTTCCAAAGCCTCCGATACGAGTGCGGTTTCTTCTGCCGAGGACGGCTTGTATTTCTTTGAGCCTTTCTTTTCGAGCAACGCCTTGAACGGCGCGTACTTTTTCGGTCGATCTTGCAACTCTGCCGTCAAATTCCAATATTCCTGCGGTACGAACGCCGTAATTTCCCGTTCCCGTTCCACCACCAAACGAAGCGCGACGGACTGCACCCTGCCGCCCGAAAGCGTGCGCTTGCCGTTGCCGTTTTTATCCTCGATTTTATGGTTGAGCAGCGTAGACAGTTTATACCCCACGAGTCTGTCCAACACACGGCGCGCCTGTTGCGCGTCTACGAGATTGTAATCGATCTGACGGGGAGATTTCAACGCCGCCTCGATGGCGCGTTGCGAAACTTCGTTGAACTCGATACGATTCAACCCCTGTTCGTCCAATCCCAATACCGTCTGCAAGTGCCACGCAATCGCCTCGCCCTCTCGGTCAGGGTCGGTTGCAAGGTAAACGCGATCGGCTTTTTTCGTCTCATCCGTCAAACGACGAATAATGTCTTCTTTCCCTTCGGAATTGACGTATTTCGGTTCAAAATTATTCTTTACGTCCACACCGAGCGTATGCACGGGCAAATCTCGAATATGCCCGGCGGAAGCATCTACGCGATACTTGCCTTTGAGGTATTTAGAGATTGTTTTCGCCTTAGAAGGCGACTCTACGATAATTAAATCCATTCTATCTTCCTTTACATTTTTTTATACTTTGAGGACGGCGTAACGATTACCGCCCAGCGCAACCGTCAAGCCTTTTACTTCCAACGCCGACAATAAGAAACGCGCCTTAAAGACGGGTACGCCGGCTTTCGCCGAAATCTCCCCGATATGCCCTTCGGACAACTCCCGTAAAACGTCGTACATCTTTTGTTCCTCTTCCGACAAAACCAAACTCGGCGCCGACTCCGTTTTCTCTATGCCGAACACCGTCAACACGTCTTTGACGTTTTCCGTTAAATAACCGCCCTGTTTGATCAAGCGGTTGCACCCTTCGCCTGCCGCCGATCCCGGTGCATACGGCAACGCGAATATCGGTTTTTCGAATCGTTCCGCATACTTCGCGGTGATCAACGCGCCGCTCTTTTTCGCCGCGCCAAGCACCAAAGTGCCTTCGCCGAGCGAAGCCAACAACTTGTTGCGATACTCATAGGAGAACGAACGCACGGGCGTTTCGTACGGATACGGAGAAAGAACCAATCCGCGCTCTGCCACGCGATTCAAGAACGACAAATTCCCCTGCGGCAGAGCCGCAAAACCTCCTGCCACAAGGCAAACGACCTTTCCGCTCCCTGCGAGCGCGCCCTCTATCGCCGCCGCATCGCCTCCGTCCGCCGTTCCCGTAACGATCGCAAACGCGTTCGACAGCTCCTTTGCGATCTGCGCCCCGATTTTCAAGGCGTTCGCAGGAGTCCTGCGCGATCCGACCACCGTAAAGAGCCGTTCTTGCAACAACGCGGTATTCCCTACCGCGAAAATCGCCGACGGCGCGTCGGAAAGTCCTTTCCACGGCGCAGGATACAGCGCATCGCGTACGGAGATCTCCGTTGCGTTTTTCCATTCCGCTCCCATCCGCGTACCTCCGCTAAAACAGCCAATCGGGATGTCGAAGCAAATACGCGAGCAAGCCTGTCTGCCAAAGCAATCCCAACCAATGCACAACGTGAAAATACCAATGTTTCGTCTTATGTCGAACGTGCAACATCGCACAATATCCGCCGACCGCTCCGCCCAAAAAAGACAACCCGAGCAGCGTCGCCTCGGGAATTCTCCACTTCCCTTTTTTTGCTTTCCGCTTATCCGAAACATACGCAACGTACGTAATCAACGACAACACGGCAAGATAAATAACGTAAACCGATAAAGTCATAAGAACTCCTTTCTTTCGCCCGTAAACGCATACATGGTATCGTTTCGCAAAACGACACCGCCGACATTCTTCGCCGTACGTCAATCGAAATCGCCGCTATCCGCGCCGTACGTTCTATAAGAAATCGCCTCGTACAAATGCTCCGGACGGATATTTTCGGACAAATCCAAATCGGCGATCGTACGTGCCACTTTCAGAATGCGCGACCGCGCACGCGCCGACAAATGCAACCGTTCGAACGCTTCCCGTAAAACCTCTTCGCATTCGTCGGTCAACCGACAATATACGCGCGTTTCTTTTTCGCTCATTTCCGCGTTCGTTTTAACCATGGTATCGGCAAAGCGCGCTCTTTGAATGCGTCTCGCTTCGTCCGCGCGACGTTTCACCTCCGCGCTGCTCTCTTCTTCCGTTTCGGACACGAGCGCGTCGTACTCCACGCCGTCCACTTCCACCTGAATATCGATTCGATCGAGCAACGGTCCGGAAATTTTCGCGCGATACCGCCGAATATCGTTCGGCATACAAGTACATCGATGCTTTTTACTGCCGTAATGTCCGCAGGGACATGGATTCATACTCGCACAGAGCATGAACGACGCAGGATACGTCACCGTTCCGCCAGAACGGGAAATGGTGATGACTCCATCCTCCAAGGGTTGTCGCAACGCCTCCAACGCCGAACGGTTATATTCGGGCAATTCGTCCAGAAACAACACGCCGCTGTGCGCAAGACTGATTTCCCCGGGATGCACGCTTTTATTGCCGCCGCCACACAAAGAAACCGTCGTCGCCGTATGGTGCGGACTGCGGAACGGGCGTTCGCTCACGATTCCGTTTTCGCCCAAAGTCCCTGCCACCGAGTGAATTTTCGTGATTTCCAGAGCTTCGTCGAACGACATATCGGGCAACACGGAAGGCAGCGCACGCGCCAACATCGTTTTGCCGCTACCCGGAGGTCCTACGAACAATATGTTGTGTCCGCCTGCCACCGCGACTTCTAAGGCTCTCTTTGCAATCTCCTGCCCCTTCACGAAGGAAAGGTCGTGCGCGGTCTTTTCCGCCGACTTTCTTGCCTCGAACGTAGATACGGGAACGGAAGCCAACGGCGCGAAACCCGACAAATGGTCCGCCACTTCGCGCAAATTCTTCGCCGCGAACACCTCCACGCCGCGGATAAAACCTGCCTCCTTTCGATTTCCGTACGGCACGACGAACTTTTTGAATCCCTTATCGCGCGCGGAAATAATGGACGGCAAAATCCCCGTCACGGGTCGTACCTCGCCGCTCAACGCCAATTCTCCGAGGAAAATATACCCGTCCACGTCCGCCGACAATGTACCGTATGCGAGCAACAAACTGATCGCCACGGGCAGGTCGAATGCGGAGCCTTCTTTTTTCACGTATGCCGGGGCGAGGTTGACGATGATTTTATGGGCAGGAAATTCAAACGCGCTGTTTTTCAACGCGCTCCTGACCCGTTCTTTGGATTCCTTTACGGCGGCATCGGGCAACCCGACCATCTCGTACGCAGGCAAACCTTTGGATATGTCCGCCTCTACCGTCACGCAAACGCCCTCCAAACCCGACAATGCGTAACTCTGCACCTTCGCTATCATATTTTCCTCCCTCGTGCGACCGAGCTTAAAAAGCCTACACTATATATAACCTACTCTATTGTAACCCAAAATTCAAAAAAAGTAAACCGAATTTTGCATATTTTTTCGCAGAACGAAAATTTTCTCTGTAAAATCGAACTTCGGGGGCGAAATTTTCCCTCTCCGCCGCCGAACTGCGTCCGCTCCGCACGGTAAAAAATAAACTCGCCGTTGACTTTGGGCGAGTTTACTCTTTTCGGTTTTTTTTCCGACTTAAATTTTTTCCTTGACTTTGGCAGCTTTGCCGGTCAAGCCGCGCAGATAATAAAGTTTCGCTCTTCTAACTTTACCCTTCTTAACGACCGTGATGTGCGCGATCTTGGGCGAGTGGAGCGGATACACCTTTTCTACGCCTACGCCATAAGAAATATGGCGAACGGTGAAAGTTTCGGAAACGCCGCCGTTCTTCTTTGCGATAACGACGCCTTCGAAGTTCTGGATTCTTTCCTTGTTGCCTTCAATGATTCTGTAACCAACCTTGACGGTGTCACCGACATTGAACGCGGGAACTTCGGTTTTCATGCTTTCAGCGTTGATAGCTTCGATGATTCCTTTCATTTTAGACTTTACC
>CAYZOF010000036.1:0-18411 GCA_964479935.1 uncultured Clostridia bacterium | reverse complement strand
CGTCCGCAGGAATCGGCGCACCGATGTATGCCGTTACGGGATCGCCGCCGTCAAACGTCACGGAGCACTTCGGCAAATACGCTCCGTTATGCGCATAGAAAATTTGATCTTCGGTTACTTTGTAGACGTTCGCGTCGTCCTTTGTCGAAAAACCTGTCTTCAAGCCGATAGATTCTACGGGATTTTCCGCCAAATAACTGTTGTGGATGTACACGTTCACTCGAGTCGTTCCGTTTTCAGAGCCGAAATGCACGCGAACGGGAACGGCAAACGCATTGCCCAAAGAACCGGGAAATTCCGTATACTCGTATGCGGAATCGTCCGTATTATTGTTGATATCCGCAACGGATTTTCCGTTGACCATAACATAATCCTGCAAATCGGTATAATGGTCCATCAACCAGTTATTGTCGGTAAAGAAGTTCGTGCTTGCGTCGATCGTGTAGATCTTGCTGTCCGCCGTCGAAACCGTCGTATTTCTGACCGAGAAAATGCCGTCGAGCGAAACTTCCTTTCGTTCTACTTTTTTATCCAACGAACCGCTTTCGTAATCGTAGGTCACGTCTTTGGAAAGCGTAAATGTTTCATCATCGGAATTTACCCACGTAAAACCGCTCTTCAAAGTAATCGAAAAGGATTTAAAATCCGCATACTCCTGCATAATTTTGATGTCTAATGACGTCTCATTACAATAACAACATATCGGTGCATACACCTTGCCCACCGTCATCGGGAATATCGACGAATGCGTATATGTACAGCTCGTAGCGTTTTCCGCTACTATCGAACGCATAGAAACATCGTTGACATAAATATACGACATCAAATCCGTACCGTTTTTCGCCGCATTGTCGTTTACATAATATGCGACACCGCCGTCTTTCGGCAATAACTTTTTCTCACCAAAAGAAATTTTTAATGCAGTAACGTTATAAGCCGTTCTATAATTCGTTTCTTCTGTTATCGAAACTAAATCGGCAACGTCTATCGTTTCCGCAACTTCTTCGGCAAGTGCCGTCGGCAGAATCGCCGGCATACCGATCGTAGCCACACCGCCTGCCCCTGCAATCAATGCAAAAGCAAGCAAAGCCGTCAACATTTTCTTTGAATTTCTCATTCAGTCCACCTCATAAATTTATATTTGCGTTTTTAAGGCAACGCCGACCTTTTTTAACCTTTTAATCCCGTCATCGTGACGCCTTCCATCAACTCGCGTTGGAAGAAGCCGAACAAAATCGCTCCGGGAATCATCATCAACACGCCTACCGCCATATCTACGTTGGGATAGCCGGCTCTGCTGGTGAAATTTTGATACAACGCCAGAGACAGCGTCCAATTGGATTGCTTATCTTTTACGTACATCATCGGACCTTGGAAGTCGTTCCATTGCCCCAAAAACGTCGTAATGGCAAGATAAATCAAAATCGGACGAATCAACGGCAAAATAATCGAATAATAAATCTTAAAAGAGCTTGCCCCGTCCAAAATCGCCGCTTCGGAGAAAGAATTCGGAATTCCTTTCACGAATTGCCGACAAAGAAATATATTCATTGCGCCGCCGCCGAACCAAATCGGCACGGTGAGCGGTAACAGCGAGGTATTCCACCCGATTTTAGAGTATACGATATACAACGGAATGGACGTCACGACGCCGGGCAACAGCACCGTCGCCAAAATAATACCGAAAACGATATTCTTGCCTTTGAACGGCACTTTCGCCAAACCATAGGCGCAAAACGACGAGCCGATACATACGCCCAAAATGTTGGAAATACACACGGTCAGGGTGTTTTTGAAATAATACAAATACTTCGCGTCGTTAAAAATCTTCGTATACGGTTCGAAATTAACACTTTTCGGAAACAACGTCGGCATTCCGCTAAAATAGGAATCCGGTACAACCGATTGCAAAACCATACAATAGATAGGAAAGAGAAAGAGGACGGAAAACAGACAAAGGCAAGCATAATAAGCAACCTTCCCCACCGTCTTTTTTGTGGATGTTTTCATATTCATTTGCTTTTTCTCCTTCCCGTCAATTCTCGTCACCGTAATATACCCATTTGCTCGTTTTGAAAATCAAAGCCGTCAACAACCCGATGATTACAAACAACAACCACGACAATGCGCAGGCATACGCCCAATCGTGCTCCACGTATGCCGTATCGTAAATCTTGATAACGATAAAGTTTAACTCCGAACGATTGTTCCCGTTGATCAACGGATAATAGGACCCGAATACCTGTAGTGCATTAATGATACTCGTTATCAAAATATAGAAAACCATAGACGTCGTCATTGGAATCGTGATATTGACAAGCTGACGGAACTTATTCGCGCCGTCGATATCCGCCGCCTCGTAGTATTCTCGGGGAATATTCTTCATCTGCGCCAACCACATCACCATATTACCTCCCCAGCCGAACACGCCCATCATCAAAATGGTAGGGAATACCGTACTCGCTTCCTCGTAAAACGTATACTTCGGCAAGCCGAGCTGTACCAAGATCAAATTGATATATCCGGAATTTGTATCCGTAATGTTATCCCATAACAATGTACCTGCGACCGCAGGGATCAAACACGGCAAATAGTAAAGCACGCGGAATGCGCCGATCCCCTTCAACTCCTTATTCAGAAATAATGCGAGCGCATACGAACCGACCATACTGACCGCCACTGTTGCGACTGCGTATCGAAAAGTAATAAATAATGAGTTTGATACCGAGATCCAATCCCCTTTATATTCCCAACTCTTTGTAAAAATACGCGCGTAGTTCCGAAGCGTAAACGCACCGATCGGATTCGATTGATTGGTTACGTCGATTTCGTGAAAGCTGTAATTCAGCGATACCAACATCGGAATCAACGTAAAAATCAAGATACCGATCAAGGTCGGTAACACATAAATCATCCCTGCGTAGTCTTTCTTAAACTTCCGAAAAGAATACTTTTTAGGACGCATTGCCGAGGCAGGCTTTTCACCTGCCTCGACGGCTCTCGTCGTAAATTCCATGCTTTCCATGCTCACTCCTTAGAGCTTTGCCGCTTCAAACTGCTCTTTACATTCTTTCAAAGCCTGCGCTCTGTTTTCCGGTTTTCCGTTATTTTTATTGGACATCTTATCGAAGAAGCTTACAATATGAGGACGGAGTTTGTTACGAAGTTTCGCATCGAATACGTTATACGTATCCAAAATCAATTCGTCGCCTGCCAAGAACGCGTCGTGGTTCAACGACGTACCGATTGCCGTTCTCCATTTGCCGTTTTCCGACAAAGATTTCAATACGGGAACGGACAGCCCCGTCTCCCCTGCTATCTCCTGTCCTTCTTCGCTGATGACGTACTTAATGAAATCCCAAGCCAGATCCTTCATCTTTTTCGTCACGCCGTTTACCGTCTGTTCGTCGTCGGCATGTACTTTGGAAATACCGTACCCGGAGCAACCTGCGCCGATCGCAACGCTTCCGTCCGCTTTTTTCGCAGGGAACGGCAAAAAGTCCATATTGTCGAGATATTCCTGCAAATCCACGGCGGTGGGACGCACGATACAACGCATAAAGCAAAGTCCGCGCTCGAAGTCCGATGCGTTGGTACTGAGTTTATACTCGCTGTTCGTCAATTCGTTATAATACGTATCCAAAATTTGGCTGTTCGTTTCGTTATCCAACACAAGCTGACCGTTTTCGTCGATGATTCCCTCGCTGCCCATTGCGTTAAACATCGTCGTATAGACCACTTCGCTGGAAAGCTGGAAGAATACCGCGCGATTGGAGTTCGCTTCCAAAGCATCTTCTCCGCCTGCGTTTACCTTTTCCTTAATCTTCGTATTGATTTCCGTACAGAGCGCAAAGAAATCGTCCATCGACCAACCGTCTGTCGTATCGGGAACGGCAATCTGATACTTGTCGAACAAATCCTTATTGATTGCAATGACGATTTTATTGTAATCACGGGGCGCAAAGTACAAGCCGTACTGAGCGTCGGAGTTCTCGCTCAAAGGTTTGAACACCCCGGAATAGGAAGCGCAATCCAACATGGAATCGTAATACAGGCTGTACGACGTCGAGCTGTCGGATTCGTAATAACTTCTCAAATCCAAGAAGTGACCGCCTGCCGCCCAACCGGCGAATTCGTTATCGGGCATCCAAAGCACGTCGGGAATGTTGCTTTGGTTTGCCCAGTTCTGGTTCATAAACGTATCGAACGTATCGCCGTAGCTCTTCAGCTTGATATTCACGTCGGAATGTTTCGCTTCGTAGCTCTTTTTCAATGCGTCGAGCACGACTTTGCCGCCGTCGCTGTCTTTATAACCGACCGTAATGTTATATTTTCCTGTTACGTCGGTCTGATCCTCAAACGGATCGCCGCCGCCTCCGCAAGCCGTCAACGCCATCGTCTGCCCGAGCAAAAGCCCGGCAACCACTAAAGATAATGCTTTTTTGATTTTCATATTTTTTCCTCCTCGCGAAAAAATTTTTATTATTTTACTTCAACCGTTACCGACGTAAATGGTACGATAACGATGACTTTTCCGTCTTCCACCGTATAGTCCGACGTCTTTCTGCCGTTCACGTATACGCTGTAATTCGAACTCGGTTCGCTCAATTCCAACCGCACCTGCAAACCCGTTGCGTCGCCGCGTACCGAATTGATCGAAATTGCGTTATGCAACGCCGTCAAATCGTACTTCACGAAATTGAACGCCAAATTCTCCATCTTCCAATAGGATAACGACTCCGGAAGTTCGGGAGAAACGGTCAACACGTCGCCGCCGCCCTGCAACCCGAAGAATGCATACGGCACAGCCGCCACAGGCAATAACGATTCCAAAAATTCGCCTTCGATACCGATCGTACCGCCTACGCCGCCCGTACGCCAACTGCATTGCGAAGTGTAGCCGGTGGATTCATAATAATCCCAATAGAAATCCTGCTTTTTCACGTTATTTTCCACGCTATACGCATAAACTTTTTCGTACCAGCTTTGAATTCCTTTCAAGCGGCTGAACGCGTCCTCCGCGCCGTATACGGACATTCTCGCGCGCAAATCGTAATACGAAGTATACATGATCGCGCCGCCGAATTGACACTGTTGCGTACCGTATACGTGGTTGATTTCGTCGTATACGCCGTTATACAGACCTTTTTCGTTCTTCGTGATCGTTCTGGGAGCGAGCTCATAGAAGTAAATATCTTCTCCGACCGAGCCTGCCTGCTCCTCCGTGCCTCTATCCGATTCCACGATACGTCTGCCGCTGATCCAATCCATGATGGATTTAGCCTGTTCGTCCGAAGCGACGCCTGCGACGACCGCTTCCATATTCCACGCCGTATACCCGTAATCGTATTTCGTTCCGTATACGTCATACCCTGCAATGAAACGCCCCGTTTCCCTATCGAAGAAACCCGTATGCGTTTGATCGTTCGTTTCCTGACGGAGCGCGCTCAATACGTCGTTGGCAATCGCTTGCAAGCTCTTAGAATCATACGTATAGTCCGCCGTAGAATATCCTTGTTTTCGAGTCGCCGTTTTCACAGTGGAGAGGGACTTATCCACACTCTCGTCCCATTGTTCGACGACGCTTTCCAAATACGCCATGTCGACCAAAGCTTTGTAGAAATATACGTTGGACTGGAAGTCGTACTGCGGCATGAACATAATGTCCCAGTACCCGTTCGTCAAACTGTTGGCGACCTTTTGGTAAAGCATATCGATCGGTCTGCCTTTGTCGCCGTCATGCCCGTACAAATACGCCTGATTGTTCAAATGCCGTTGCGGATCGTACATCTGCATGAAAAAGTTCATCGCCTTTCTCGCCTTAACGATATTCTCTTTCAAAAACTCCACATCGCCCGTGTAATCATAATCCAACCGCAACGAGCTGATAAACAGCGTATTGTTGTTGGTATGCCGTGTATCGAACGAAGAATGCACGTAATTCAAACCGAATTTTCCGGAAAGCGTCGTTCCGTCTTTCGCCTTCACTTCCACTTTTATCTGCGAAATCGTCTTTTTCGCGTCCGAACTCCAACCGTCCTGCGCATACATCGGCAGATACAAAATATGTTCGTATACCGACGTAAACGCATAATCTAAGAAGCCTTCTTCCCCTACGGAAACGCGTTTTTCTTCCGACCAGCTTTCGCTCGCGTCGTTTTTATACCAAATATAGATATCGTCGATGTTTTTATAATCCTGCGTATACATACGCAAATCGAGTTCCAAAATCGGGCAATACTGCGTATAGATCGGGAACATGCCGTTTTTTCCGTCCAACAACGGAGAAACGAATTCCACACTCGTCTGCTCCGTTTCCGTCGTGCCCGCGAACAAACCGCTGCCTACCTCCACAACTGCCGAAATATTGCTCGACCAATCCGACTGATCGTTCCCGTTGAAATCCCAACTCGTCGCGCGTCCGCCGGTGTATTCTGCCGTCGTGGCAGGGAAAGGCCAACCCAAACTCTGAATTTGCGCATTCGTCAAATCCTGCAAAGCGTCGCGCGTGTTATCGTCCGACGCCCATACGTTCCCGTAATTATCCACGGGAATGGATGCCAAACGGGAGCGGATCCCGTTCAGGCGATCGGTTTCCAAGCCGTCGAAACTGTTGAAATAGTAGAAAGCCAGCGAGTTCCATTCCTGATAGAAAAAATCCCTCGCGTTAACGCCGGCTTTCACGCTGGTCACTTTCCAATCCACGCCGTCTTCGTCCACGTAGCCTACGTGCCGCTTAAAATAATCGTTCAAGAAAAAGTCCAAACCGCTGTCCGAGCTTTCAAACGTCAACAACTCGTCACTCGTCTTTTCATACGTATAATCGCCGAGCGTATACGCCGAATTGCCGACGCATCCCGAAAGACCGAATACGCTCGCGAGCGCGATACAGACTGTTAATGTTTTTATCTTACGCATCGTTTTCTCTCCTTTTGCAGATAAGCGCAATCGCTCCGATCGCAAACGCCGCCAAACCTATCGCGAACGAGCTTTGCGC
Organism: uncultured Clostridia bacterium; assembly: GCA_964479935.1. Classification (GTDB taxonomy): domain Bacteria; phylum Bacillota; class Clostridia; order Christensenellales; family Borkfalkiaceae; genus Scatosoma. Next base: position 11,414 of record CAYZOF010000036.1, on the reverse strand, counting down.
CGTTGCCGAACACCCGAATCCCTGCTTGTCGTCAGGCGAGGTTTCAATCGTTTCCTTGACGGAAAAAGCAAAGACTTGTTTCCCGTTTGCCTTGACGATAAAACGCACTACGTCGCCCGTTCGCGTTTCCTCGAAGGTATACGACTCGTTCCCTTCCACGTGAATATCGCCGAGATTGGCACGAATTTCCGATTCCACCGTCCGTTCGTTTTCCACTTTTTTCCCTGCGTAATACACACCGAATTCGGTAGTTTTCTTCTTCCACGCGCCGTTGATATATTGATAATCGGCGTCCGCGCGCGTCACCTTTCCTGTCGGAAAACGCATACCTGCCTGTACCGAAACGGTCAATCCGCCGTTTTTATACGCTTCTGTAGCCGAGTTGAAAATATCTGTTGCCCAACTCCCGTCGTCTGCCAAATCGCAGACGATCGACATCGTCTTTTGCGTTACCTGTCCGTAATGCACCATGACCGCCGTCAAATACCCGGGCGTGGAATCATACGCCAACCATTCGCCGAGCGAAACGCCGTTGACGAGCACTTTATCGAGCAATGCGGACTTATAACCGCCGCTGATAAAATTCTTCGCCAACTCGTCGTCGTAGTACACGATCGACTGGCTGTTCATAGGCTTCAACTGCGTTTTTCCGAAACTATCGGAGCTTGCCAAAAACAAGCGCATACCTGCCGAAATTTCTTCGCTGAACGTAATCCAAATATTGAAGTCGCCGTTGCCGTCGTACCCTGCGGAAATATTTTCCACGCAAACGCTTTCTTCTTGCAAATCTTCGTCCACGATTTCCGTAATGCTGTTGGTACGGTATACGTGCAAAATAAAGCTCGTTCCCAGTGCTTTACCGTTCGGTAAAGTCAACACTTGATCCAAAGTAATATAATTCCCCGCGAAATAGTAGTCCTCGTTCAAAATCTCCGCGTCGCCTTCGTATTTCGCCGATAAAACGATTTGCAAATAGTATCTACCGCCCAAATACTGCCATTTCGCGGTCGCGTATTTCTCTTCCGCGTTAATTTCCGCCAACGTCACGCCGTTGATCGAGATGTATTCCCCTGCGGAGTCCTCCACGTATGCGTCGGCAGGTTGCTCGCCCGTGCGATTCAAACGAATGTCGAATTGATACCCCTCGCTCGTCACGGTCGCCGTAATACTGTCGTCCAATACAGCAGGTTTACTCTCGTCGCACGCCTCGAACAATGTATAACTCGAATCCGTGCCCTTGACGCCGATTACCTCTTTCGTCGTCATGAAACAACGCGCCGTACCGCCTTTCGTCACATACTCGTACGAAGGGAATTGACACCCCTTTTCTATGACGATTTCCTTAATCACGCTCGACGCGTAATACCCGGGGATCGGGAACCCGATCGTTCCGTGCATCTGGAACAAATTCAAAACGTAATCCCGATAAGTATTGGAGGCGTTTTTTGCATAGATCTCGCGCAAAGTCAACCCGTCCAAACGGATCTTATCCAAGAAATCCATACTTGCCAAGACGCTTTCGTCGATTTTATAGTTATGCAAATCGGGATCTCCGCCGTTCGGAGGATAATCCGTTCCGTCCAACGTAATGAGCAAATAATTCAAATTCCAGTTGCCGTAGATTAGTCCGTTTACCGTAACCTCGCTCGTGACATAGTCCAGCTTTTGCTTCCATACGCCGTCCTCTTTCACGAACCGCACGTCGCCCGAAACGGTGTAACAACCGTTCTCCGCGTTATAGGCAGGGAATTGACAACCGCTCTCGATTACAATCTCCGAAAGTGTCGCCGATGCCGAATATCCCGGCAAATGTAATGCAAACGTATTGGAAACCTGGAAAAGATTGATATAGTATTTCGTGCTGTTTCCGTCTACGCCACTGTAAATCTCCTGCAACGTCTTGCCGTCCACTTTTACTTTTTCAAAAAAGGAAATGCTCGTCAATCGATCGTAAGACACCTCATAATTGAACGTTGTTTCGTCCGCACCGCTCACCGTCGGGTAATCCGTTCCCGAAAGGTTAAATACCAAAAGGTTGAATTTGCTCGCCCCGAACGAAACACCAGTCACGCGCGCCTCTTTCGATTCTTCCGCCAAGCTCGGTTCGAACGTTCTTATGTTCCCGAAGCCGACAAACAGCGCGCATAAAAACAGGCAAAAGAGGCTGAGTATACCGACGTTTCTTGCGATTTCAAGTCTTTTTCTCTTCATAATTTATCCCTCTCGTCTTTCACGATTATTCTTTTCTATATTTTGCAATTTCTACCAACCGACCGCCGTCCAAACGGGATTCTTCCGCGGCAAGTGCCATATAATGGCTTTCCACCGAAGCGGCCAACGCCGTTTCGATCTGCGGTTTGTCCGAGGTCAAGATTTCGTACAACTCGTTAATGATGCCGTGGTCGCCACCGCCGTGTTGCCCTTCTAAGTCCTCGGCGATATCCGAAATATGCCAAACTCTGTCCTCTTCCAAATACCGACGTAACGTAATCGTATCGTCGCTCTCGATCAAATCCAACTCGCCCTCCGTTCCGAAAAACCGAATGTCTCTGCCGCCGCGCTTTACAAACGCCTCCATCTTCAACGTCGCCGTAACGCCGTTTTCGAATTGCATAATGCAAGTTTGATTATCCACCATGTCGTTGTCGCAATCGAACGCGCAGCGCCCGTACTTCCCGTTGGTAATCGCCTCCGTCAACGCCTCTTCCGTCACGGGCAAAACGTCCGTCACCATGATCTGCGGTACAGACGCCGAAGGACAACCGCGCTTTTTCCACTCGTCGATATAGATCCGCTTCGCGCTATATTGACAGGTTTCCTTATACGGACAATCCACGCAACGCGCCGTCGCTCCTTTCGGCTGATTCTCCTTCTTAAAGAATGCCAAACTCCCCATCGAAGAAATCGAACGACAACGGCTCCCCGCGAAATATTGCAACAGATCCAGATCATGACAGCACTTCGCCATAATCATCGGCGCGGCAATCTCGCGATTCCGCCAGTTTCCGCGCACGTAGGAATGTGCGTCGTGCCAAAACACGACGTTTTCCGTATGGTCGACGGAAATCAATTTTCCGATCGCCCCGGAATCCAAAATTTCCTTCAGTTTCTTGATCATCGCCGTATAGCGCAACACGTGACAGACCAAAACTTTCGATTGCGTTTTCTTCGCCGTTTCCAGCAATTCCCGAAGCTCTTGCGCGTCGTCGGAAATGGGTTTTTCCAACAAAATGTCGTAACCGAGTGCCAAAGCCCTTTTCGCCATACGTACGTGCAACTTATCCGACGTCGTGACCAAAATCAAATCGCTCCTACGTTTTCGGAAAAACTCCTCCTCGTCCGTAAAACGATTCCCCGTCGCAACCTCGTACGCGTCTCCGTACTTTTTCAAACGCTCCTCGTTTACGTCGCACAAAGCGACAATCTTATATTTATCTTTCAGCCGATACATATAGCGTCCGTACGCCTCGCCGCCGCGCGCCCCCACGCCTATGATCGAAACTGTAATCACTTTTTCCATGTTCACTCCTAAATTAGTCCTTTTTCTTCCAATTTTCTCTTTGCGCGATAAAAGGTAGATACCGTACCGAACCCCGATTCCGCAACGATTTCCTTGACCGTGTATTGCAACGTCGAATCCGCCATCAATTCCCGAGCTTTCCGAAACCGCAACAAATGCACGTACGTCTTAAAATCGTAATTCATTCTTTTCATGATGCGAGCGCAATAATCGGGCGAGTACCCGATCGCCTCCGACATGCTTTGTATCGTGATATGTTCCAAATAATGCTCATGAATATACATCAGAATCCGCTTTTCCACGGCGTCCGCCGTCATGCGCTTATGCCGAATCAAACCGTATTTGTCGATGAGCGTCGCAAACAGCAAATTCGTATAGGCATAATTTTTCAAATACGTCTTTTCCTCGAGCTCGATCCACGTCCGCATCAACGCGAAAAGGCTCTCGTTCAATTTCGTGTTCACCATAAACGTATTGAAAAACATTCCGTCGTACAGTTCCTGAAACGTACGCGTATATTCTCGGCTAAGCACCAAAACGTACGCGTTCGTCCGCTCCGTCAACGGTTTGTAACAATGATTTTCGTAGCTGTTCACGAAACAGATCATGCCCGAACTCAACACCCTCGATTGCTCGCCGATGCTGGCATAAATCTCGCCCTCCAACACGAAAATAAACTCGATGCTGTCATGAAATTCCGCCTGCTCGGACATATAAATGTCCTCGCTCAAATAGATCTGCTTCGCTTGATCCGCGTCACGCAAATAATAACCGTATTTCATAATCTACCTTTTAACGCATTTTTCGTTATCCTAACGCCACATACTATCAATGCGATCGCGTCGTATGTTATCGCGCGGTATTGCCTCATTTATCGAGCCGCGCAACCTCTTTCAAAATATCCACGCTGGGTGCAGGAATCCTGCCCAAAGGATCCGGGCCGACGTTCAAGAGATAATTCACGTTCCGCTCGTTCAAATGTTTTTTTATCCGAGCGACTTCTTCGGCGGATTTCCAATTTTGATCGTACGGCTTATACCCCCACGTATCGTTGAGCGTCGCCGGCGTTTCGAACAACAAACTCCCGTCCTGATACTCTTCGGGGATCTCGTTGTCGCCCCAACTGGTATAATCGTACTTGATCCCCTCGACGTTGCCGATTCGGGAATTGATCAAACAATTCGGCTGATACTTCTTCACCATCTCGTACAGCTCCAAAGACTGCGCCGCGTTGATGGTGAGCGGCGTATCGAACCAAATCAAACACAAATCGCCGTAGTTCGTCAAAATCTCCTTGACCTGCGGTTTGATCTTCCTTTCGAAAACTTCGGCGTAATCCTTGCCCTCGTTGTCGGGGAAGTCCCACGTGTTGCCCCAAGGCATGTTGTCCACGTTCAAGCCGCATTCCTTGCCCCAGCCGCCTGCGTTGCGCTCTCTCCAATCGAGTGCCTGCGAATAGTACAATCCGAACTTCATTCCCTTTTTCGCACACGCGTTGGCGAGCTCGTCAATGATGTCCCGTTTGAACGGAGTCGCGTCCACGACGTTGAATTTGTCCACCTTGGAGTGAAACAGCGCAAACCCTTCGTGGTGCTTGCTCGTCACCGCCATATAATTCATACCGCTGTCCTGCGCAATGGAAACCCATTCGTCCGCGTTAAAGAAAATCGGGTTGAACGCCTTTACCAGCTGTTCGTACTCCGCGTTGGGGATACGGAAATAGGCTTGCGCCCATTCCCCTATCGTACTGCCCATACGCTTGCCTTTGTATTCGCCGCCCAATACGGAATATAAGCCGAAATGCACGAACATTCCGTATTTGGCTTGCTTAAACCATTCTTTATTCGTCATAATTACACCTATGTTTGCTATTAACCGAAGAAGATATCAGAAGTCGTCTCCTCGTTGCTCTCTACACTGCCCGTAAGGATATCCTCGTCATCGATCCGTAACACTTCGATTTCTACCGTTTGATACTTAACCATTTTTTACCTCCTTTTATCGCGTTACCACACCGCTCTGCGTCTGAATCGTGTTGCAAATCGAGTCGTTCCACGTATTCGTCGGATTGCTGTAAACAATTTCACTAAGATACGTATACGTACCACTGCTGCTACTACCGTCTATCGCGTACTTATATTTGCACGCGCTGTTGGAACCGTTATTGTCTTTCAAATAGTTCCCCGTCACCGTGATTTCTCGCATACCGTTGGCTTTATTGCTACTTTGAACGTTGTTATGCAGGAAAATCGCAGCACTTTCTTCCGATTTCACGTTCATAACGAGTACGTTATCTTTCACCGTGTAATAGGAAGAACCCTCGTCCAGATAAATTGCCGCGATACAGTTGCTGCCCATCTCTACATAGTTGTTGGCGATCAAATTGCTCGTCGTCGCAACAAACGTACCCATCACGTAAATACCTCCGCCATCGTGCAATTCGCTGTTCATGACGTTGGAAATTCGATTATACGTGATCGTATAATTTCTGTGTTGCGAGTTTGCATTGTTCGTCCAGCCGTAGCCTGCGGAAATGCCCGAATAGCAACCGTCCGAAATCGTATTCTGCGAAATCGTCACCGTGTCGGCGTAACCGACCATGATCCCGGGTGCGCCGCCGTAAACCAAACCGAAATGCTCCACCGTGTTATTCGTGAGCGTAATATTCGTAGGGAGCACGGAATCCCAGTCGTTGCAATCCCCTACGCGCATTGCCGAACCTGCCGTATACGAGAACGTATTGCGGTTCAAAACAGTATTCTTCGCGCCGCGTTCCACGCCGATACCGTTTGCGCCGACACAGGTAACGGTACAATTTTCCATACGTACGTTATAAGAATCCACCACCACTGCGCAAGGCAACAAACTGTAACTGCCGTTTTGGGTTTTATACAAGCCCCCTTGCGTTTCGCGATAACCATACGTCGCAGGAGCATTGAAAGCGGAATATGCAAACGTAATGTCCTCAAACGCAACGTCTTTCACCATACCCTGCGTCGTCAACAGTTTCTCCGTTACGGGAACGGTAAACGTCAATTCACTGATATTTGCACCGTCATTCGGCTTATAATAGAGCGTACCGCTCGTCGAATCGTAATAGAATTCGTTGGCTTCGTCCAAGAAGTTCAAATTGTTCTGCAAAAAGATCGTAGGAGACGTCGTCATATACCCTTCTGCCGTACTGTATACGTAACTCGATTCGTCCGTCAACGTAAAATTGTAATATTTCGTCACGAATACAGAGCTTGTCGCTACACTACCCACGACGGCGTAACTCTGCGCCCATTTCTCCAAAGAGGAAATTTCCATACTGCCGTCCACGGTCAAGCCGCTCAACTCGGACTGCTTCACCTTAAACGTCGTACTGGTCGTTTTATCTCTTGTCGCCGACACGGTGTTCGTCCGTGCGAGCGTCGCCGGCTTTCCGTCCACGTACAATTGACGAATCGCCTCGAAGCTGCCCGCGTTTGCACTGTAAATGCCTTTCGAGCTATCGTATACCGACCAAGTCAAGCCGCTCAATGTTTTACCGCCGGAAATCGTCGTGTTATTGCCGACGAAACGAATCTCTCTGCCGTGTACTCTGCCGCCCTCGAACTGCAGCGTTTCCGTCAATTCCAACGTGCCGCTCGGCAATTGAATCACGACGTCGCCGTAGCCTTTCAACTGCGCGTCCGTCAAAGCCAAAGCCTTCGTATACGCCGCCTTGATCGCGTCAACCGTCAATGCAGACACTTCAATCTCGTAGTTCTGCCGAGGCTGTGCCTCGCCGACGGAAATATAGTTGTCAATATTTGCTTTCGCGTCGTCGGACATCGAATAATATTCGCCCCGTCCGTTGACGTTATCCGCGCAACGTTGCGCCACTTCCGCAATCGAACGGCTGTTGTTTTCTTCCGTATAGGGAGTATAAACGTACGCCGTCGTTCCGTCTGCGTAAGTCACTTTCATATACCCTCTCGCGGAGAACGCCCTTGCGTAATTTGTCTCTTTCAGATTCGTAAGACGAAGAATGTATTCGTACATGCCCGACGTTGCGTTAAGCAATTGCTTCGTCTTACCGGTCGAGCCGACGACGATGTTCGTCCCTATCGTAAAGTTATCCAACGTAAACGCGGTGTCGCCCAACGTGTCGGTAGGGAGCAACATGATACCGAGTTCCGTAATACAGTCTTTATACGCATCGTAATCCGCCTGCGCCAATTGATAGGTGAAACGGATACCCGAATTGCCGATGGCACGGATAGAAGCACCGTTTGCCAAAGCAAAGTCTGCAAAGGCAATGTCTACCGACGCGGAGCTTTCCCCTACGGTATACGTTTTTGCAGGGTACAACTTTCCGTCCTGCAACACGCCGAGCAACGCTTTGTCGCCGTCCGTGACCTTGCTCAAATCCACCGTGCTGTTTTTCTCGCAAACCAACGTCTGCGACGTCCCGCTGGAATTGACGGTCAACACGACCTGTTTATCGTCGCGGAGCAAATGACCGCTCTCATAGCGGAAGGTAATATCCTTCGCCACCGTCAAAAGCTCCCCGTCCGTGTTTTCCCACAAGAAGTCTTTCTTCAACGTCAGTGTAAAGCTTTCGAAATCCGCGTACTCTTGCATAATGGCGATAAAAATCTGCGTTTGGTCTACGTACACGGAAATCGGCGCATACTGCCCTCCCATGGTCAACGGGAACAACTTCTCGTGCTTATAAGTATTACTACTATTTTCCGACAGAACCGAACGTACGGAAACGTCGTTGATATACAAATATTCCGCCCAGTCCATGCCGTTTTGCGTTGCATGGTCGTTTACGTAATACGCCGCACCACCATCTTTCGGCAACAAATTCTTACCGCCAAACGAAAGCGTCAAATGCGTTACGTTATGATCGGTTCTGTAATCTTGATTTTCCGTCAAAGTTACGGAATCCGTCAAATCGACTTCTTTATAATCCTTTTCGAGTTCCCCGTCTCTGTTATACGCATAATAGACGTCTGCTTTCAAAACGAGTTTTTCCCCGTCGGTATTTTCCCATTCGAAGCCGGACTTTAAGCAAATAGAAAATTTCTTTTCGCTGTTGACGTACTCCTTCATGATTTTGACTTGCAACTGCGTTCCGTTATTATAAATCGAAACAGGCGCATATTCTCCACCCATCGAAAGCGGAAAATCCTTCCCGACATAGTTCGTTTCACCGTTCTTATTCGCCGTCAAAGCCGAACGCACGGAAACGCCGTTGATGTAAATATATTCCGCAAAGTCTACTCCGTTTTGCGTGGCGTTGTTGTTTATGTAGTATGCAGCACCGCCTTCTTTCGGCAATATATTTTTCCCACCGAGCGAAATGTTCAACCAATAAGCGTTATTGTCTTCTTCCCACCAACCGGCATTCACGTCCGTGATCGTTGCGTCTACCTCAACCGTCGTGGTTTCCACCGTCACGGTACGGCTCCACGTGCCGTCTTCTTGCTTTGTAAACGTCACCGCTTGGCTGAGCACGTACACGTCGCCCTCGCCGCTCTGCGTATACGCATACGAAGGGAATTTCGTACCTTTCGCAAAGGAAATCTCCGTCGCGTCAAAAACTACTATCGTCATACTGCCTGAACGCTGTCCATATAAATTGAAATATACATCCAAGCTGTAATACGTACCTGTCAAAACTTCCCAATTTTTCACATACTCATTCTCTTTCAAATGAACATTAGTATCAGGTGCTTCCGTCCAGTCGCTTCCGTCCATAGTGAGGTTAACACGCCAAGGATTATTGTTCCAAACGTAAACGCTCAATTTATCACCGGTAATAGATACTTCCGTACCTTCCGCATTTGCCGTCGTAAACGATACACGCACGCCGAACAGCATGCAGATACAGAATACGACCGCGAAAATCGCAGACAATACGGCTTTCTTTGTCTTTTTCATAGTATAAAAGTCCTCCGTTTTATAATAATTCTTTCCCTGTTAAATACTTTTGTTTGCGATAGACATCGCAAACACCCCCATGGGGGTGAAATTTTCACCTGCTTCCGTCGCCTTACGCCTGCAACAACGTCGCGCGGATCGTATCGATTTGCTCCTGCGAGACGCCTGCCGTCAGCAAGATATTCGCCGTCTTTTCCGCAAACGTCGCTCCCTCGGCGTTCTCGATCGACTCCAACAATTTCAAAAACGTTTCGCCGTTCGCATTGCCGTAATTGCGGTTCACGTGAGGGAAATACAGGTACGTCAGCTCATACTCCCTCGTGATATCGGCTTTGCTCATTCCCAACAATCCTTCCAAAATCGCAAGGATCGTACCCGTGCGGTCCGTTCCGTACGTACAATGGATATACACGGGATAATTTTCGGGTTTTGCAAGATCCGTGAAGATTTCTTTCAATTTCGCCAAACCGGCATTCGTCGTCGTTGCCGATTGATAATAGACCGAATCGTAATACTTTTTCGGGACGTCCTCGCCGATCACGCTAGTCGTACTCGTGTCGCCCGACGCCGAACGAAGATCCATATCGTATTGAATCCCCAACGTATCGTGCATCGTGACGATGCCTTTATAATTCAACGCAAACGAGCTCTCTACTTTGCCGTCCAACTCGCCTCCGCGGAACACCATGCCGCGTTTGATCGTTTTTCCGTCCTCGGTTTTCCAACCGCCGACCTCGCGCATATTGATGCCGTTTTGCGCATAAATGAACCGCACCCCGGCCGCCGTCGTAAACGCGCCGTATTCCGTCAGCTCCGTATCGTCGGAAAACGTCACCGTCACGGAGAATCGATATTCCGTATTCGGAAGCAAATTATAAATCTCCGCACTCGTCTTGTTTTTGGCGATTTTCACCTTATCCGCCATGGCAAGGTCGTCGTCTTTCTTTGCGACTTGGACGGAAACGGATCGCACGGTCTTGCCCGTCAAGTTCTCCACTTCGTACCCGATCGTCACGGGCACGCCACGGTCGGAAACGCTCGCCGAGACAGCCTCGCTTATCAAAACGTTCTCGTCGCCGTTCAACCAAGCCGTCACGGACGGATCCACCAACGACACTTCGCCCTCGAACTTCGACACGCTCAAACGCAATTCGGTCGTTTCCGCACTGTTCGAAGACGACTCGCTGTCGGAATAAGACGCCGAAACGGACGAATCGTCACCCGACGGCAAAAACGAACACCCGACAGCCGTCCCCAGCGCACAAACCGCCAACAGCGATACAAAAATTTTTTTGATTGAATCTTTCATATAGAGATTTTCCCCCCTAAAAGGTTTCGTATTTATATTTTATCACATTTTTCTGATTTGTCAATGGGAAATACATTTAAAAATCCGACCAATGTGTTGCAATATTCTGCCAATTTTCTATTTCGAGAAAGTTTTCATCGAAAAAGCGAATTTTTAACGACTCGAAGAGCCTCTTCCGCGATCAGTTACTCCTCGAAAAAAAGAACGTCTTGAAAGTATTCGCTCTCAAGACGCATAGTTGTCATTACGAAGTTCGTAAGAACACTTTAAGACATTAATCGTTTACTGTATACGAATTGTAACTTAAAATGCCCAAAAAGACAAATATTTTTACCCCGAAATTAAAAAAAATAATCCGAAACGGAAAAATTTTTTTGTAAAATTTCAAAAATGCCCAAAAAGAATTGACACTGACCGTTCGGCGTGCTATAATATGGATAATAAATACGGAGGCATAGTCTCAGTTGGTTAGAGCGCTCGCTTCACATGCGAGAGGTCACAGGTTCAAGTCCTGTTGTCTCCACCAGTAAATCGAAAAAAATCGACAAGAATTTGTCGATTTTTTTATCTATACAAATTACTTATACTAAGAAAAAAAGCGGCAGCAGGCTATAGACAAAGAAAAAATGTATGCTATAATACGCTCACGTTTGCAAGCGAAATAAATCA
>CAYZOF010000035.1:0-18781 GCA_964479935.1 uncultured Clostridia bacterium | reverse complement strand
CCCTTTTCGCCTTGGTCGCCCTTTTCGCCTTGGTCGCCCTTTTCGCCTTGATCACCCTTTTCGCCTTGGTCGCCCTTTTCGCCTTGGTCGCCTTTCATGGAGCCAAGATCCGCCGTTGCACCGTCGGTAAACCTAACGATCAAATGACCGTTTTCGTCCAAACGAACGCCGGCAATACCAACGCCGTCCTCGCCGTCTTCACCCGCTTCGCCTTGGTCGCCTTTTTCGCCTTGGTCACCTTTATCGCCTTTCGCGCCTTGGTCACCCTTGTCGCCTTTCGCGCCCTTGCAAATCGCCAAAAACTGCTCCAACGTTCCCTCAAAGCCGAGCTCTTGCGCCTGCGCGTAGATCAAGTTCACCGTGATAATCTCTTCCGGTGTCAAAGACCCGTCGCCGTTCCAAGCCGAATTGCTCGCATCCACGCCGTCGCTCGTGCCTAAGCTCGGGAGTTCACATGCCGTAAAGCCTACCGAAAGCGTCATTAAAGCCAACGCCCCCACCAAAAGTTTTTTTGCTTTTTTCATTTACAAAACCTCCTTCTTCGTGTATTTTCATATGCCGAAATTTTTTTGCATATGATTGTGTAAATAAAAAAATGCCGTCTACCTTACGATAAACGGCAAGCATAGTGACATTTATCGCTCGGTTGCGACACTCAATTAAATCATTACGTGAAAGATTTTATAGCAAATAAAGTACACTGATGCTCAAAGTAGAATTTTCCACGCATGTTAATTCAATTGAGTTCGCAACTTAAATTTTAACACTTCTTTCCTTTTCTGTCAACAATTTGATGGTATAAATGAAAAAATTTTTTTAAATTTCCTTTCCGCTTCGCCATAATTGCCCGAACCGACCGCGCCGAATCGCGCGAAAAATGAGCAAATACCGAGTCTAAACCGCCAATCAATAATATTTATCCGTAATCCTCGACTTCACGTTTTCCGTTAAACCGAAATCGTGTATAAATGTCAATATCGTATACCGATCGCGCACCGTGTACGCTTTCTCAAGCATTTCTTCCATCGTTTCTCGGCGCACGCCGATTTCCGAAAAACGCGTAGGGCAACCCATTCCCTCCAACATCGCCTTAACTTCCTCGACGCTCGGCAGATTTTCGACGAGTTTATACACCTTTTCCGCGCCGTCAAAGGAGATTCGGCTCTCTTTCACGTAATTATATAACTCGATCGCAACCAACGTACCGATGCCGACCTTGATGCCGTGCATGGGAATTTTCTCGCCGCGACGAGCAAAATCCATTTCCAAAAAATGCGATTGGTGATGTTCGCTACCGCTCGCCGGACGAGAATTGCCGCACTCCGCCATGGACAACCCTGCCATAATCAACGCGTTCATCAATTTTCCGACCGCCTCGTCCTCATAACGAGTCAACCCGTCGTACGCGTCTACGCAAGCCGCAACCGCGTCCTTCATCATCGTATAGGCTTTTTCATGGATTTCTTCTCCGTTGAGAATATTCGACAATTGCCAATCCGTTAAACAGGTATATTTACCGAGAATATCTCCGAAACCCGCCGCAGTCATGATCTTCGGCGCATTGCGAATGATCTCCAAATCGATCAAAATGTCCTGCGGAGCATGCACGGTGTCCGTCACTTTGTAGCCGTTCCGCATCAACGCCGCCCCCTTGGAGCAATACCCGTCCATGCTTGCCGCCGTCGCCAACACGCCGCAGGGAACGTTTAACCGTGTGGAAACGTATTTCGCCATATCGTTGAGCGTTCCGCTCCCGACCGCTAACACGTAATCGCACCCTGCGGAGAGCACATAGGCTTGCTCGCACTTCTCTTCCGTCGGCAACAATTCCTCGTCCGGATACTCTACCCGAACGATATGGTCCGTATACGCCGTCATGCTTGTCAGCAATGCCTCCGCGTAAGGCTTAGTATGTACGTCGTACAAAACGGAAAGTTTTTTCCCTGCAATACGATGGAAAAATCCATCGAAACCCGTTTCATGCTTATATTCAATGTAAATATTCATAAAAAGGTCCTCCTAAAAAATATTTTTTATATGTTCAAACACGAATGTCGGTTTTTCGTTCTTCGTCGCCTTCGCGATATCGTCAAGCGTCGCTTCGCCGCTTAACACGCACACGGTATCCACGTCGGCATTATTTCCCGACGCTACGTCCGTATACAATCGATCGCCGATCACCACCGTATCGCGAGCCGAAACGCCGAAACGTTTCATGACGGAGAAAATCATCGTCGGTTGCGGTTTTCCGATAAAGATCGGAGTTTTCCCCGTTGCACGCTCATAACTTTGACACATCGATCCGCAATCGGGAATATATCCGAATTCCACGGGACAAACCCAATCGGGATTGGTCGCATAATACGGCAATGCATGTTTCGTCAGCATTTTGCACGTCGTCTCCACTTTCTCGCCCGTAAATTCGGGGTCGAACCCGACCAGAACGACGTCCGCCGCGTCCGTGTACTCCGTCGTGATACGCAAGCCGCCGTTTTTGCATTCCTCATAAAACGACCGCGTACCCTGCAAATAGATCAAAGCCTCGGCGTATTTTTCTTTCATCAACGCCACCGCCGCCTGCGCGGAAGTAAAAAAATGCTCTTTCGTGATATTTTCCAAACCCAATTGATGCATTTTTTTCACGTAATCGTCCACGGATTTCGAGGCGTTGTTGGTGATGAACACGTACCTGCCCCCGTCCTTTTCGATTTTTTGTAAGAATTCCCGAACACCGTCGAAGAGTTGCTCGCCCAAATACACCGTTCCGTCCATATCCAATAAAAAGAGTTTTTTCGTCTGCAAGACGGAAGCGTCTTTTCCGTAATAATCTGCTTTTTTCATTTCAATAATTCCCCGTTACGACCAAATTCGCGTCGTCGCAAATGTTTTTTATCAAGATTTCGCCGGAGCGAACGGGCATTTTGCACGTACAAGCGTTGATCTTCCGCATGACCTCGAAAGTCGCCGCTTTTCGCACCGGTCTATCCGTCTTTACGGGAACCATTTCCCCGTTCTCCGCGCGAACAGTGGACGTGATCACCCGTTTCGGACAAACGACCTCCGACTCCGCGTACGCTTTTCCGCGCGGACAACCGTTGCCGCAAACGGACTCCACCGCCCCGTTCTCCAAACAAACCTCTATCTCACAACCGATAGGGCATTCGATACAAATCAACGTTTTTGTCATACTCCGGCCTCCAATGTCACTTCGATGTTTCCGTCTGCATCGGCAATACGGCTCTGCGGCAATAATAACGTTTCCATTTCCCCCGGCACGACGATTTTTTTCTTCTTTTTTACCAGCACGCGCTCTCCGCATTTCGCCGTGATCGTACAATCACGATACGTATCGTTCACTCGGAAGAACAATTTTGCGTCACCCTCGCGCTTTTTATCGATCCGTTGCGGACATACGTACGTCACGTTTTTCCCGTTAGAAAGCTCCAGATATTCCTTTTCCGAAACGCCCTCTAAAACGTATTTTGCCGCATACCTGCCTGCCACCTCTGCCTCTTCGGACACGAAATCTACCAAATCGTGCACCTGCAATACGTTGCCGCAGGCAAAAATTCCGTCCGCGGACGTTTCCCGAGTCTGACTGACCTCCGCGCCGCGCGTTTTGGGCGATAAACGAATACCTGCCCCCTTCGTAAGCTCGTTTTCGGGAATCAATCCCACCGAAAAGAGCACGGTGTCGCAATCGAAACGTTTTTCCGTCCCGACAATCGGACGCTTATTTTCGTCTACCTGCGAAACCACCACGCCCGTCACGCGTTCTTTTCCCTCGATCTTTGTAATCGTATGATTCAGATACAACGGAATTTCGAAATCGTCCAAACACTGCGCAATGTTGCGTTTTAAGCCGCTCGAATGCGACATAATCTCGCATACGGCGAGCACTTTCGCTCCTTCCAGCGTCATGCGCCGCGCCATAATCAAGCCTATATCTCCCGAGCCTAAGATAACGACGTGTTTCCCGGGCATATAGCCTTTGGTATTTACGTATTTTTGCGCCGTCCCCGCCGAATAGATTCCGGCAGGACGCGTGCCGGCTACGTTCAACGCGCCGCGACTGCGTTCTCTGCATCCCATTGCAAGAATCACCGAACGTGCACGCAACTCCGTCACGCCCCTCTCGGCGTTTATCACCGTTACGGTTTTTTCTTTCGTAAGCGAAAGCACCGTCGTTTGCAACCACACCTCGATGTTTCTCTCCCGCACTTCCTTCACGAAACGAGCCGCGTATTCGGGTCCCGACAAGCTTTCTTTGAATCGCGTCAAACCGAACCCGTTATGTATGCATTGATTGAGAATTCCGCCGAGTTTTTCCGCTCGCTCCAAAATCAGAATATCTTTTACGCCGCCGTCATAAGCTGCCACCGCCGCCGCGAGCCCGGCAGGTCCTCCGCCGATAATGACGATATCATATGTCGTTTTCATTTTGTCACCCCCGTCAACAGATATGCGCCTTTGCCGCTTTTCGTCACTTCGTCCAAGCGTATTTTTCGTTCTTCCGCCAACAATTCCGCCACGTAAGACTGGCAAAAACCTCCCTGACACCTGCCCATTCCGGCGCGAGTACGGCGTTTTACGCCGTCAACGTCTTTCGCCGGCGGATTTTCCCGAATCGCGCGACGAATCTCCCCTTCGGTGATCTGTTCGCAACGACAAACGATCTTTCCGTAAGACGGATCGCGCTCGATCAGTGCGTTCTTTTCCTCGACGGATAGATTCTTAAAAAAGTAATCGGGCGTACGTCTTCCGTTAAAACGTTCTTTTTTCCGAAGCGGCAATATGCCGCCGATCAGCGTCTTTACCACATATTCCGCAATAGCAGGAGAAGCCGTCAATCCGGGCGATTCTATTCCGGCGCAATGAATTATCCCGGGCGTACTTCGGCTTTCCTCTATAATGAAATCGTGCTTTTCCGAATAAGCGCGCACGCCTGCAAACGACGTAATCGTATTATATAACGGAACATCTTTACACATTTTTCTCGCCTTTTCGATCACGAATGCCAACCCGTCCGCACTCGTCGCCGTACCTTCGACGCCTTCCTCCGCCGTCGGTCCCAACAAAATATTGTCATCCGCCGTCTGTGTCACCAAAATGCCTTTCCCGAGCTTCGTCGGCGTAAAAAACAAAGTATGCCGAACGAAATCTCCGCATTCTCTGTCGAGCAAAATATATTCGCCCTTTCTGCCCTTTACGGGAATGCTATCTCCGACGAGCGAAGCAATCTTTCCGCTCGCCAAACCGGCGCAATTGACGACCGTTTTGCCTGTAATCTGTCTGCCGTCGGCTGACTTTACGACGAAGACGTCGTCTTTCTTGACGATCGAAATCGCTTCAAACTCCGTATACAATTCCGCGCCGTTGTCCATAGCGTTTCCGATGGCAGCAATCGTCAGTTCGTACGGACAAACGATACCGCCAGACGGCGCGTACAACGCCGCCAACGCCTCGTCGGAAATATTCGGTTCTATCCGACGAAGACTCTCTCGATCGAGAATCTCCAAGTTCAATACACCGTTGCATTCGCCGCGCGATTTCAGTGCGTGCAACGTCTGTACTTCTTCTTCGGTAAACGCCGCGACTAAGGAGCCGTTATTCCGATATTTCACGCCTAACTCCGCGCAAAGCACTGGCATCGCCTTATTTCCGAGCACATTGAACTTCGCTTTCAAAGAACCGGGTTCGGCGTCGAACCCGGCGTGCACGATGCCACTGTTCGCCTTACTCGCCCCCATACACACGTCCTCTTCCTTTTCCAACAGCGCGACCTTCAACGTGTACTTGCTCAACTCTCGCAAGACCAAACCGCCGACCACGCCTCCGCCGATTATGATTACATCTAACATTTTTTCTTCTCCGTCACGATTCTTCGTTGACTTTTTCGTTTTTATTTATTATACTATAAACGGCGAAAATAGTCATAATACATTTCGCAAATATCCGTTTTGCTCGTTCAAAATGGAAAACGCGCATTATTTTTGCTCGTTTTAAGCAAAAAAACAATAGGGAGAAAAGCATGAAAGAACTTAAAGAAAAACAAGTCTTGGAGCTTTTGGAAAAAAAACAATTCGCATCCGTCGAAGAGATTTCCGATGCACTTTTTATCAGTCCGTCCACCGCGCGCCGCATACTGGAGCGTTTACAGAGCAAGGGATTGCTCACACGAACACACGGAGGAGCAAAACTCAACCCGACGAATAACGTCGCGCCGAGTTTCACTTTTCGAATCCACCAAAACACTTTCGAGAAGAAAAAAATCGCTTTATCGGCAATCAAACTGATTAAAAACGGCGACCTTATCTTTTTAGACGGCTCGACTTCGGCGTTTTGCGTCGCCGAATACTTACGGGAATTCGAAAACATCCGCGTCGTCACAAACGGAATCGACACCCTTTCATTACTCGCAAAAAACCAAATTCCTGCCTATTCCACGGGCGGACAGGTTTCCACGCAAAACTCGGCAGTCCTCGTCGGGCGATATGCCGAAGACACCATCTGCAATTTCCACGCGGATATCGCTTTCTTCTCGGCGCAATCCATGGATAGAAACGGCGAAATTTACGATTGTTTCGAAGAGGAAATTTTTCTTCGGCGCGCCATGATTCGCAACGCCAAAACCAAAGTATTTCTTTGCGACGACACGAAGCTCGGCAAAACTTCCCCCTACCAACTTTGCTCCGTTTCCGAAATCGATTATATCGTGAGCAATACCGTTTTCGAAGAAAACCACCTCGAACAAAAGCGTTTCCCGTCATAATAGCGGCGACTCCGTAGCCGTTTTTCGGAGCTAATTCCATCTCTCAAGTGATTTTTGAAGATTTTTCCGCTTCGATCTGTGAAAAATCTGTGTAAAAATTCGCCGTAGCGTTGACAAAAATGCCGCTATGTTGTATAATATAGGTAACTACTTGATCAGAGGAAAAAACTATGTATCCCTATGCGGTTATTTTCGGTATGGGTTTTTATGAAATCTTTTTAATTATCGCCATGTTGTCCGCGCTATTCGTTGCGGATAGACTGGGCATTCGCCGCGGCTTTTCGGTAAAGTTGCAAAAGATCGTCATCGTCTCCGCCGTGGTGGCAATCGCATTCGGCCTTTTGGGCGCGGCACTTTTTCAGGCATTCTATGATTGGATCAAAACGGGCGTATTCAAAGCGTTCGATGCAGGCGTGACTTTCTACGGCGGTTTTATCTTCGGCGTAGCGAGCTTTTTAGGCGTTTGGTTCGGCGGAGCGAAACTACTTAAAATCGGCGACGAAGCGCGTAAACGTTTCGCCGACATGGCAGACATTGCCGCCTGCGTCGTTCCGATGGGACACGGATTCGGGCGTATAGGTTGCTTTTTTGCAGGTTGCTGTTACGGCATGCCGACGGACGCTTGGTACGGCGTGACCATGAACGGTCAAAAAGTCGTTCCGTTACAATTGTTCGAGGCGATCTTCCTCTTCGCATTGTCTCTGGCAATGTATTGCCTGTTCTTTTTCAGAACGGAAAAAAAGCGTGTACCGCTGTTGCCGATTTACGGCGCGGTATATGGCGTATGGAGATTCTTCATCGAATTTTTCCGCGACGACGACAGAGGAATGACGGTGGTCGAATGGCTCACGCCGTCGCAACTAGTGGCGATTTTATTAGTAATCGGAAGTATCGTTTATTTCATAATTTGGTACACCGCCAAGAAGAAAGCAAAACAAAATACCACGCCTAACACTTAATCGATAACAAACAAGGAGAAATTCAATGGAACAAAACGAAGCGATGGAATGTTTTCAACAAATTTTCGGAGCAAAAGCGGAAGATTTATTTACAGCCGCCGGACGCATCAACGTCATCGGCGAACACGTCGATTATTGCGGAGGTAAAGTGTTTCCTGCCGCACTCAATCTGCGTTGCAACGTATACGGCAAAAAAACGGACGGCAACACGATTCGCATGGCGTTTCGCGGTATCGAAGGCGTCGTGGAATTGGAAATCGACAAATTGGATTCCTATCGGCATTTGCCGATCGGCAATTATCAAGCCGGCGTCGCTTATTTTCTGCAAAAAGACGGTTTGACCGTCCCTGCCTGCGATTTATACTACGATTGCACCGTGCCGTTCGGCAGCGGCTTATCCTCGTCCGCGGCGATCGAAGTCGCAACGGCGGTCGCGCTCACGGAATATGCAGGAATGCCCTACGACAAAGTAAAAATCGCGCTTCTCGCACAAAAAGCGGAAAATCAATACGCCGGCGTAAATTGCGGCATCATGGACCAATTCGCCTCGGCAATGGGGAAAAAGGACCACGCGGTTCTGCTCGATTGCTCGACCTTGCAATACGAATACGTTCCTCTGCAACTGAGAGAATATTGTTTGGTCGTGGCAAACTGTAACAAGCCGCACAACCTCGTGGAAAGCAAATACAACATACGCCGTCAAGAGGTGGAAACCGCGCTCAAACTCATACAACAGAAAATAGACGTAGCCTGTCTTGCGGAAGTAACGCCCGAACAATTTAACGAAGTCAAATACCTGTTATCGGGCGTCGTGACAAGACGTGCGGAACATGTCGTCATGGAATGCGCCCGCGTCAATCAAGCCGTGATCGCACTGAAAAAAGGCGACCTCGAAGAACTCGGCAGATTGTTAAACGAGAGCCACTACAGCCTGCGTGATTTGTACGAAGTGACGGGCAAAGAGCTGGACACGCTCAGTGAGTTTGCTCGAAAAGAAACCGATTGTCTGGGTTCGAGAATGATCGGCGCCGGATTCGGCGGTTGCACAATCTCCATCGTCAAGAAAACGGCGGTAGAGGGATTTATTCGTCACGTCGGGAAGGCGTATTACGACACCGTCGGTTATCGGGCGAGCTTCTATGAAACGTCTATCGAAGACGGAATCACCGTAAGCAAATTATAACCTCGATATCGTAATAACGGCATAACAGGTATGCGTTGAACGCCATTAAGCCGCCCTTAATCGAGGGTGGCTTTTGCGGAAAATTGCGTAAGGATATCCTTTTCGATCCCTTGCGCCACGCGTAAAAGCCGCGTTTTTTCGTTATCCTGCGGTCGTAAGGCGGTATGTGCAAGCAAACGTTGCAGAATCGTCGAGATGTGTTGCGGCAGAATTCCCGTTTCCAAAAGCTCCGCGCCGTTGACGGACAGATCTTTCAAGGAAAAAGGCACGCCTTCCGCGCGCATCATCGCCAACAACGCTCTCCAACGCACGCACGTGGGTGCAACGGACAAATCGTCCGTACAAGCGGAAAAATCCGCCTGTTTCAACAAGAGCAACTCTTCCAAAAGTTCGGTATGCGACACGAAAAAACGACGAAGTTTATTCTCGCCCGTTTGGCAGTCGAAATCGTACATGTGCAGAGACACGAGCGCGCAAACGCGCTCCGTCGTACGCTTCGGTGCTTTCAGCCGCTCCAAGATCTCTTTTGCGATTCTTGCCCCCTCGACGGCGTGTTCGTGTACGTTTCCGTCGCGAACCTGACAAAACGGCTTTCCGACGTCGTGCAACAGCGCGGCGAGTCGAACGCTCCCATCGGCGTATTTGACGGCGCGGAGCGAATGCTCCAATACGTCGTAGCGATGAAAATCCGCACGTTGTTTCAAATCCCTGCCCTGCGTCAACTCCGGAAAAATATAGTCCAATACACCCGTTTTCAAGAGCAATTCCAAGCCTTGGTACGCGCCGTCTCGATTGCCGTATTTCTTATCGGCGAGCAACAACGTGTTCAGTTCCGCGTAAATACGCTCCGGGGAAATATCTTGAATGAGCGAAGCGTTTTCACGTGCGCCGTCCATGCATTCCTCGTCGGGAGCAAACCCCAGTTGCGCGGCTTGTCTGGCAAGGCGCATCAGACGCAATCCGTCCTCTCCGAATACTTTTTCGGAGGGAGCAACCGTCGTCAAACGCCGTTCGGAAACGGCAGAGATACCGTTCAGCGGATCGATGTATTGCTCGTTTTTGACGTCGTAATAGACGGCGTTCGCCGTGAAATCCCGTCGCTTTGCATCGGATACGATGTCGTCCGTGAAAAAAATCTCTACGGGAACGTGCGTTCCGCGTACGTATCGATCGGAACGAAAACAAGAATATTCGTACTCCGCGCCGTCCGCGTCGCAAAGTTTGACCGTACCGGTATGTTTATAGACGGAGCGCACGCGAAAACCAAAGTTTTCCGCCGCTCGCATAAACGTTTCCGCCGACATAGGCGCGCAAATATCCCAATCGGGTTCGGTCGGCATAAATCCGGAAAGAAAATCCCGAACGCTCCCCCCTACCACATAAAGCGGACGGGGACAAGCGTTCGCCAAAGCAATTAAGTTTTTCGGTAAAATATCGCGCATAGCACTCCTTTCGAAAAAAATTTTTCCTGAGATTTCCTAAGAATAGTATAACAAATCCGAAAATAAATTGCAATTATTCGCAAAGTATTATATAATAGATTTGAAAAAATCTTTTTACCAAGGAACATCATGTATCATATTCTACTGAATCCCGTTGCCGGCAAACGACAAGCCGTCAAAAATCTGAAAATAGTCGAACGAGTCTTGAACGAACGCGCAGTTCCGTACACCGTGCATTCGTCCGCCGCTCCGCGCGGCACGGAAGAACTCGCCCGAAAATTGACGAGCGAAGGCGCGGAAGAATTCATCGTTATCGGCGGCGACGGCACAATCCACGAGGCGTTAAACGGATTCGTCGATCCGTCCAAATGCCGTATGGGCGTTATTCCGTCCGGAACAGGCAATGACTTTGCGGAACGGGCAGGTATTTCTTTCGACGCGAAAACCGCGCTTCTTCGGATTCTCGACGGAGAGGCAAAACCTACCGATTATTTGGAAATCGGCGGCATTCGTTGCATGAATATCGCAGGTTTCGGAATCGACGTGAACGTTTTAGAGCGTTGCCGCCGCGGAAAACTGAAAGGAAAGCCGAAATACCTATTGAGCCTGATTCAAAGCCTGTTTCGATTCAAAGGCATCGCCCTGACCATGCAGGCGGACGGCGAAGAAAAACAGTACAGAGCAATGATTGCGGCGGTCTGCAACGGCACGCAATTCGGCGGAGGCATTCGCATCTGCCCGACGGCGAAAATCGACGACGGACAACTGAACGTAGTCGTCATAGACAACATCCAAGGCGTGCGAAAGATTCTCGGCGCTTTTATCTCACTCATGAAAGGCAAAGTTTTAGAACATCCTAAAACGCGACATTTCCTTTGCGAGCGCGTTCGCTTCCGTCCGAAGCTCCCCTGTACGGTACAACTCGACGGAGAATTGTACGAAGATTTGGACTTCGACGTAACACTGCAAACCGGCTTGCTAATTTATCGATAAACAAAGAACAGAGGCACGATTATGACGTTTGGAACGTGGAAAAGAATATTGGACAGATTACCGGAAGGCGTATTCCTGTTCGACGATAAGTTACGCGTAAAATTTACCAACGCGGCTTTTAAGCGATCGTTCTCCGAAACGGCAAAGAGCCGAGGCAGTTTGGCGGAAACGCTCGGTTGCGGAGAAACGGAGCCTTGCGGCAGCGGCGCGAATTGCCGTTATTGCGCTTTTCTGCGTACGATGCGCGCGGCGGTGCGTGAACAAGCCGAAAAAACGGAAACCGTCCACACCGCGGTACGACGCTCCGGGCGTATGGATAAAATTTCCGTACGAATCCGTATCCTGCCCGTAGACGAAAAAGGCAAGCTGTTCATGGGGCTGACGGACGGCACGTATCAATCGGAAATCGAACGAGAATTATTGTCCGCTCAACAAATGCAACGACGGCTGTTGCCGGCAGGCAAGAGCATGGGCGGTATCCCCTATTCCTATATGTATATCCCCTGTTTGGGCGTGGGCGGCGATTTGCCCGACGTATACGAACTCAACGGACAGACCTACGGCGTACTCGCCGACGTATCGGGAAAAGGCATTTCTGCCGGCATGCTGTCGGCATTCGTGAAAGCCGGCTTCGATAAAAAACAACCGGATCTGGCAAGGGCATTATCCGCCTTGAACGTAAAATTCAACGAACTGAACCAAGACGAACGCTCGTATATCACGGTCGCGGCGGTACGTATGGATAGAGAATCGCGAACGCTTCGCTATGCGACGGCAGGACATAATGCCCCGATTTTGCTGAAAAACTCCGTCGGGATCAATGAAATCGAATCCCCTGCACCCCCCATCTCCAATTGGATGACGGATTTTGTGTACGAGGAGCGCGAACTCCCCTTCGAGAACGGCGACGTTTTGGCATTGCTGACGGACGGCGTAACGGAATGCGCGAATTCCGCCGGCGAATTGTTCGGTATCGAACGCGCGGAGAGCGTTCTGGCACAGTCCTGTGGTGCGGAGGATTTCATCGGGAAATTAAAATCCGCGCTCAACGTATTCAGCGGCGGAAAATTTTCCGACGATATTACAGCGATCGCGTTTGATTTGTAAAAGTTTGCTGTATAAAATAAATGCGGAATAAATAAAAAAGAGGTAACACATGGCAATTTTCAAATTATACCCCGAATGCAAAGACAACATTTGGGGCGGCAGAGTACTCAAAGAAAAATATCATAAACAAACCGATAAAGACCCCGTCGCGGAAAGTTGGGAATTATCTTTCCACAAAGACGGACCGACTCGGTTGGAAAACGGCAAAACATTGGCGGAAACGCTCTCGGGCGAACAATTGGGTAAAAATTGCGAGGGGTTGCCTTTCTTCCCCATGCTCGTCAAGCTGATCGATGCCAAACAGGACTTGTCCGTGCAGGTACACCCTTCGGACGCATACGCGTTACAAAACGAAAACAGCTACGGCAAGACGGAAATGTGGTATATCGTCGAAGCGGAAAAAGGCGCAGGAATCTATCTCGGATTCAAGGAAGACACCACTCGAGAAGCGTACGAAAAAGCAATCGAAAATCATACGCTGACAGATCTTTTGAATTTCTTTGAAGTAAAAGCCGGCGAATGCTATTTTATTCCGTCGGGAACGATCCACGCCATCGGCGCAGGTTGCCTAATCTGCGAAATCCAACAAAACAGCAATCTCACCTATCGCGTCTACGACTACGGCAGAAAGGACAAAAACGGCAAGGAACGCGAATTGCACGTGGAAAAAGCCTTGAAAGTGACTTCGCTCAAAAAATATACTCGTAGCCCTATCCGAATCAAAACGGACGAGGGTGAACTCATCGGAGCGAGTCGCTATTTCACGACGAAGTGTCTCTCCGTAAACGGAGACAAAACGCTGTACGCGGATCAAAACTCGTTCAAATGCATAACGTGCGTCGACGGCAACGGAACGATCGACGACCAACCCGTCGAGCTCGGCGAAAGCTTTTTCGTGACGGCTAACAGCGGCGAAGTGCGTTTGCACGGCAATATGCATCTTATCGTCGCAGAAATACGTAAATATTACGTGGGAATTGACCTCGGCGGCACGTTTATCAAGGGCGGTATCGTAGACGATTTAGGGCACATTCTCGCGCTTGACAAAACCCCTACCGAAAGTGACGGCGGTGCGGATAAAGTTTCCGAAAATATCGCCGCACTCGTCCGTAAATTGCTCGACTCTGTCGGCTTGAACGCAAGCGATACGGAAGGTTTAGGAATGGGCGTTCCCGGAATGATCGACAGCAAAGCCGGCAACGTCATTTACTCCAACAATCTGCATTGGCAGGATTTCGCAATCGGCGAGAAAGTCGGAAGTCTCACAGGGATGAAAGTGAAAATCGCAAACGACGCAAACGTAGCGGCACTCGGCGAAGCGAAATTCGGCGCGGCGAAGGGGTGTGAAAACATGATTCTTCTGACGCTCGGCACGGGGGTCGGTGGCGGTGTCGTCGTCAACGGAAAATTGATGGAAGGCAATCAATCCGCAGGCGCGGAATTGGGGCATTCGGTCGTAATTGTCGGCGGAGAACTCTGCACTTGCGGCAGACGCGGTTGTTTGGAAGCTTACGCTTCGGCGAACGCATTGATTCGAGATACTCGCCGCGCGATGAACGCGCATAAAGACAGCAAAATGTGGAAAACGTACGATTTGACGACGATTTCCGGCAAAACGGCGTTCGATTATCAAGACACCGACGTATACGCAAAGGAAGTCATAGACAATTACGTACGCCATTTGGCGTGCGGCATCACAAACTTCGCCACTATTTTCCGTCCCGAAACGATATTGCTCGGCGGTGGCGTATGCGCGCAAGGCGACAATCTCGTCAAGCCGTTGCAAAAATTACTCGACGAAGAGATTTTCGGCGGCTCTTTAGGACCGCGCGTGCTCATCAAAATTGCGGAGCTCGGCAACAGCGCAGGCGTACTTGGCGCGGCGGCTTTGCTGATGGGTTGATATTTTTTTAAAAAAAGATAGAAAAACGCCTAAAAACAGTTGACAAATTTTTTGAAATAGCGTATACTGTATAAGCATTTCGATGAGGAGTGCTTATATACATGCATCCATAGCTCAATTGGATAGAGCGTTGGTCTACGGAACCAAAGGCTAGGGGTTCGAGTCCCTTTGGTTGCACCAACAAAAACGACACCTTTTACAGGTGTCGTTTTTGTTGGTTACAGCGAAACTACGAACCTCGACGGCAAAGCTACTCGAGATGCTTTTATTGCTTTTATAATCTTTTAGCCGGAACGCAAAGATAACGAACCAAAAATAAGGAGTTGCAAATTTTCAAAAAAAGAATACGGGGAATTAAATAAACATAGATGAACTCATTCCTTATACTTTTAAATCTGCTTTTTATAATCGTATCTTCCTTTCTGGTATTATTCTCGCCGATAAATTACATAAACCTCGGTTTCTTAAAAGCATTCGTAAACTTATTGCGTAAAGACGATTTGTCTTAATCCACTTGCGGACGGCTTGACGCCTTTGTTTTTGTTTGCCTTTTTCTAAAGTTATCCACTTTTGCGTGCGGCTTTTTTCTTTTTCGCTTTTGAACCTATTTTTTTACCGACTTTTACAATTGCCTAGTAAAATAAAAATAACCCCACCAATCAAGATGAGTCTATCTTGCCTTTTCGGTATTAAAAAAGACTCATCTCCGATTGATAAGTCTATTGTATAACAACAAAATGCTATGTTTTTGCAATAAAATTGTTTTTGATCGTAAAAAAAGGATTGAAAAAATCGTCTTGTGATGATATAATATAGGCATTATCGCATACTATCGTCAACGAGAAACGTGGAAGATCTCGAGGAAGAAACAAGCGGATTTTCAAAACAATCCATCATTGCGAGGAAGCAAAATGAAAAGAATTTTCCATATTTTTAGCGTTTTTTGGACTTTGCTCTGTATCGTCGGCAACGGATTCGCTTTTTCGGCGTGTGAGAAACGGGGAACATATTCGTACGACAAATACGAGGATATTGCTTACGGAAACTACGAGCGGCAAACGCTCGATCTGTATCTGCCCGAGGAACGTACAGGCACGGTAGGACTCATTTTCGTCATTCACGGAGGTGGCTGGGCAGGCGGAGATAAGCGCGATTGCAACAAAAACCTGGACAAGTGGTGCAAAACGTACGGCTACGCGACCGCCGCCATAAACTACCACTACGTTTCCGCCGAGTTTTCCGGTGACGATATACTACAGGACATCACGTTAAGTCTTGAAAAAATTAAAAAACTTGCCGCGCAAAAAGGAGTCTGTATAGAAAAAGCAATGTTGGTCGGCTATTCCGCCGGCGGACATTTGTCCCTTCTTTATGCCTATAAGCATGCGGAAACGTCGCCGATCAAGCCGGTCGCCGTCGCAAATTACTGCGGTCCTACCGATCTGACCGATCAACATTATTACGTCGATAACGAGAACGCGACGGGATATCTCGACCTATTCTCGCGTTTGTGCCACTCGACGTTCAACGAAGATAATTATCTGACTGCGGCAATGCAGGAAAAACTCCTTGCGTTTTCCCCCGTCGGCTACATAACGGCAAACGCCGTGCCTACGCTCATTTGTCACGGAGAACAGGACGATATCGTTCCCTATTCCAATGCGACAATATTAAAACAAACGCTCGATCTGTACGGTGTGAAAAACGATTTCGTATCCTATCCGAATTCCGGGCATTCGCTCGACGGAGACAAAAAACAGTCCGAAAAAGCGAAACAGCTGTTCGCTTCGTACGCCAAAACTTATTTAGAGTAAGGAGAATATCGTGAAGACGCATACGAAATATTTTATCGTTTTTCCCCTGTTGCTTTCGCTCATAGGCGCGACGTCCTGTTCGTTGTTCTATACGGTGACGGATAAAGACAACGTCGTCATCGGATATAGCAAAACCAATGCCTTTATCGGACCAGTCGAATACGTTCCTAACGACGACAAGCACATCGAGCTCCCCGACGAGTACGACGGAAGACAGATTACCGAATTGGGCGGCTATTTCGGACGCGGAGTTCCCACTCCGTTTTGTATCGAATATCGCCCCGAGAATCGAAAAGGTCAGTATTTTTCCACGACGGAATCCGCAGACGGCGATTTTTCGTGGTTAGGCGAGTATGAAATGCATGATATCTACGTGACGGTTTCCTTGCCGAAACATTTGAAAGCCGTCACTTATGCCTGCAAAAACGTCCTCGGCATCGAAACGACCAAAGCGGACGGCTCGACGTTCACGGAGCTATACAGAGTCCGATGCTTTTTCGTGCTCGACGAAAGTAACCGATATTTCTATACCGTTAACGGGAAATTGTACGATAAAAAAACGAAGGAATCGATAGACGATTTCATCTATTTTTAAGGTATCGCCGCAAATGCTCTTCGTTAAAAAAACTCACTTCTTTTCGAGCTACGCGATGCCGAATCGAGAAGTGCATTCACAGTCCGTGTTGAGTTAGGAAAAACTATCTCAACATTTTTTTCGCGAAAAAAGCTCCGACGGGCAAATCCGCAAACAGACGAATTCGTCCGGTCGAAGCCTTTCGAAAGGATAGAAAATTCTATCTTTCCGTTCTTTACAACGGCAAATCTTTTTTAGTGAATTTCCAAGAACCGAGCGCGTAACCGATAACGCCTGCCACTGCCAGAATGACAAATTTCCAAATAAACGCGCCCGTTCCGTCTATGATCGAAATGACGTCGAACAGAGAAATAATCGTTGCATAATTGAAGTAATTCAATGCGTTCAAACGAACGACGGACGGAATGACCGGACTGCCGAACAAGCCGAGCATCGCTGCGACGAGCGCAAAAATGCTGAGTCCGCCGCCGATCGCCATCGAACGCTTGCTCCTATCGAATACGCAGGAAGTGAAGAAACAAAGTCCCGACAGCGCAAACAAAACCAGGAACGCGCCGATGTTCAGCAAAATCAAATTCCCGTACGTGAGCGCGATATCCTCCGAAACGAACAACAAGCAAACGCAACCCGTAGCCGTCGTCAAACAGAACATACAGAACAACGAACCGATCAAATACACCGCTTGCGTAAATACGACCGTGATTCGCTTCGTCGAAGTGGAAAGGACGTACGCCATGGAGCCGCTGTCCACCTGCCCTGCGACCAAATTGTTGGACGCCATAATCATGTAAATGATCGGGAGCAACAATCCTGCCAGCTTATAGAAAATCGAGCCTACAACCAACGTATACAGATCCATTTGCCCGATTTCTTCCAAAGCTTCCGAAACGGCGGACGGCAACGTGGAGAGAAAGCTCGACGAAATGTCTTTGCTCAACTCCTGCTTTTTCGCGATAACCGCCGTGAGATACGCCGCTTCGTCCGCAAATTTCCCGTCGGCATATTCCGTTTCCAATACGTCCATTTCGTATTCGAGTCTGCCGCGATACGTCGAAATCGACGTTCTCGCCAAATGCTTGATCGAGGCGTAGGTATACCCGAAAGTATCGTATTTTTCTTTATCGACGCCGTAAGACGAGAGCGCGTCGAGCATGGCATTCACGTTTTCTGCTTTGACCATATTCCCTGCAATAAAAATCGCCGAACCGTCCGCCGACCTATCCGTTCGATAATCGATACGATCCGCAGAAGAAAGATACTCCGTAATGTCCCCCGAAACAATATGCGCAACGATAGATAAAACGTCGTAGTCGGCAGGCGTCGCTTCACCGTTTTCGACGTAAAAATCGTTAAACGTGCCGTCGGGATTGAGAACGTACATCACGCAACCGAGCATTTCCTGCTCTTCGACGGAATTTTCCGAATAACCGAGTTCCGCCGCCTTAGCTTTGACATACGCTTGCAGATCTTCGCAAGCTTGCGCGTATGCCGACACGATCGCGTTCTCTTGCGAGGCAGGCGATTGCGACTTCCACGTTTTTACGGCAGCCGCATACGCCGCATCGCTTTCAAACGCGCCTCTTTCCGGCATGACGTTTTGCCATTCCGAAACCACCGAAGCGAAGTCTTCGCCTGCCGACGTTTTTATCGTCGGCATTGCCGCTTTCCAAGCATTTGCCGCCACCATGTATTCGTTCACGTCGGTAAAATCGCTCTGCGACGGCATTTTCGAAAGCCAAACGAGATAGGAAAGCGTATCCGTTGCATTTTCGGAAAACAGCGCATCGAACTGCTCCAAACCGTCGTTTGCGTTTTCATAATAGGAGAGCGCGCGTTTTTGCATTTGCGCATCGACTTCTTTCGTGATGATCGTATCTTGAATGGAATTTTTCACCGCGCCGATGTTGCCGTTCCCGGAAATCAACATAACGCAAGCGAGCATAAAGCAAGTTGCAAAAGTTATGATTGTCCACATCGTTCCGTTTGCCTTGCAAGATTGTTTGAATAAAGCTT
>CAYZOF010000034.1:0-19007 GCA_964479935.1 uncultured Clostridia bacterium | reverse complement strand
AGCAAAAAAAGAAAGGGGCTGTACGCAAATTTTTTGCAATTTGCGACAGCCCCTTATAGAGATATTAAACATGAAACAAATATAATCAAGATCGAGTCTTATAATTGATAATATTTGGTATTAATAAGATGATTTAATATAAAATTTGTGCGGTATCTGGCAGACTTAAAGCGAACGAATTGTCGCCGCGGACGGAAAAATAATCGTCGCGATAGGTTTTATGCGGAACGAGATAGATGCGCTTATCGCGCCAAAGCGTTTCAATTTCTTTTTTGAAAACCTTTTCGGTTAAGATTTTTTGCATGATTTTGTAATTCAGTTCCACGATTGCCGCCGCGTAGCCGTTGGCAAAACAATCGAGGAGTGTTGCCCGAATACGGGTAATGATGAAAATATCCTCGTGTACGTACCCTTTACCGGTGCAGTTGGGGCAAGGCTTCATGAGAAAGGACAGCACGTCGTGTCCGACTCGTTTTCTGGTGAATTGCGTTAAACATAATTCGCTCATGGGCAGTACGTTACATTTTGCGGTGTCCGCCGCGAGGCGTTCTCGCAATATATCGGTAACGGCGAGTCGGTGAGATTCTTCTATCATATCGATGAAATCCACGACGACGATGCCGCCGATGTTGCGAAGCCGCACTTGTCGGGCGATTTCCGATGCCGCCTCGATATTGACGGCGAATGCCGTTTCTTCTAAGTTTTTTTCGCCGATATGATTGCCCGAATTGACGTCGATGACCGTCATGGCTTCGGTATGCTCGATGACAAGCGAACCGCCGTTAGGAAGCGGAACGATGGGTTTTGCCGCGTCGTATACCAAAGGCGAAATGCCGCTCTCTTTCATCATGGAGCGTTCGCTCTCGTATAAAATCAGTTTTTTGGCAGGAATATCGCCGCGGAGCTTGATAAGGTGCAATAATCGATGATACAAATCCGGATTTCCGACGCGAATGGCAACGATTTCGTCACCGAAACTGTCGCGGATAACGCGAGAGGATAAGTCTTCGTCTTCGTGCAAGATTGCTCCGACAGGGGCGTGTTTCGCTTTGTTTTGCATCTCCAAATACAGCTTTTTCAAGTAGTCTGTTTCCGTCTTCAGTTGCTTTTGCGTCGCGAAAGGTGCTTGCGTCCGAATGATAAAACCTTCGTTGTTATCGCGCATTTTGTTGACGACTTTTATGAGCGTGTTGCGAAGCTCCGGATCGGTGATTTTTCGAGAAATCCCCAAGAAGTTCGTACTCGGGAGATAGATCATACGTTTCCCGACGAAAGAAAGCTGGGTGGAGACTTTTGCGCCTTTGCTTCCGCGCGGCGGTTTTGTCACCTGAACGATAATTTCGTCCCCTTCTTTTAGATCGAGTCTTTGAAGCGGCTTTACGCCGAGTGTAGCGTCGTATTTCGTATAGTCGGTATATGCTTCGTCCATGGAAAGATAACAGTTCTTTTTCAAACCGCAGTCGACGAATGCGGCGTTGATGCCGACGAGAACGTTGACGACTTTGCCTTTATAAATGTTTCCGACGATGTCCGTCCGAGGTTCGGTTTCAACATTGAATTCCGCTAAAATTCCGTTTTCCAACAGTGCGGCGAATTGTTGACCGCAATAACTGTCCAAATACCATTCTTTCTTTACTTCATTATTCATTGAATACATCCTGTCTTTTTACAATATATCCCCAAATATAGTATAACACTTTATAGGATTTTTGGCAAGAATTTTGTAATGCCATAAACTTTTTTGTAAAAAATTTTGTATAAAAAGCGGTTTTTGTTGTATCTTTTTAAGGATCATGCAACAATCGCAGGCTGTCGTAGGGGGTTCGAGCACGAAGAAAGTACTCCGAAAGCTCGTTTTGCGAAAGTTCGAACAAGAAATTTTCTTGTTCGTCGTACACCACTAAAATCAGATAGCTTCCCTTTGCCAAAAACGCCAAACAATTTTTGATCGGAATACTGTCGAGTACGGCGACGTAGCGGACTTCCGCGCCTTTTTTTAGGAAATTTCGTACGGAGAAATTCATTCTTCCGTATACGGCATCCTTTTTCGTCGTACCGAACGCGCTTACGCCCAAAAAGATCGCAAAGGCGAGCAGAGAGGCGTTGGGTTGCCCTTTGATGCATTGCAGAATAAAGATCGTCGCGACGAGGATTGCGATGCCAAGGGTTAGGTACTTCCCGACGGCTTCGGCTTTTCGTTCCGCTTTTCGCTCGTCAGGCTCGGTTTTTAGAAAGTTTTTGGCGAGCAGGCAACGCAGGATTCTGCCACCGTCCAGCGGATAGGCAGGGAGTAGGTTGACGAAGGCGACGGACAGCGACGAAAAACACGCGGTGTCCGTGAAAGCGTATGTGGTGGGGGTCAGCCACCACGTCGCAAGGAAAAACAACGCGGTGAGAAGATTGCAAATCGGACCGCATGCGGCGACGAAAATCTCGTCTTGGAGCGAGATGCCGCTCAAATCGCCGTCAATGACTGCGCCGAAAGGCATTAGGACGATTTTATTGAGTCGATAGCCGAGCTTTGCCGCGGCGAACGCGTGCGCGCATTCGTGTTGTACGGCGACCAGCGCGCTGAGCAAAAAAAGGAAAAGCTCCCCTTTCAGACAGTAATAGACGCCGAACGCCCAAAAGAGCGGATGTAACCGAAACAGGTTTTTGCGTTTGCGAAAAACAACGGAGCGACCGTTTCGAAACGACCGCTCCTTTTTCTCGGAGGTATGATTTTTCATCCGTTTTGCGTCCATGCGAGGTTGTTTTCCTCGGTCAGATAAAAGCAATTCAATAATTCGCCTTGGGAATACATCGTGACTTGCACTTCGGTTTCGCCTTCGGAATAACCGACGGGGACGTTTGCTTTGACGCTGTCGCCGACGGCGTAATAGACGTAATTCAATCCGCCGATTACGCCCGTAAAGGTATCGGAATGGGTGATTTTAATAAGATACGTACCATCGGCGGAACGGCTGACTTCGCTGACCGTACCGTCCGCCACGGGGTATACGCAACCGTTTTCCGTAAACGAAAGGATTCCCGTGGGGGAGAGGTTCAGTTCTGCGTCGGCGTCGCTGACGACGGGGGAAAGTCGAAATTCTTTGTAACTTTTTGCATTCGTGCTTTGTGAAGTGCCGCTGTTGATGCCGCGGAAAAAAGTATTTACCGCACTGTTCGGCATGAAAACGTTCGTTACGAAAATAGCCGCGCAGAGCGCGCACGCGGCGATGAATTCGGAGCGGAGCGCGATGCGTACCGCTCGGGGTGTTGTATCGCTCAACGCATACCTGCCCTCATCGTTTTCGTAATCTTGCGTATATTCCGATGGTGCAGAACGCAGTCGATGTCGCGTCCAAAAACTCTGTTTTTCTTCCTCGGAGTAAATCGGAACGGTATCGATTCGTTCGGGAACGGGATCGAAATCCAATCGACCTTCGCTGTTGACGCTTTCGGCGAACAGGTCGGCGTCTGCCGTAATTTTCGAAGCGGATTCCGCATCCGTCGTGCACGATTCGTTAAGTCTGTCGTTGACCTGCGCGATTACGGAATCTTTTAACGGAGCGGAGATGTTTTCTTGAAAGGAAAGTACGTCTTTGTTTGCCGATTTGTCCGATTTGTTTTTTTTGCGTTTCGGTTGTTTTTTAATGATGTTGACGGTGGAAACGGGGACTTCCAACATTTCCGCGTATTCAAATTCTTCGTTCATACAATTTCTCCTTCTATTGCTGATTTTTGCTCTATCTTATTGTATGACCGAATTGCTCGTAACAGAACTTTTACGGTGAGAAAAACGTGGGGAATTTTGCGGATTTAAGGAATAAAAAACACGGGAAGAAGAGGCTTCCCGCATTTTTGACGTAGAATGATTGATCGAAATTATACGTTGTCGGTATACTCGAACCCTTCGAATTGAAAATATCGTTCCGATTCCACGGAAGAAGAATCCTCTTTAGGCGCAGGAGAGGATTTATCGT
This sequence comes from uncultured Clostridia bacterium, assembly GCA_964479935.1. Taxonomy (GTDB): domain Bacteria; phylum Bacillota; class Clostridia; order Christensenellales; family Borkfalkiaceae; genus Scatosoma. The sequence goes on along the minus strand of CAYZOF010000034.1, from coordinate 15,042 downwards.
TTTCAAAAGGCTTGGCGAGCGGTTGATTTTTGTTGTATTTCTCCACGCTGCCCAAATAAACGGACGTGGGGATTAAGATGCCGACGATGACCATGGCAACAGCTGTCTTTTGTATGATTTTTTTCATTTTTGCGCGTTCGCCGTTTTTACGCGCGATTTTTTCGAGTACTTCCTCGGATGATTGTTTAGAAGTCTTCATAATGGATACCTCCCGAAAGTAGTTGTTCTTTTAACGCGGTTTTGCCGCGAGCCAAAAGGTTGTAGACCTGTTTCGGACTTTTTTTCGTGATGACGGAAATTTCTTCGGGTGTCAAATTGTCAAAATACCGTAATTGTAAGGTTTCTCGGTATTCTTTTTTGATGGTGCCGAGTGCCGAGTGGAGCACATGCTTTTGCTCTTGCTGTTCGAGCGTTTGTTCCGGAGAGAACGTCTGCTCCGGCGGAAATGCCGTTTCGATCCAACTCCCCTCACCGTTCTCGGTGAGCGAATCCAAAGAAAGTTCTTTCTGTCGATTGCGTTTTTTAATGGCGTTGAGTGCCTTATTTCGCGCGATTTTATAGATATACGTTTTCAGACTTGCGTTGTCTTGTTCTTTGAAAGAACGCTTATAATAGAGCGTCATGAACACGTCGGTAAGAATATCTTCCGCGAGCGCGACGTCATGCACGTAGCCGTAAAGGAAATGCAAAAGTCCGCGTTGATAAAGGGCGATCAGTTGTTCCAATCCCCTTTCGTCACCGTTCAAAAAACGACGGTAATAGATAATACCGTTGTCTTGCATGAAGTCCTCCTTTACGGAGCTTGACGGAATGTTTGAGAGAATACCGCATCGTGTTATCGTGCTGTGTAATCTTTACAATTATTAAACACCGTCAAGCTGTGTTTTACTCACTTTCTTGTAGAAGTTTTTTGGCAATATTCATAATACCAACAACGATAAGGCGTTTCGCAATGGTCGCCGATATCGATGCTCGGCGCAGGTTCGTCCTGCTTCTTTAATTTCCCGAATTCGAAAACGTTTCGGCTTGCCGTACGCTCGGCAAGTTTTACCGCTTTGGTCACGTCGGCAATCTTGTAAAGCTGATTCTTATGCTCGATATATTCGAAACTCAACGTATCGCGAGCCGTTTCGTTCGCTCCGTTCAGAATGAGTTTCGTCGCAGTCGGCTTGATGCCGCATTTGCGTAAGATTAGGCTCTGAAAACCTAAATCCACGATGAATTCCTTGCGGACGCTCGGCGCGTTTTTTACTTCGTATAAAACGTAACCGTCGGGTTCTTTTTTCAAAATATCCGCCGCGCAGTAATTGCCGTACCAAGAGAATGCGGCTTCGCAAATGACGGGTGCGCCTTGTTCCAATAACGTTTTTGTTTGCTCGAGCATTTTAGAAAAATGCAATCTGCCGTCCTCACGGAAAGCGGTCGTTTCAACAAAGTCGCCGAAAATTTCCATGGCGTTGTCACCGAAAGCGTTGCCTGCGTCCAATTTTTCCTGCACTTCGGGCGGAATGACGCGTTTTTCGGGACGGTGCGCGTCGAGCCACAACATCTTTTTACATTGCAGGGCGCGAACGTAATCGGTTTTGGAAATGGGCATACGCTTCCTCCGTGCGTTTATTACAGGCAAATTATAGCATTTATTTGTCTGTTTGTCAAGAAAAAAGCGGACGTTGAACGTCCGCAGAAACGTGTAAAATTTGGATTATTCCGCGCTTGCGAAGGCAGGCGTTTTCCCGGGAAGTGTGTATAAATCGAATTCGCTGTCGATATCGAATTCCTCCGCGGAGTCGAACGCGGCAAGTTTGGATACCGAAACTTCGTATGCCGTCATGGTGCGGATCTCTGTTTCGGAGAGCTTTTTTTGGTATTCGCGGCTCTGGATCCGTCCGGAAATGGCGATCTTGTCGCCGACGTTGAGATTTTTCACGAAACGAGCGTTTCGCCCCCACGCGATGCACGGGATATAATCGGATTTGTTGTACGCGCGATTCACGGCGACCAAAATATCCGCGATTTCCCGATTGAACGGTGTGGTGCGATAGATCGGCGTTTTGCAAATGTAGCCGCTCAAAAGGATGCTGTTCGGGTTTTTGTCGGGCGGAACGCTTAACAGCTCCCGTACGAATACCGTGAGCATTAAACGGGATTTCCCGTTTTCAAGCTTGTTGTAGCTTCGAAATTGCCCCAGCGCGCAAATGCTTTTGCCTTTGGTGAGCATACCGTCTTGGATGAGCCTTTCCGAGAGGGTAACGGGCAGAATATCTGCTTGCCCCGAAAGCCGCATGACACGGACGAAAAACTCGTAAAAGCCTTCCCCGTATACCTCATGAGAAAAGACGGCGTCGCTCACAATTTCGCCCATAATACAGACCCTGTTGTTTTTTTCCGTAACGTAGTTCATTGGATACCTCCGATTGTGTTTTATTATTTATTCATTGCGTACATGTACGCAGTATTTGCAATTTTATCGCTTAAGTTCAATGCATACATGGATTGGTATTTTTATATTCATCTCGTACATGGTATGCTCGTTTTTAGCTTTCGCAAAGCCGTTGCCGCCCCGTTGTGTCGATAGTGTAGTTTTCTTTATAGATAAGCTCCCCTACGGGAACGAATTCGTAGCCGCGGTTTTGCAGGGTGGAAAAAATCATCGGCAGAGCTTCCGCGGTGTGTAGTCCGTTGTTGTGGCAGAGTATAATCGATCCGTTTTTCGCGCCGTTGATGATGCGTATGGCGATTTCCGTCGCTGATAAGTTTTTCCAATCGAGCGAATCTACGTCCCATTGAATCGTATAAAGTCCGCAACTTTTTGCCGTGTCGACGAGTAGGTTGTCGTAGTCGCCGTAAGGCGGACGAAACAAGGTGACTTTTTTACCCGTTAGCTTTTCGATGGCGTCGGAGGATGTGGTCAATTCGTCGCGAATTTCTGTCTCCGATTGTTTGCTCATATAGGAATGCGTGCGGCTGTGCGTGCCGATCTCATGTCCGGCGGCTGCGATCTTTTTGACGTATTCCGGATATTTTTCCACCCAAAATTGTACGGCGAAAAAAGTACAGTGCACGTTGTGGCGTTCCATAATTTCCAGGAGTTTGTCGGTGTGCTCTGTCCCCCATGCGCAATCGAAACTGATAGCCACTTTCTTCTCGTCCGTTTCAACGGAATAAATGGGTAGCGAGCGCGCGGTCGTTGCCGCTACGTTTTTCACTTGTTTTTTCACGGCGTAGGCGTTCACGAAAAATACGGAAACGAACAATAATGCAATCGCGCTCAGGAGCGCGGCGCCGCGGATAAGAAATTTTTTTGAAATACAAACGATCACGTTTCACCTATTGTATCGAATTTTCCTCGTCGAAATTTATACAAAAAACGAAAATAACGTCCGCTTTTGGGGAAAACGTTCTTTACGTAAAAACGACAGGTAAAATACTTTATTCGCGACGATGATTCGATATGATAAAAACAAGAAAAATAAGTCGGAAACAGTTTACTTTTTTTAGGAAATCGTGTATAATAATTTGTAAGGTTATACAAGGAGTAGCGGCGTATGCGCATTTGGGCGAAATTGATTACGGACGGAAAAATTCGGAAACAGTTTGTTTATGAGCGTGAGGAACGGTTGACGTATTCGCATTTTTTTGATTATTTGGCGGATATTTGTCACGAATTGGACGTTCCTACCCCCGTTTTGACCAAAACGCATATTTTTAATTTTGCGAAATTCAACCATGTGAAGTTTCCGCAACGAGATTTTGTGGAAAGCTTGGGCTACGATCAGCTGTTTTTGGAGAATCTACCTTAACGGGAGTGAGAGAGTTATGACGAGTTTAGAAAAAGATATTTTAAGCATTTTGCAGGAAGACGCGCGGTTGTCGGCGAAAAAGATCGCCGCGATGCTCTCCGTGTCGGAGGAACAAGTCCTGTCCTGTATAGAGTCGATGGAAAAGAGCGGTTTGCTCGTGAAATATGCGGCGATCGTCAACAGCGAAAAGGCGGAGGATTATCCCGTGGAGGCGTTGATCGAGGTGAAAGTGACGCCTAAAAAGAAGGAAGGATTTGACGGAATAGCCAAACAGATCGCCTCGTTCCCCGAGGTGAAAGCCGTTTATTTGATGAGCGGCGCATACGATTTGGCGGTGTTTGTGGAGGACGCGACGTTGCAACGCGTATCTCGATTCGTCTCCGAGCGTATTTCGACCTTTGACGGCGTGTTAAGCACCGCCACGCATTTTATTTTGAAAAAATATAAAATCGAAGGGTTTTTGACGGAGCGCGAGGACGTTGACAATCGGCTCTCCGTGCAGGCTTAACATCGTTTAGGGTGAATTATGCGTGATTTTGTTAATCAAAAAGCGAAAATGTTGCAGCCGAGCGGCATTCGTAAATTTTTTGATATCGTTCGGGAGACGGAAGGCGCGATTTCGCTCGGCGTAGGCGAGCCGGATTTTGTTACGCCGTGGAAGGTACGCTCCGCGGCAATCGCTTCTCTGCAACGCGGTTATACGCAATATACGGGCAATCGCGGTTTGCCGACGCTTTTGGAGTTGATTTGCAGGTATTTACGGGAGCGGTTCGGGTTGGAATACGATCCGAAGCATACGCTCGTGACGGTCGGTGGGAGCGAAGCGATCGATCTTGCGCTCCGTGCGTGCGTGGAGCGTGGCGACGAAGTGCTGATTCCCGATCCGGCTTATGTGTCTTATTCCCCTCTCGTGTTGATGGCGGACGGCGTTCCCGTGCATGTCGAGTGTCGGGAAGAGGACGATTTTGTGTTATGCGCCGATTTGTTGGAGCGTGCGATTACGGAAAGAACCAAGGCGATCATTCTGACCTATCCCAACAACCCGACCGGGGCAATTATGACGGCAGAGAATTTGGAAAAAATCGCCGAAGTGATCGTTAAACACGACTTGCTTGTGATTACGGACGAGATTTATGCGGAGTTGACGTACGGGAGACGGCATGCGAGCATCGTTTCTTGCCCCGGAATCAAGGAACGCGCGATATACGTCGGCGGATTTTCCAAGGCGTTCGCTATGACGGGGTGGCGTATGGGATTTGTGTGCGCGCCGCCTGAAATCGACGAGGCGATGTTCAAAATTCATCAATACGGAATCATGTGTGCGCCGACCATGTCGCAATATGCGGCGATAGAGGCGTTGAAAGACGGTTTTTCCGACGATTTTGCCACCGTCGAAGAAATGCGCGAGTCTTACGACAAACGCAGAAAATTCGTTTTGTATTCCCTGAAAGAAATCGGTTTTTCTTGTTTCGAACCGCAGGGCGCGTTTTACGCGTTTCCCTCCGTCCGCTCGACGGGTTTGGATGCGGAAAATTTTGCCGGAGCATTGTTGCGAGAACAGAAAGTGGCGGTCGTTCCCGGGAATGCATTCGGAACATTCGGGGAGCATAATGTACGAATTTCGTACGCGACGAGCATGACGGCGTTAGACGAGGCGTTCGGAAGAATGGAAAAATTTATAAAAACTCGCAAAAATCATTGACAAATGCGATAAAATACAGTATAATGAAGAAAAGAGAATAAAAACCGTGGCGTTTAAGAAAAAAGTCACGGTTGTATTTTTAACGTTCCGCAGGCGAACGGTTTTTTTCGTGTATTTCGAGAAAAATCGTTCGGAATATAACGGCGGAATGGGAGGGAAATATATGTCAGAACAGCAGTTTATCATGACGCAAAAAGGCTACGATGAAGCGGTGGAACGCTTGAAATACTTGCAGACGGAAAAACGTCAGCAAATCGTAGAACGTATTTCCGAGGCAAGAAGCCACGGGGATTTGTCCGAGAATGCGGAGTATGACGCGGCTCGTAACGAACAGGCGGCGAACGAAGGCGAGATTGCGGAATTGGACTACAAAGTCAAAAACGCGGTAATCATCGAAACGAGTACGGATACTTCGTTTGTGCATATCGGTTCGAAAGTGAAAGTGTACGACGTGGAAATGGAAGAAGAAGACGTTTACGAAATCACTGGTACGACGGAATCCAACGCGATGGAAAACAAAATTTCCAACGAATCGCCCGTCGGTGCGGCGCTTCTTCGCCATAAAGTCGGGGAAACCGTTAAGGTTAACGCTCCCGACGGTGAATATAAATTAGTTATTAAAGAAATCTTCTAACGGATAGTTTGTACGCATAGAACGAGCATACCATGTATGCGTTCAGCGCGTTTTATGTACTGAAAAACGAGCATACCATGTATGCGTTTAATGCGTTTTTGTTTGTAAAAATCAAAACGGACACACCAGGTATGCGTTGAAGTATATTTTAGAAGAAATTTTGTCAAAGTTCCCTATTTATTCGGGTGCAAAATACAGAAACAGGCAAGAGGTTTAGTCGAATGCAAGAAAATAAGAATGCAAATGCGCCGGTTGTGGCGTCGGAAGAAGAGCAGCTTATCGAGCAGGCGAGGATTCGCCGAGAAAAGCTCGCAAAACTTGTTTCCGAAGGGAAGAATCCCTACGAACAAGTGAAGTATCCGGTGGATGCGGATTCGGAAACGATTAAAAACGATTTTGAAAAGTACGAAGGAAAAACGGTTTGCATGGCGGGGCGAATGATGTCTCGTCGTATTATGGGAAAAGCTTCTTTTTCGCATATTGCCGACAAGAGCGGTTCGATTCAAATTTACGTTACTCGTCAAGATATCGGTGAAGAGAATTATATGTCGTATAAAAAAGACTATGACATCGGCGATATTTTCGGGTTTAAGGGGTACGTATTCAAAACACAGACGGGCGAAGTTTCCGTACATGTGACGGAGTTGGTGCTTTTAACAAAGTCGCTTTTGCCTTTGCCTGAAAAGTATAACGGGTTGCAGGATAAGGACATGAAATATCGTCTTCGTCATCTTGACCTGATTATGAATAAGGACGTACGCGATACGTTCCGTAAGCGTTCGCAAATTTTGACGGAGATCCGTGCGTATTTGGACGGGCGCGGCTATTTGGAAGTAGACACCCCCACTCTGTTGCCTTTGGAGATCGGGGCGGACGCTAGACCGTTCAAAACGCATCATAACGCGCTCGATTTGGATATGTATATGCGTATTGAAACGGAGTTGTTCTTAAAGCGTCTCATCGTCGGCGGAATGGATCGAGTTTACGAGGTCGGTCGTATTTTTCGTAACGAAGGCATGGATGCATATCATAATCCGGAATTTACCACCATCGAGATGTATGAGGCGTATAGCGATTATCTCGACATGATGGATATGATCGAAGATTTGTATAAGACGGTTACGTTGAAAGTTTGCGGAACGCTCGACATTACTTATCAAGGACAAGAAATCCACATGGGGAACTGGATGAGATTGACGATGGCGGAAGCCGTTAAAAAATATGCTGGTGTGGATTATAACGATTGGACGAGCGACGAAGACGCGAGAGCGGCGGCAAAAGGCTTGGGTGTGGAACTTGAGCACGAAAACGCGACGAAGGGTTGGGTGTTGATTGAATTGTTCGACGCTTTCGTAGAGGATAAATTGATTCAACCTACGATTATTTACGATTATCCCGTAGAAAATTCTCCTTTGGCGAAACGCAAGCCTTCCGATCCTGCGTTTACCGAACGTTTCGAATACTTCATTTGCGGACACGAATACGGCAATGCGTTTTCGGAATTGAACGATCCTATCGACCAGAAGCAACGTATGTTGAAACAGGTTGAGGCGAAACGCGCAAAGGGGAATAACGACGCGCAGATCGATGAAGATTTCATCAATGCGCTGGAGTATGGCTTACCTCCTACGGGTGGACTCGGAATGGGACTCGACAGATTCGTGATGTTGCTTACGGATAGCTCGACGATTCGAGACGTTATCCTCTTTCCTACGATGAAACCTAAAAAGTAACGGTTAACGGTCGGGAATTATTAAAAAGGAACAACGCGCCGATCGACACGGACTTTCCGCGCGGTCGGCTAAATTTTTTTGAAGGTCTTTTTATTGGAAACCTGTAGGGAAAATAAAACAAAAATATAAAAATATGCATAGTTGCATACATTTCAACTCGTACCTGCCTATTGTATATTTTTAATTGTATTCATTTATTCACAATGAATACAAGCGGAGAAAAAGATGGATGCAAAGATTACAAAGAAACGATTGAGCCATATGCTTTCGTACGATTGGTTAAAGATTGTCGGTGCTTGTGCGGCGGCAATCGTCGTTTGGATGCTGGTATTTACGATGACGGCAACGCGTATAACGCCCGCTCAGCAATTTACGGTGATGAATTACACCGGGAATACCTCATTGGGGACTAAATTCCAAGATTCGTATGAAAGAGCGTTCAAAAACGGAGTCTTTTCCTACGAGGTTTTGGAGATTAACAATACGGATCTGACGGTGTCGGAAGAATACGTGAGTACCATTTTGGAGGCACGATTGTCGGTGAACGAGGGTGACATTATATTTGTGGCAGACGCTCCCGATCTCGATTCTTCTTACGAAGAGGACGGTGAAACGAAATATTATACGTATTTCGAGGAATTTGTCGGGGCGTGGTATTACAAATTGGCGCGTTTGGACGGTGAAAACGGTTATTTTGCTAACATGGAAGCCTATTTAAATACCTATTACAACGGTGATTATCGCTCCGGAGAGCTTAATAAAGAGCTTGTGGAGAGCGCTTTCCGTGCTCGGGTGAAAGAAAATAAGGATAAGCGTTACAAAAACGAAACGCAGTTACAGGTCGGCTTGAACGGCGAATACGAACGTTTCGAAAAATATCGTACCGCGCTGATTAATTTTTACGAGTACTTGAACAAGGGATACGTTTCTTTTACGAGCGTAACCCTGAAAAACGCGAACGGCGAAGAGGTCGTGTTCGATTACGGCATCAATCTCTGCCCTACGGAGTCGATGTCGGGATTAAAAGAATTGGTGGCGTATGTCGAGAAGATACAGGACGAGAACGGAGTTACCAAGACGAATACTACCGCGAAGAATATGAATGTTTGTCTATTCGATTTGGAAGTAGAGCCGGGATTCGAGTACGAGGGCTTGCTTTACGTCAACTATCTTATCGAGAGTTACTGTACGGAGCTTCAAGCAAAATAAAGGGATCGTCGCACAAGGTTCGTGCGGCGAATATTTATAGGATAAAACATGATTCGAAAAGTTTTGCGCGACAAACACACGCGAAAACGCTGTCATATATATACTATGTTGTATACACACGCGTACGGTCGGCACTGTTCCTTTCATACGCCGGGGCATAAAATAGGCAGGTGGGATGTGACGGAGCTTTCCTACTCGGACAACTTATCCTCGCCGAACGGTTGTATTGCCGAGGCGGAGCGCGATATCGCGGATATTTTGGGCGCGAATAGGAGTTTTATTCTGACTGACGGCAGCACTTCCGGAGTGCTTGCGACGTTGTACGCGGCGAAACGGCTCGGCGTGAGGAAAATAGCGGTTTGCGAGGATTCGCATAAAAGTGTTTTTCACGGTTGCGCGTTGACGGGAATAACGGCGTTGACGTATTCGAAAAAAATTCGGAACGGTCTTCCTGCGGCGTATCTCGGAGAGGAGTGGACGGAGCGGTACGGGGCGATTTTGAAAGATGCGGATTGCATTTTTTTGACTTCGCCCGATTATTACGGGAATATTGCCGATTTGCCGTATTTTCGTCGGCTTTGCGACGAGCGAGGGAAGCTCCTGCTGGTGGACGGAGCGCACGGGGGGCATTTGCATTTTGATCGAGCGGCGTATGCGGGGGCGTATGCGGATCTTTGGGTGGACGGCGTGCATAAGAGTTTGCCGGCGTTTACGCAGGGTGCGGTCGTTTCTGCGCGTACGCAAGAGCTTGCGGAACGCTTGCGCGAGAGCGTCGACGTGTTCCGCACGACGAGTCCGTCTTATCCGATTATGGCGTCGGTGGAGTATGCGGTGAAATATCCGCGTAACGTCGCACTCGAAGAAGCGGTGAGGGCGGCTGTTGCTCGAAACGAGCGGTTGCATTGCGGCGATGATTGGACGAAGCTGTGCGCGCTGTTCGGCGAATACGCGTTCGAGGCGGAAAAGCAATTGGAGAACGACGGAATCTATTCGGAGTTTTGCGACGGTAACGTTGTGATGTTCTATCTTTCGCCGATGACGGAACGAAGACAATTGGAAAATTTGTTGAAAAAGTTGAATGTATTATTCTGCCGTTACCCGTATAAAAAATCGGCATACCATGTATGCGATGAATATAAAAACGAACAAAAAACACAGGGGCGGGTATGCGGTGAAATTTCTTGTACCGTCGACGATCCCGAAAGAAATGTTTCACAAGAAACGGAGCGCAGGCGACCGGAGGATGCAGAGGGCGGCATTTGCGCGGAAGAATGCGGACTGTTTCCGCCCTGCACGCCGTTGATTAGGGTAGGAGAACGCGTTACGAAGGCGCATATCGAGCTGTTGACAAAGGCAAATAACGTTTACGGCTTGTCGGACGGGAAAATCTTGTTGCAAAAAACGAAAAATGAGGAAAGAGGACATGAAGAGAGGTAAATTTATTACGTTCGAGGGGTGTGACGGTTGCGGCAAGAGTACGCAACTCCGCTTACTTTCGGAATTTTTGACGAAAAACGGACTTCCGCATATTTTTACACGAGAACCCGGAGGCGGAAAAATCTCCGAAGCAATTCGCGAAATTCTGTTGAACGGAAAAAATGCAGAGATGACGGACGAATGTGAGGCTTTGTTGTATGCGGCGTCGCGTGCGCAGCATTTGAGTGACCGTGTCGAGCCGGCTTTGGCGGCAGGAAAGCTCGTTATATGCGACCGTTACGTCGATTCTTCCTTCGCGTACCAGGCATACGCGCGCGGACTCGGCGCGGATTTTGTCGGAAAAATCAATGCGTTTGCGTTGGAACGCTACCTTCCCGACGTTACCTTTTTCATTGATTTAACGCCCGAGGAGGCTTTTCGCCGTAAACACGGCGCGGACGAAAACGATCGGTTGGAGCAGGCTGGTATGGCGTTCCATCGACGCGTGTACGACGGGTATTGCGCTTTGGCGGAGAAAGAACCGTCGCGCATTGTAAAAATAGACGGCAGACAAGCTCCCGAAAAGGTATTCGAGGATATTTTATCGGTATTGCAAGGGCGCGGCTGTTTGTGACGCTCGGCGCGATTCCATATACGATTTCGGACTAAAAAAGCTTTCTTCGGAGAGCTTTTTTGCTTTTCTGCTTTCGCGAAGTCGAAAAACGTCAAGAAATATGTGTCAAACATGTGAATGTTTGTTAAATGTTTTTATTTGTGGGGGTGAAACGCTTGAAAAACAATTCGGGTTATGGTAAAATAATATGCATAAAGGATTTTTGAAAAGCTCGTTTGAAAAGGGTGATTCTCGGTTATATATTGTATGTCGTCGCGTCGTTTTATGCGCGCGTCGATTGCGGAATCGAAAAAACGCTCGTCGAATTTTGAGAATCCGATTGCAAAACAGAAGGAGTAAAATACTTTGAACAAAAAGACAAAGACAATTATTTGGATCGTCGTTGCGGTTTTAATCGTCGGGTTGATTTCCGTTTTGATTACCGATTACATGAACACGGCAAATGAAATCAGCTTTACGGCGTTTATGAACAAAATCGCCAGCGGCGAAATCAACAGATTATACGTTGACGGGTATTCTTGGACGGGCAAATTTGTCGACACGAGCGGCAACGTTGGCAGTAAAGCGTACGTTACCGTCGCGCCGAGTTTGTACGATTACGAGGCGGTTGTCAGCTTGCTGAAAGACCTGAAGGTCGCGTTGGATATCAGCTTTGCCGATCCGAATGCAGGCAGTATTTGGTCGAGCATTATCCCCTTGATCGGGGTCGGCGTGGTTGCGTTGATGTTTTTTATGATCATGCGCAGTGCCTCCGGCGGTAATAATGCCGCCATGAATATCGGTAAAAACAAAGCACATATGCAGAGCAATCTGAAAGTGCGTTTCTCCGACGTCGCGGGCGCGGAGGAAGAAAAGGAAGAATTGCGAGAAGTCGTTGAATTTTTGAAGAATCCTAAAAAATTTTCCAATCTCGGCGCAAGGATTCCCTCTGGTGTGTTGCTCGTAGGGCCTCCGGGAACGGGTAAAACGTTATTCGCAAAGGCGGTTGCCGGGGAAGCAGGCGTACCGTTCTTCTCTGTTTCCGGTTCTGATTTCGTGGAAATGTACGTCGGCGTCGGCGCAAAGCGTGTACGCGACTTGTTTGAAATGGCGAAAAAGAACCAGCCTTGTATCATTTTCGTGGACGAAATCGACGCGGTCGGTCGTCATCGTGGCGCAGGGCTCGGTGGCGGACACGACGAACGCGAACAGACGCTCAACCAAATCCTCGTGCAGATGGACGGTTTCGAATCCAATGACGGCATCATCGTCATGGCGGCGACGAACCGTGCGGATATCCTTGACCCGGCGTTGCTTCGTCCCGGTCGTTTCGATAGACAGATTCACGTAAACCTTCCCGACGTAAAGGGGCGTGAACAAATTTTGAAAGTGCATGCGCGGAACAAGCCGATGGCTCCCGACGTGAACTTTAAGACGGTTGCAAGAATTACGGCAGGTTTCTCTGGAGCGGAGCTCGCAAACCTCTTAAACGAAGCGGCGATTTTGGCGGCGAGAGCCGGCAAAAAGACGATCGGCAATTTGGAATTGTACGACGGTATCAACAAAGTCGTGATGGGACCTCAAAAAAAGAGCCGTGTCGTAACGGAATCGGATAAGCGTTGTACGGCGTATCATGAAGCCGGTCACGCGGTGCTTGCGGAGCTTTGTAAGTATTGCGATCCCGTGCATGAAGTGTCTATTATTCCTCGCGGCAGAGCCGCGGGTTATACGATGACGAGTCCCGAAAACGACGATAACGACGTGTCGTATAACAAGCTCGTGGATATGATTTGTATGACGCTTGGCGGCAGAGTTGCCGAAGAATTGGTCATTCAAGACGTTACGACGGGGGCAAGCGCGGACTTGCAACACGTTTCGAGCCTTGCGCGTCGTATGGTGACGCAGTGGGGTATGAGCGAAAAGCTCGGCTTGGTGGCATACGACAATGATCAACCCGTATTTGTCGGCATGGAGTATGGCAGTCAGAACCATACCGGCTATTCGCAGGAAACGGCGGCGACGATTGATGCGGAAATCCGTCGTTTGATTGCGGAGGCGCATGAAAGAGCGACGACACTGTTAAAAGAAAATCGTTCGATTTTGGACAATATGTCCCGTGTACTCGTGGAAAAGGAAACCATTTATACGGAAGAAGTAAAAATGCTGATGAACGGCGCGACGTATAAAGAGGTCATTGATTTTATGGACGGAAGAGAAGACGAGCATAAAAACAATCCGTTTGCATTTGCCGCGCCTTCCGAACCTTTGGAAAAAAAGAACGATTCCGAAAAGAAGGAATAAACGGAACGACGGAGTCGCTATGGCGGCTCCATTCCTTCTAAAATAAAGAAATGATACCATGTTTTCGATTAATAGAAAATGCGGCAGGCAGGTACGCGGTGAAAATGAAAAAGGAATAAAGATTTTGAGAAAAACGCATAAAAAAGTATTAGACGTTAATTTTGAGAATAAAACGATACCTGCCTCGTTGATTTATACGAAAACTGCGGAGGCGGACTGGGATAAAAAGGAATTAAAAACGCGTTCGGCATATTTTTTGCTGAATCCACCGCCTGTGTTTTCCGTCAACGAGCAAAGCGGTGCTCGTTTTAAGTTGTTGGCAAACGAGCGAGACTTTTTCGCGGCGAAGGCGGCAGGAATTACGGAATTTGCTGTTCGCGTTTACCATTTTACGGAAAAAAACTTAGAGATATTTTCTTTATTGGAGCGTCTAAAAAACGAGCGACTTTCACCGATAGAAGAAGGGCGTTTGTTGCAAAAGTTGGTGAAAGAGCACGGGTTGACGCAGGATGACGTGGCGCGATTTTTGGGAAAATCTCGCCCTGCCGTCGCCAATACACTGCGACTTTTAACGTTGCAACCTGAAGTACTTGCTTTCATAGAACAAGGTCGCCTTTCTGCGGGGCATGCGCGGACGCTCATTCGCGTACCGCAGGAGAAACAGCGCGCATTGGCGGAAGAAGCGATACGCAGGGGGTACTCGGTGCGTGAAATGGAACGCGCGATCAAGGCGTATTTGACTCCTCCGGAGATTCTTCGCTTGGAAAAGGAACAAAAAACGGCAGCGCGCGGTGAAGAATTGAAAGGATTTGTGGAAAAAATGCGCACGGTATTCCGCACGCAAGTGACGCTCATCGGGAACGAGAAGAAGGGCAGGATCTATATCGATTACTACACTCCGGAAGATCTGTGTCGCATCGAGCGGTTGTTGGAACAAATCGAAGAGGAATAAAAAGAAGCGAGCAAATCGATCAAGTCGTTTGTTCGCTTTTTTGTTATACTTTGTTATTTTCGTCCTGCTTATCGGTAGACGTGTTTTTTTGTTCTTGCGCTTCTTGGGTTTGTTTACAGAGGAGCATGATTCCGAAAAAGAGCAATGCGCATAAACCGCATACGCCGAAACCGAGCCAACCGAACCAAGTCAAAGCCGGCAGAATGAGCGCGAGACAAACGGTCGCGAGAATAGTGAATAGGATACGTAATTTCAAAAACATATAAACTCTCCAAAAACATAATTTTAGTATATACAATATTGTACGAACGCGCGCGCAAAAAGTCAAGAAAAAACGGGGAGCAAAGCGGAAAAATCTTTCATTTTGCAGAAAAACGAAAAAAGTCGAAAAAAATCGAAAAAAGTTAAAAAAAGTGATGAAAAACGTTTGACAAAGTAATGGGCAATGTGGTAATATATACAAGCTGTCGCGAAGAGAGCGAGAAAACTTATGGAAATAAGTCAAAAAGAAAACATTTCAAAAAAATTAAAAAAGTTTTGAAAAATGTTTAAAAAATGCTTGACAAAGGCAAACGGTTTGTGGTATGATATACAAGCTGTCGCCGAGGAAGCGACGCGCCGAGCTGTAGCTCGGGAAATGCAGATTAAAAATGGAATAAGAAAGAAATGAGATTTTATTTGA
>CAYZOF010000033.1:4671-19276 GCA_964479935.1 uncultured Clostridia bacterium | reverse complement strand
GCGGAAGATTGTGCAGTGCTGTTGAAGAACGACGGGATGCTGCCGCTTGCTAATAGTGAAAGGATATTTGTCGTAGGCGATTTGTTTGAGAAAATGCGTTATCAGGGCGCGGGCAGTTCGATGATAAATCCGACCTTCCTTTCTACGCCTAAAACCGCATTTGACGAAAAGAAGGTTACTTATGAATTTTGTCGCGGATATGCGGAAAACAAACTCGAACCTGACGATAAGCTCATAGCAGAAGCGGTTGCACACGCAAAGAATTACGATAAAATTCTTGTTTTTGCGGGACTTACCGATTATGTCGAGAGTGAGGGTTGCGACAGAGAAAATATGCAGTTGCCCGCAAATCAGCTTGCGGTAATTGACGCGCTTATAAATGCGGGAAAGAAAATAACGGTTGTTCTGTACGGCGGTTCGCCCGTGGAATTGCCGTTTGCGGATAAAGTGAGCGCAATTCTCAACATGTATTTGCCGGGACAGAACGGCGGAACGGCAACATACAATTTGCTTTTCGGCGTAAAATCGCCTTGCGGTAAACTTGCCGAAACTTGGGTAAAGAGTTATGCCGACGTGCCGTTCGCAAGCGACTTTTCAAAGACGATAAACGAAATTTATAAAGAGAGCGTATTCGTAGGCTACCGTTACTATCTTACGGCGAACAAAGAGGTGCG
Source organism: uncultured Clostridia bacterium (assembly GCA_964479935.1). Classification (GTDB taxonomy): domain Bacteria; phylum Bacillota; class Clostridia; order Christensenellales; family Borkfalkiaceae; genus Scatosoma. Next base: position 18,602 of record CAYZOF010000033.1, on the reverse strand, counting down.
TTATCCGTTCGGTTACGGACTTTCCTATACCACATTTGATTATTGGGATATGCAAGTCGAAGAATCGGATACCGAGTACAAAGTTTCTTGCGAGGTTGTAAATAACGGAAAATTCGACGGTGCGGAAATTGTGCAGTTATACGTTAAAGCACCGCAAGGCGTATTCAAACCGAAAAAAGAGCTTAAAGGTTTTACGAAAGTTTATTTGAAAGCGGGCGAGAGTAAGAAAGTTTTAATTACGGTAAAGAAAGACGACTTACGCTATTGGAACATCAAAGAAAACCGCTGGGCGACGGAAGGCGGCGAATATGAGTTACAGTTATGTTCGGATTGTGTAACGGTCAAACTTTCAAAATCGGTTAATGTTGTAGGGGACGGATTGGCTTGTCCGTATTCCGAAAATATCAATAGTATTTATTCAAATGCACAGTTATCATTTGTAAATAACGAAGTTTTTGAAACTATGAGCGGGTTGAAAATCCCTGCAATCCCACCGAAAAAGCCGATTCGGTTGGAAAGCCGTTTTACAGATATGCGTCAAACATTTATGGGTAAGATTCTTTACAATGCTGTTCTCGGCGTTGCCAAGAAAGATATGAAAAAGGCGAAAAAACTTCCCGAAGGTGCGGAACGCGATAATAAGATAAAAGGTGCAATGTTCTTAAAGCGAATACTTGAAAGTAATTCGATTATCACGATGTCAATGTCGGGAGGGAAAGGATTTCCGTACAATTTTGCACAAGGCTTCGTGCATTTTGCAAACAGACATCTGATTAAAGGGATCAAGTGCTTTTGCTCTAAAATAAAAGTTCCGAGTTTGCCGAAAGATGAGGTGGATAATGGAAAGCGATAAAACAAAATTTATCTATCCGGGCAAAACTCTTTTTGACATTAGCGGTAAGCGTGTTCAGGCTCACGGCGGCTCGCTTTTCTTTGAGAACGGAACTTACTACTTCTATGGCGAAAATAAAGAAAAAACCACAGGTAAAAATAAGATATGGACTTGGGGCGTGCGCTGTTATTCGTCAAAAGATTTGTATGATTGGAAAGACGAGGGTTTAATAATTCCGCCCGATTTAACGGACAAAAAGTCTTTGTTGCATCCCTATCACTATCTTGACCGCCCGCACATTATTCACTCTCATACAACGGGTAAATATATTTGTTGGATAAAGTTCAGTGCAAAAAAAGAATCGTGTTTTGCAGTTCTTGTTGCCGATAAATTTCTCGGTCCATACAAAATCGTAAAAGAACGGTATAAGCCGTTCGGCTTGGAAGTCGGAGATTTCGATATTTATCAAGATAAAGAAACGAATAGAAACTATCTTTATTTTGCAAACGGTCGTAATGGGATAATCGCTTGCGAACTTTCGGAAGATTGCTTGGATGCAATCGGCGATTATAAGGCATATTATAAAGATTTGGTTGTTCCGTTTTGCAGAGAGGGTATTGCTGTTTTCGATTATAACAATCAGTTGTATATGTTTACGAGTGGAATGACGGGTTACGTTCCGAACGCTTCCCAAGTAGCAAAGTTAAGTGCGCCGCTCGGAGAACTTACAGAGCTTGGCAACCCGCATAGTGGCGATGAAAGCGGTGCGTCTTTCCACAGTCAGATTTCTACCGTATTTACTCATCCCAAATATTCTGATGTACTAATTGTTTTGGCTGATAGGTGGATACCGAGTTTGAAATTTACAAAAGAAAAAAGCGAAAAAACAATGCGGGCGATTGCTGCGTGTACGAGTAAAAAATATCACGCAAAATTAGGCGAGATTTTATCGCTTGCGAAATTGCCGCTTAACTACAAAAAGGTAAATACTTCTATTGCCGATTATGTTTGGTTGCCTATAAAATTTGTAAACGGTAAGCCGATGATCAAATGGACAGACAAATGGAATATAGAAGAATTTAATAAAACGGTATTGGAGGAAAATTGAAATGGAAAAAGGCAAAATGTTGAGCGGGCGGATATTTAACAGCCGTGTTCACTCAAAAAATGTAGAGGGAAAGGAAAAGTGGCTTGGCTATCTGCTCGGTCCTTGTGGCGCATTACTCTTAAATGCCGTGCTTGCAACCTATCTGAACGTATATTATACCGACGTTCTGAAACTGACCACCGTATGGGGCGGTTTGTTTTTGGTGGTATTCCCGCTCGTTTCAAAAGTTATTGATGCCATAACTAATGTTGTAATGGGATACATAATTGACAGAACGCGTACAAAGCAAGGGAAAGCACGCCCGTGGCTTTTGCTGTCCGCACCGCTCTTATTTGTAACGGGTTTATTACTGTTCCTTGTTCCGAGCGGTAATCAGACATTACAAATCGTTTGGGTAATGATTTCGTATAATCTGTTTTATTCATTTGCCTATACGATTTACAATATGAGCCATAATTTGATGTGTCCGCTTTCTACGAGAAACACAATACAGCGCGGCGGATTATCGGTATTTAATCAAATATCCACTATAATGATGAGTGGAATTTTGGTGGCTCTTGTATTCCCTATGGCGATTATGCCTGCACTTGGCGTAGACAAATCGCTTTGGATAATAGTTATGGGCGTATTATCGGGTATTGCTTTGCCATTAACGCTTCTTGAATATTACTTTACGAAAGAGCGCGTAACCGAAGAACAAATGGCTTCGGAAGAAAAGAAGATTCCTTTCCTTACGCAGCTCAAGATTGTATTTTCCGATAAATATATGATTGTAATGTTCATATATTTCTTGATTTACACGCTTGCATCTTCTCTTAAAAATTTAGGACTTGTATATTATTGCAACTACGTTCTCGGAACGTATAACGACGGAATTACACAAATGCTTGTGTCGGTTATCGGCGGTATTCCTATGGGTATCGGCATATTTGCAGTGTGGCCGCTTGCCAAAAAGTTCGGCAAACGCAACGTAACGCTGATAGGCTTCTTGCTGTATGCGCTCGGCTCGGCAATTTGTTGGATGGTTCCTACTAATTTGTATGTAGTGCTTGTAGGACAGTTCATTAAAAATATCGGCGGTCTGCCTTGCGCATACGTATTTATGGCGCTGTTTGCCGACGGACTTGACCATCTGGAATGGAAAAGCGGAATACGTTGTGATGGTACGGCAATGTCTATATATAACATTATCGCCGTTGCGATTATAGGTGTGGCAACTGCTATATTCAACGCAATGATTTCGGGCGCAGGCTACATTCCGCCTGAACTCGTAAACGGAGAAACGGTAGCGTTCGCACAGCCCGAAGCGGTAACGAATTTAATTACATTTTCTTTCGTAGGTCTTGAATCCATTACGGGCGTAATACTTGCGGGACTTTTGGTGTTCTTAACCGTTGAAAAGACGATTACACGCAAACAAGCAATGATTCGTGAACGTCAGAAAGCTGCTTGCGAAGCGCGTGGCGAAGAGTGGATCGCACCCGAAATTCAAGCTGAAATCGACGAGAAAAATTTTATCGAAGAAAGCGAAAAGATTTTTGCGGAAGAATTAAAGGTAAGATGCGAAAAGAAAGGCTTGAATTATGAAGCCGAACTTGAAAAGCATAAAACCCAAGTTTCCGAAAAAAGAGCGAAGCAAGCAGAAAAGAAACGCTTGGTGGACGAAAAGGCGGCGGCTAAATTAAAGAAAGCGGAAGAAAGGAAAGCCGCCAAACTTGCAAAGCTCACGCCCGAACAGCTTGCGGCGAAAGAAGCAAGGGCGAAGAAACGTCAGGAACGCGACGATGCGGCTTGGAAAATAGAGCTTGAAAAGGGCGAAACCTACTATCAGAAAATACAGGCTGAACTTGCGGCAAAGCAAAAATAAGCGGGGTACAAAATGAAAGCAATCAATCTTAAAACAGACTATTTGGAAAATCCGATAGGGATAGATATTCAAAAGCCGCGTCTTATGTGGGTTTGCGACGGCGGCAAAAAACAGACGGCATACCGTATTGTCGCCGTATCGAACGGCGCAACAGTTTGGGACAGCGGAAAAGTTTTGTCGGACGCCATGTATGCGGAATATCCCAAAACGCTTAAATCCCGTCAGCGCGTGGAGTGGAGCGTTACGCTTTGGGACGAAAAAGACAAAGAGGGAGAAACGGTTTCGGCGTTCTTTGAAATGGGATTACTTTCCGCAGGGGATTTTACGGCAAAGTGGATAACGGGTAATTATAGCCCGAAGAAAAACCGCCGCTATCCCGTCGATTGCTTCAAAAAATCTTTCAATGCGATTTGCGTGCAGAGAGCAAGGCTGTACATATCTGCTTGCGGACTTTACGAAGCGAAATTGAACGGGAGGCGTGTAGGCGAGTTTATACTTGCGCCGGGTTCTACCGATTATCGGAAACGTATCCAATATCAGACTTACGACGTAACCGATTTAATTATAAGCGGAAATAACGACTTAACGGTTGAGCTTGCCGACGGTTGGTACAGAGGATCGAGCGGGGCAAAGGGACGCACGAATACTTACGGAAAGCAGACGAAATTATACGCGCAATTAGAACTTGTAGGCTCGGACGGAAAAATTACCGCCGTATGTACGGACGGCACTTGGGCGTGGAGTCAAGACGGCGCAATCGAATTTGCCGACTTGAAGGACGGGGAGCGCGTGAACGCAAATAAAGTACCGTCGTATAAGGGCAAAGCGAAGGTCGTATCGTTTGCGGCAAATTTAACCGCGTCGAATAACGTGCAAGTAAAGGAACGTGAGCGTTTTTCGCCTATCGAACTTATTACTACGCCGACGGGTAAGAACGTATTGAAATTCCCCCAAAATCTTTCGGGATATATTTCTTTGAAACTGAACGCGCACAAGGGCGATAAAATTCATATCGTGCTTGGCGAAATGTTAGATAAAAACGGGGAACTTACGCTTGAAAACGTCCAATGCGTTCATAAAGGAAAGCGTACACCGTTGCAGGAATTTACCTATATTTGCAAAGAGGGCTTAAACGAATATACGCCTAAATATTTCTACGGCGGTTTTCAATATGCGCAAATAGATACAACCGTACCTTTTGAAAAGGAAAATTTTACGGCGGTTGCGGTGTATAGCGCATTTGAAGAAACTTCGTCGTTTGAGTGTTCGCATCCGTTAATCAATCAATTTTACAACAATACGGTTTGGTCGCTTAAAAGTAATTCTACCGATTTGCCGTCCGATTGCCCCACGCGTGAAAGAATGGGGTGGACGGGCGACAGTCAGTTGTTTTTCAATACGGCATCCTATCTTACCGATTATGCCGCTTTTGCGAGAAAGCACGTCAGAGATATTTACGACAGACAATGGAAAAGCGGAAGGCTGCCGCAGATTGCGCCGTTTGCCAACGAAGATTGGTTTATGTGGGTAATGAACGGTTGTGTCGGTTGGGCTTGCGCGGGCGTTTATATCCCGTATTATTTTTACAAAAAATACAATGATGAACGTATTCTCGAAGATAATTATGAGGGTATGTTAAAGTATGCACTCTTTATGACGAAACGCGCAGGTAAGTGGGGCGGCCCTTACGCAAAGCCCATGCACTTATCGCATAAGAACAGAAAATTCGCGGTCAATGCAGGTCAGTCTTACGGTGAATGGGCAGAGCCGAACGACGTTATGGCGTTCAAATGGTATGACTTTGCCGCACCGCACCCCGAAGAATCTACTGCATATACCTACTTTACGTTAAAGCACGTTTTGAAAATTGCCGCAATTCTCGGAAAGCCGAACGATAAAACTCTTGCAAAAATCAAAAAATACAGCGAGGGCGCAAAGCGAGCATATCAGGAACTCGTTACCAAAAAGAGATTTACGCTCGATACCGACAGACAGGCAAAACTCGTTCGTCCGCTGTATATGGGACTTTTGACGAAAGAGCAGGAAGATTATGCGAAAAAAAGGCTTATCAAAGCTATGGAAAATTACGGTTGGAGGCTCGGTACGGGATTTTTATCCACGCCGTTTATACTTGAAGTGCTTGCCGATCTGAACGTAGAGTATGCCTATAAGTTGCTCGAAAACGAAGAATGTCCGGGGTGGTTGTTTATGCCGAAAAACGGCGCGACAACTATTTGGGAGTCGTGGGAAGGAAATATGACGAGCGACAGGGGAATAGCATCGCTCAATCATTACTCAAAGGGCGCATTGTGCGAATGGTTGATTGGTTCAATGTGCGGCATTCAAATGGGCGAAAAGCCTAACACGTTTGTAATTAAGCCGATTGTAGGCGGAACGCTATCTCACGCAAAAGCAAGCTATAACAGCATTTACGGACTTGTAGAAAGCGGTTGGGAAAAGCAGGATGGCAAGACGGTTTATACCGTTAAAATACCTTGCAATTGTACGGCGGAAATCATATTGCCTAACGGAATAACGCAGATGGTTGGCGCAGGAGAATATTGTTTTAATTAAAATCGGTACTAACGGACTAATCAACCGTTGTACATAAAAAAAATTAATTTGGAGGAAAACCAAAAATGAGAAAGAAACTACTCGGTATTATCGTGGCAATGTGCCTAATAATATCAACTTGCGCTCTTGTTGCGTGCAACAAAACTTCCGATCCGCCTGAAGGAGGGGCATGGTATGCTCAAGCCAAAGTTTCCGGCGGAACGGCAACATTGACGTTTACGTCAGACACAGAATGGAAACTTGACTGTAAAGGTGCATTCTTATCCGATTCTTGGAATCCTTGGCAGAGCGGAACTTACAAATTTGACGGTAAACCCGGTACTTCGACATTACATATGACGGCGACAAAAGAATCGCCTAACACTTTTATAAAAGATAAAGCGGTAGGCGAAGAAGCTACATATGAGCCTACGGACGGCGTGTATGTTATTGTATTTGATGTAAACGGGGATGATACTACATTTAATTTAAAGCCGCCTACGGACGGGACAAAACCAGACGGTTCTTCCGCTCCAGAAGGTTGCACGAACCACGTCGATAATAACTGCGACGGAGTGTGTGATAATGAAGGCTGCAACGAAGCGGTGGCAATCAATCACGTTGACGCAAACAGCGACGGTAAGTGCGATAAATGCGGAAATAATATGCCCGCAGAAAAGACCGTGCAAGTAGCATTGACGACAGATGCGCTTGGCGGCGGTACGATAAACTTATATACAAACAACACGTTTGACTTCAATCTCACGTATGGCGGCAAGATTTTGGAAGGAACTTGGACGTTAGCACAAACCCAAACCGAAATAACGCTTACTGTCGATAAAACTACTATTTTGGGCGGCGGGACAGAAAGTCCTATCGGAGATACCGTAACAGTAACGGCGGACGCTACTCAATATCCTTATATCGAATATACGTGCAGCGTAAACTACGATGCAACTTCCGCTGGGCAGGGCGTTATTCCTATGACCTTCGTAGGTTCAATAGGGCAAAAGCCTAATACGCCGCCCGTTTGTACGAACCATGTTGATAATAACTGCGACGGAGTTTGCGATAACGAAGGTTGCAACGAAACGGTGGCAATCAACCACGTTGACGCGAACAGCGACGGAAAGTGCGATAAATGCGGAAACGATATGCCCGAAGAAAAGACCGTAAAATATGAAGTCGAAGCACCCGTATATACCGAAACAATGAAAGCGACGTTGAAAATATACGAAGATAATACTTGGGAAGTATTTTTCAGCGGCGATATGTGGTGTAACGGAACTTGGAGCGTGAATAACGATACTCACGCTTTAACGGTGGTAAGAACCAATACGGCAAGTGGGGTTACGCTTGCGGGCGCGGAAAACGAAACTGTCGTGTGTCAGCTTGAAAGCGGCGCATACACTATCATGATGAACTTCCCGTCAAAGGACGGCGTTGTATTTACGGTTAACGTAAGCGGATCGCCCGAATGTACAGACCACGTCGACAGTGATGGCGACGGTAAGTGCGATAAATGCGGAAACGATATGCCACAGGGCGAAGTAACGGTTATGCAACTCTTAACTGCAACGGCTTCAAGCGGTCAAACCGCAAAAATCGAATTGAAGTCGGACAAGAGCTGGACGCTTTCCATTTGTTATTATACGGGCGGCGATTTTACGCCTACGGCAAACGGCACTTGGGCATTGGACAACACTACATATAATATTTCGCTGAATGTAACAGGAGATGCGGCGAATGTTTTGTCGGAAGAAACTTATACGCTCATGGTGGATTACACCACACAAAAATACAGTGGCACGATAGCTTGCGAAATTCCGCAAGTCGGAAATGTTTCTTTCGATTTTGCGACTGCCGAAGAATAGCAGCCCGAACCTGCGGAAGTGCAAAGTACGCTTAATGCGACTTCTGCGGCGGGGCAGAAAGCAAAAATAGAATTGATGAAAGACAATACTTGGAGTCTTGCAATAAAATATTGGGACGGCGGCGAATATACTCCTACGGCAAGTGGTACTTGGGTGCTGTCAACTTCCGATTACAACATTACATTAACCGTAACCAAAGACGACGCCGATGTGCTTGCGGAAGAAAGTTATACGTTGACGGTAGATTATACTACACATGATTACAGCGCTACAATTCTTTTGAAACTGCCTTCGCCCGTTGGAGATACTACGTTTGCATTCAGCACGGCTTCTGCGGAATCGCAACATTTTACCGTTTCTTACGACTTGAATTACACGGGTGCGCCCGCGATTGATTCCGCTACGACTGCGACGTTTGACGGCGGCGACGCGGGCAAAAAAGAATATGTAAAAACCGCGCCTGTCGTTCCCACGAGAGAAGGCTACAAGTTTGCGGGTTGGTACACGGTTCAAAACCCTACGCTTTCAAACGGAGCTTCGGACAAAGAATATCTGTTCGGAACAAAGTTGAGTGCCTATAATTCCGCACCGGCATCGATCAAAAACGATGTAATGGCTATTACCGAAAACACTACGCTCTATGCGCGTTGGGTCGAGTGCAAAGAAATATCCACGGCGGCGCAACTGAAAGAAATGGCAAACGACCTTACGGGTTGGTACAAACTGACCGCAGATATTACGCTTGCCGGAGAATGGACGCCTATCGGGTTATATTATGCAAGTTATGAGTTCTACGAGCCGAATTGGTGGCTGTATTCTTTCCGCGGTACGCTTGACGGAAACGGATATAAGATAAGCGGATTACAGCTGAATACTTTGGATTTTGCGGATAATGCAATCTCGGCAATAGAGGGTAGTGCGGACGGCACGACGGGATTCTTTGCGGCTGCCGTAAATTGTACGGTCAAAAATCTAACTATCGACGGAGCGCAAATAACAATAAGTAATTACGAACAGGATACTCACGCCTATGCGTCCGTACTTGCGGCATTCGTACAAGGTACGGAAACGTTGTTTGAAAACTGCACCGTAAGCAATGCAACTATCAATGTATCGGGGAAAGACGTTTGGTATTACGGCGTGAGCGGACTGTTCGCGGGACATTGGGGCGGACACGCAAATAACTGTAAAGTAGAAAACAGTACGATAACGGTTACGGCATCGTTCACAAAAGCTACGACAAAACCTTATGAAGCTATTTATGTAGGCGGACTTGTCGGCGAGGGATATGCTTGGCTTGATAACTGTGATGCAAAGGCGACTGTTTCTTTGACGATCAACGATTCCCGTTTGGAAACATCCGTTCCTATGAATGTATATTATGGCGGCGCTACGGCAAGCTCGACATATATAAACAAGGTTACTTACGAGGGGAACATTTCGCTTGATTATACGAAAGCGGCAGGAGAAGCAAACATTTATTACGGTGGCGTTTCGGGTTATCAGAGATACGGTTATATCAATAATTGTTATTCAAAAGCCAATATGAGCTTCGATAATAAAAACAGCGCTATCGTAACGGGACAGAAATTTGTTGCAGGTGGCATACTCGGCGGCTACGATACAATGTACGGTCTTATGGGCGCGGCATATTTCTTTATCCCCAACGGTTGCAGAGTGAATAATTGCCTTGACAATTCCGTGTTTACGGCAACGGGAACGGCTGTGTTTGCAAGCGATTTGGCAATAATAGGCGAAGTTCCTATGGACGCAGTAGTTGACGCTTATAATCAATCTTTCAACGTCGATTTGACGAGCTTCAAACGTGCGGATAATTCTTATACTTTCTTCGGTGCATTTAATTGTGTAAAAGTAAGAGCAAGCGGAACGGCAGGAACGGACGTTGACGGCAATGTTACCGTAACGGCGGAAAGCGCGACATACGGTGAAGCCGTTAAAACGACATTGGGCAACGGTTGGACTTATACAGTCGATGCGTTGCCTACGCCAAAGACGACTGCATAATAAAATATAGGGAGCTAACAAAAATGGCAAAAAGGAAATTCAATGTAGGTAGTATAATGGTGTTGGCGGCGGCGGTGCTTGCGCTCATAGCGTTTTTTATGTCGTTTGCGCCGTCGATAGCAATGAAAGAAATTGCGGGACACGACACGGGTGTAACGTACAGCGGTTGGAATGTTGCATTCGGCAAATCGGAAAACGATGTTGCAATTCTCAACTTCTCTTTCGGAAACTTTTTGACGTATCTTTTGGTTTTGGCGGGAGTAGTTCTTTGCATAGTCTGTTTGCTTGGAAAAGGCGGAAAAGTGTTGCCGTTTATTGTGGGCGGCGTGCTTGTTCTTGCGGGAATATTGTTTTTCTGCGCTCTTGCTATGACTGCACCTAACGTGGGTAAACTTACTGGCGACCTTGCCGACAGCGCGATAAAATCGTTTAAGGACGGTTACAATCTCGGTGCAGGTGCAATCGTCGGCGGTATTTTCTCTCTCATCAGCGGTGCGCTTATGGTAGTAAAGTCCGTAATAAAGAAATAAAACAAAATATGATTGAAGCGGTGGCGGCGGATCATCCGTCGCCATTGCGACAATCAAAAAATAGACACAATAGCATTATGGAAAATTATCTTGCAATAGATATCGGAGCATCAAGCGGACGGCATATCGTCGGTTGGCTCGAAGATAACGAAATAAAGACAAAAGAGGTGTACCGATTCAAGAACGGAACGAAAACACAGAACAGACACCTTATATGGGATATAAACAGCCTTTTTGACAATGTTGTAAAGGGCATCAGAGCTGCGCTCAAAAAATATCCCGAAATTAAAACGCTTGCAATTGATACTTGGGGTGTGGACTATGTATTGTTATCAAACGACATAGTTATCACGCCGTGCCTTGCGTACAGGGATAAACGAACGGAGAGCGTTATAGACGAAGTACATAAGCTCGTTCCGTTTGAAGAACTTTATAAACGGACAGGGATACAGTTTCAGCCTTTTAATACGATTTATCAGCTATACGAGGATACGTTGCGAAAGCGGGCAGATTGGTCAACTGATTTTTTGATGATACCCGAATACTTGAACTATATGCTTACGGGCGTAAAAATGCACGAATACACCAACGCAACTACTACGGGCTTAATAAATGCAACAACGCAGGATTATGACAACGAGATAATTACTCGGCTTGGGCTTCCGCAACAGCTTTTTGGACAGTTATATCAGCCGGGAACGAGCGTCGGGATGTTAAAGCCTGAAATCGAAGAAAAAGTCGGTGGTCAGATAGAAGTTGTTTTGTGTGCAAGCCACGATACGGCAAGCGCGGTTGAGGGAATACTAATGACCGAGAATAGCCCGTATATCTCAAGCGGAACGTGGTCGCTTTTGGGCTTGAAAGTGCCGAACGCAATCATGGACGAAAACAGCCGTAAAGCGAATTATTCAAACGAGGGCGGAGTAGGCTATACTCGCTATCAGAAAAACATAATGGGTATGTGGGTTGTTAATCGTCTGCACGACGAACTTTGTCCGAATAAGCCGTTTTCGCAGATCGTCGAAGAAGCACGGCAAAGCACGTTTAACGATTATGTGGACGTAAACGATAATACGTTCCTTGCACCACAAAGTATGAAAGGGGAGTTTGATAGGTGGTTGGAAAATAAGATATTAAAGCCGCAGACCGAAAGCGATTATTTCCGTTGTGCTTTTATAAGTCTTGCAATCAGTTATATGAACGCATTGGACGAATTAAGAAAGAACAGCGGTAAAGACTTCGATACGCTTTATATCGTGGGCGGCGGGGCAAAGAACAGCTTGCTCAACGAACTCACAGAGCAAGTCTGCAAAATAAAAGTGAAAGCACTTCCCATTGAAGCTACGGCTATCGGGAATTTGAAAATACAGATCGGGAGGCAATAATATGTACGATTATGCAAAAAAGGCTTATGCAGCATACGGCGTGGATACCGATGCGGCAATAGCAAAACTTAAAGATATACCCGTGTCTATCCATTGTTGGCAAGGGGACGACGTTGTTGGACTTGACGGCGGCGGTTCGCTTTCGGGTGGTATTCAGACTACGGGCAATTATCCGGGCAGAGCGAGAAACTTTGAGGAACTCAAAGCCGACATTAAAAAGGCGTTCTCTCTTATGCCGGGAACAAAGCGGTTGAACTTACACGCAAGCTACGCCGTAGGCGCAGACGTTGACAGGGACAAATACGAGCCGAAGCATTTTACGGCTTGGGTTGACTTTGCCAAAGAAATCGGCTTGCAGGGCATAGATTTCAACCCTACAATGTTTTCTCATAGCAAAGTCAAGGACGGTTTGACTTTATCTTCGCCCGACGAAAGTATCCGCAAATTTTGGGTAGAGCATTGCAAGGCTTGTTTGAAGATTGCGGAATATTTCGCAACCGAGATGAACAGTCATTGCCTTGTGAATATTTGGATACCAGACGGATACAAGGACGTACCCGCCGACAGACTCACGCCGAGATTAAGGCTCAAAAAATCTTTGGACGAAATACTTTCCGTAAAGTATGACAAGAAGAAAGTTATCGTTGCGGTAGAGAGTAAGGTGTTTGGAATAGGTGTTGAAAGCTACACGGTAGGCAGTAACGAGTTTTATCAGAATTACGCCGCGAAGAACAAAATCTGCTGTCTTTTAGATAACGGACATTACCACCCGCTTGAATACGTTTCGGACAAGATTCCTGCGCTTTTGGCGTTCTATGATAAAGTTGCATTACACGTTACGCGCGGCGTTCGTTGGGACAGCGACCACGTTGTACTGTTCGAGGACGAACTCAAAGAGATAGCAAAGGAAATAGTTCGCAACGACGCAACGGAAAAGGTGCTGATAGGACTTGACTATTTTGACGCTTCTATCAACCGTCTTGCGGCGTGGGTCGTAGGACAGCGCAATATGCAAAAAGCATTGCTTTGGGCGTTGCTGTTGCCGAACGATAAACTCAAAGCGTTGCAGGACGAAAGCAATTTTACCGAACTTATGGTATTACAAGAAGAACTGAAAACATTACCCTTCGATGCGGTTTGGGCAGAATATCTTAAACGCCAAAACCAAAAGGGCGCAGATTGGTATAACGACGTTAAAGACTATGAAAATAAAATCTTAAAGGAGAGGAAATAAATATGGCTAACAGATTCATCTTAAATGAAACATCTTACTTCGGAAGCGGGGCAAGAAAAGAACTCAAAAAAGAAATAGCAAAACGCGGTTTTCATAAAGCGTTTATCGTAGCCGACAAAGACCTGATTAAGTTTGGTACGGTAGAAATGGTTACGAACGAAATAGCAGGAACTTCTTACGAAATTTTCTCGGATTTCAAGGCAAATCCCACGGTTAAGAATGTAAAAGACGGTGTTGCGGCGTTCAACGTATCGGGCGCGGATTTTATTATTGCAATCGGCGGCGGTTCGGCTATCGACACGTCAAAGGGAATAGCTATCGTAGCAAATAATCCCGAATTTTCGGACATTGTTTCGCTTGAAGGTGTGGCAGACACAAAGAGTAAATGTGTTCCTATAATTGCGCTTCCCACCACGGCGGGAACGGCGGCAGAGGTTACGATTAACTATGTAATAACCGACGAGGAAACGGGCAGAAAAATGGTGTGCGTCGATCCGAACGATATCCCCGTGCTTGCAATCGT
>CAYZOF010000033.1:0-4571 GCA_964479935.1 uncultured Clostridia bacterium | reverse complement strand
CGGGCAGAAAAATGGTGTGCGTCGATCCGAACGATATCCCCGTGCTTGCAATCGTTGACGCAGAGCTTATGGCAACGATGCCCAAAGGTTTAACGGCGGCTACGGGTATGGACGCATTAACTCACGCAATAGAAGGTTATATCACAAAAGGCGCATGGGAACTTTCGGATATGTTCGAGTTAAAAGCAATCGAACTTATATCCAAAAATTTACGAGCGGCAACGGCGAACGGTAAAGATATGGTTGCGCGTGAAAATATGGCTCTTGCACAGTACGTTGCAGGAATGGCGTTCTCTAACGTCGGACTTGGTTGTGTACACTCAATGGCGCATCCGCTCGGTGCAAGATTCGATATTGCCCACGGCGTTGCAAACGCATTACTGTTGCCTATCGTTATGGAATACAATATGTCCGCCGCGCTTGATAAGTATTGCGATATTGCAAAGGCTATGGGCGTGGATATTTCAGGCATGACGAAAGAAGATGGCGCAAAGGCGGCGGTAGATGCCGTAAAGAAACTTTCGCTTGATTTGAATATTCCGCAGACTTTGAGAGAGATTAAGATTCCCAAAGATGCGCTTGAACAGTTATCCAAAGACGCATTTGCAGACGTATGTACGGGCGGCAATCCGAGAGAGATAACCGAGAAGGATATTCTCGAACTCTATCAAAAGGCGTATTAAGCAGGAGGTACGAACGGCTATGGCAGAATTATTGACAAACATCGGATTCGTCAAAGAATTGGCGGCAACAGCGGACAATATGTACAAGCACGGTTGGGACGAGCGTAACGGCGGTAATATCAGTTACCTTATTCCCGAAGAAGAAGTCGCCAAATATATCGACATAAACTACGTTAAAAGAACGATCCCGCTCGGCTTTAATGCAAAAGAGCTTGTCGGTAAATATTTTCTCGTAACGGGAACGGGCAAGTATTTCAAAAATGTAAACGGTGATCCCGAAACCAATCTCGGTTTATTTCGCATCGCAAATGACGGAATAACGGCAGAACTTTTATGGGGTTATGCGGACGGCGGTAGGTTTACAAGCGAACTGCCCGCACATCTTATGAGCCATATCGAACGCTTAAAAGTAGATCCAGAAAACAGGGTGGTAATGCACACACACCCTACAAACTTGCTTGCTATGACTTACGTTCACGAGCTTGATACGAAAAAGTTTACTCATACGCTTTGGCAGATGAGTACGGAGTGTATCGTCGTGTTTCCCGACGGAATTGAAGTCTTGCCGTGGATGCTCTGCGGCACGAACGAAATTGGTGTTGCAACCGCCGAGAAAATGAAATCGGCAAGAGTAGTTGTATGGGCGTTGCACGGTATATACGGCGCAGGCAAAACGCTCGATGAAACTTTCGGACTTATAGAAACGGTAGAAAAGGCGTCGGAAATTTATATGAAAACGGCGCATTTGCCGAGACTGAATACCATAACGGACAGTCAGCTTAAAAAGCTTGCAAATCTTTTCAAAGTGGAGGTCAGAAAGGGAATTCTTAATAAGTAGGGGATGCAAAGGGCGGCCGCATCTTATAATGCCTCTTAAAAATTGTTTGCGAAACCTGCTACTTTATTGTAGCAGGTTTCTTATATTGTAGCAGGTTTCTTATATGTTTCATTAAAAATTGTCCTATCTCGTACTAAATTTCGTTGGCATATTATCCGATTTCGTACTATAATGTATTATAGATTTTTTGGGGTGATATATATGGACGTAAATGAAAAATATTCTTTTGAACATTTTAACCAACTGTATAAGGAATTAGACGAAACGTATCAAGGGTTTGCGGCTAAATGCGGACTGTCGGCAAGTGCAATGTGGATAATTTACTCTTTACGCGCAGGCGGTGACGGCTGCAATACGCAAGCCGAAATAGCGAAACTTTACTTTCTTAAAAAACAAAGTGTATGTTCGGCTATCCGAAAATTAGAGCAAGATGGTTATATTGTTTTATTGTCTGCACCGAATAACGCAAAAAATAAAATTTTGAAGTTGACAGATAAAGGCGTTGACTATGCAGAAGAAAAAATTGATGCGTTATTGAAAGCGGAAAAGTCAACATTTGATAGTTTAACAATAAGGGAACGAGATCAGTTCATAAAATTATATGAAAAATATATTGCCTCATTGAAAAGCAATATTAACGCAATAAATATTAATTAATTCATCGGAGGACGGACTGCCGCAGCAGTCGAACGGAAACGTTCCGTCGGTATCAAGATGACGAGTGCGCTCGAATATTTGAAAAAATAGTCGGGCGCATTTTTTGATAAATTTTGGAGGTATTATTTATGAATAGGATAATAACAATCAGCCGTGAGTTTGGAAGCGGCGGCAGAGAGTTAGGCAAACGCCTTGCGGACATTTTAGGAATTACATATTTGGATAAGGAAATCATAGAAGCGGTTGCGAATGAAACGAATATGAACAGCGATTATCTGAATAAAAAGTTAGACAACTATGAACTTGTCAAAGGTTATTCCGTTGCACACTCTTTTGCGCATATTTCGCAAATCAGTAATTCGGCAAGGCTTTTGGCTACGCAACACAAAATCATTAAAAAATTAGCGAGTCAAGGCGACTGTATAATTATCGGAAGGGGCGCGGACGCGGTTTTAAGCGATTTGTCCCCGTTCAAAATTTTTGTCTATGCTTATATGCCGTCTAAAATCGAACGTTGCAAAAACAGTGAAAAGCAAAATGAAAATTTGACGGACAAGGAAATCGAGCGCAACATTCAAAGCATAGATAAAAGCCGCAAATCAATACACGATTTATATTCCCCTTATACTTGGGGCGATAAACGCGGTTATCATTTATGCGTTAATACAAGCCAAGTAAATATAAAAGATATTGCCCCGATTATAGCCGAATATATACTTTCATTTTTTAAGGAGCAAAAGGTATGAACATTCAACTTTCAGAACATTTCGGATACAAAAAGTTATTTCGTTTTGTTTTGCCGACGATATTTATGATTATGTTTTCTTCCGCTTATGCGGTAGTCGACGGTCTTTTTATTTCAAATTTTGCTGGCAAAACAGCTTTTGCCGCAATAAATTTAATCGTACCCGTAACGGTTATTTTAGGCGGTGTTGGGTTTATGTTTGGCGCAGGCGGCAGAGCGCTCGTCGGGAAAGCTCTCGGCGAGGGTAATAGAGAACAAGCTAATCGCTATTTTACTATGATTATAGTTGCCGCATTTTTTACTTCCATTGTTCTTGCGGCTTTGGGCATAGGTCTTATGCGGTATTTGGCTATTGCTTTGAAAGCAAGTCAAGATATGCTCGACTATTGTGTTTTATACGGCAGAATTGTTTGCGGCTTTTTACCGTTTTATATGTTTCAGTATATATTCCAAAGTTTTTTTGCGGTTGCGGAAAAATCCAAATTGGGATTTGTAATTACGGTTATTGCCGGTTGCACAAACATTGTTTTAGATGCGCTTTTTATAGTCGCTTTCAAATGGGGCGTTGTGGGTGCGGCAGTCGCTACGGGTATAGGACAAATGGTAGGCGGCGGCATTCCCATTGTTTACTTTTTAAGAAAAAACAGCAGTTTACTTAAATTTGTTAAAACCAAAATTGAAATAAAGCCCGTATTAAAAATGCTATGGAACGGCTCGTCCGATTTGGTTACTAACGTGGCGACATCTATTGTAAGTATGCTCTATAATTTGCAGCTAATGAAATATGCCGGCGAGGACGGCGTTTCGGCATACGGCGTAGTGATGTATATTATGCAAATATTTACTTCGATAGAGATAGGTTTCACAATGGGTAGCGCACCGCTTATCAGTTACAATTACGGAGCGGAAAACCACGACGAACTTAAAAGTTTATTCAAAAAAAGTATTATATCAATGAGCGTTTGCGGCGTAATTTTGTTTGGGCTTGCAGAGGCGTTGGCTTTACCCATTGCAAAAATATTTATGGGGCAATATCCCGATTTGTACGATATGACAATTAAAGCGATACAGATATGTTCGTTTGCGTTTATATTGTCGGGCGTAAATATCTTTTCATCCGGGTTCTTTACGGCTCTCAATAACGGCACTGTTTCCGCCGTACTTGCATTTTTACGCTCAATGATATTCCAAATTGCGTTTATTCTCGTCTTACCTATTTTCTGGCAATTAAACGGGGTATGGGTTGCAGGTACCGCAACTGAAATAGTTTCAATAATACTTGCCGTTATATTCTTTATTGCTATGAGAAAGAAATATCACTATGCATAAATCATAATTCTTGGAGACTGACTAATGAAAAGGCAACAGATTTTCACTATCCCTAATATTTTATCAATATTAAGGATAGTGATGATTCCGTTTATACTATGGATGTTCTTTATCGAGCAGTATTATATCTCCGCAGGGCTTATAGTGCTGTCGGGAATTACGGACGTATTGGACGGTTTTATTGCAAGGCGTTTCAATATGATAAGCCCGTTAGGAAAAGCCCTCGATCCGATTGCTGACAAGCTCACACTTCTTTCCATTATCATAAGTCTGTGTGTTTACAGCAAAGAAATCTTATTTATTTGCATTGTATTCATTA
>CAYZOF010000032.1:0-19289 GCA_964479935.1 uncultured Clostridia bacterium | reverse complement strand
ACCCGCGACATTCACCTTGGCAAGGTGACGCTCTACCACTGAGCTATTCCCGCATATAATCCGCACTGATTTATTGGTGGAAGTTATAGGGTTCGAACCTATGACCCTCTGCTTGTAAGGCAGATGCTCTCCCAGCTGAGCTAAACTTCCGTCGAAAGCCTATATACTATACCACATCTGAAAAATTAACGCAAGCGTTTTACACCGCTTTTTCAAAAAAAATCAAAAAAATTTGAAAAAATTTTTTTGCCTCCTTTTTTGCGTCGGTTACGGACGAGGTATAAGGCGCGCGCCTCGAAATCATCGATACGCTCGCTATGCATTCGCGCTTTCGCTAAAAGCGCGTAATTCTCCGCGATAGATTTCTTTCCCGTCGAATACGTCCAAGAAATCGATCGGTTTTACGATGTTATGGAACAAATCCCTTTTCACGACGCCGAATTCCACAATGAAGTCGCGTACGAACTCCGAACAATAATATCGATTCTTCTTTTTAACGCATTTATGGAACGCCGCGGCGAACAATCCCTGCCAATTGTAGTGGTATTGCGCCTTATGATCGTACATCCATTGCAAACGCTCTTCCATGGCAGTGTAACACTCCTCGTCGACGTGAACCTTCAACACGATCGCCTGCGTTTTATAGAACCTTTTGAACGTTCCCCAACGCGAAGATTCGCGTACGAAACCTGTAATGAACGGATTATAGGGGCGCAAACGCGCGAACGAAAACATTTCGCCTAAATCCGATTGCAGGCTGATGGAAACGTGATTGTATTTTGCCCTTGTGATTAATTTCAAAATTCTTGACGGAAACGTTCCGGTTTGCGTGATTACAATAAACACGTCGCGACCTTCCGTCTGCAACCTTTGCGTCATGATCCTTTTCCCCACAACCTTTTTATTTATTGTATCATTACGAACGTCGTCTTGTCAACGATTTTTCACACTTTTTACAAAATTCGTCCTTTTTTGCACAAAATAACGAATTTTATTCATTTTTTTTGCGTTACCAGTCTTGTTTTTTTAACGACTTGTCTTTCACGTCGTCGTAATATGCAAAATATTTTTCCTTGAACGCTTCTTTGGTCATCGGGAGCGTTTCTCCGTCGTTTTCCATGCGTTCCAGAAGTTCCTGCAATTCCTCGGGCGAAAAGTCGCCCAATTCCGTTTCTTCGCCGTAAGTTTGCAATAATTTCAAAATATCCAATTCCGACATCTCATAACTCCGTTTTTATATATTCTCCGCGGAACGGGATCGTCATGTAGCGAAAACCGATCGACGCGGCGAGTGCCGTCACGCGCTCCCGTTTGTCCGCGATTCGTTCCGTCAAATGCGCGTCCGAACCGAAAGAGATATTTCTGCCGCCCAATTCGTAATAACGTTTCAAAATTTCCGCATTCGGCAGGGTGTCGCGCGGTAATTGTTTCGTCGCGCTGTTCAATTCCAAAATTTTATTTTTATCGATGATCGTTTGCAATATGTCGTCGATTTGCTCCTGAAAATCCCGTAAGCGAATTTCACGCCGATCGAACGGCGCATACCGCACCACGTATTCCAAATGTCCGACGACGTCGTAGGGGTAGGGAGCGTCTAAACTGTTGCGGACGAGCCGCAAATAGTCCGTATATGTTTCACGCTCGTCTTTCGGGAAAGAATATCGCGCGAAATCCTGACCGTCGATACAATGTACGCTGTTGATAACGTAATCCGGGCGGTATGCGTCGCAAATTTCCGAATATTGTCGCCAAGTGCTTTCATCGTCGGAATATCCGAATTCCGCGCCGACGAAAACATTCATGCACCCGGCATAATCTTCCTGCAAGTGCCGCGCCGCATGAAAATATTCCGCAGGGGGAGTGTTTCGTGCCTGTGAACGTAATTCTCTTTCCGACGTCGTAACTTCGTGATCGAAATGATCGCTTACGCCGTAAAAAGCGATGCCGCGGTTCAAGGCTTCCGCCAACATTTCAGCCAAAGAATTTTTCCCGTCGTGCGAAAATGCGGAATGGGTATGCATATCTGTCAATAATTTTGCCATGCGTTTTTATATCCTCCGTTTATTGATTCGAAACGCTTGTTTATCCGAAAGGGAATCGCGTTTTCGCTGTAACTTTTTACAAGATTTTCCGAGTTTTGGGAAAAAATCGATATTTTTTACCGAGAGTTTCCTTCGTTACCGTTTTTATACGGTATTGGAAATATTTTTCCGTTGCGTAGGCGTATGTTTTCCGTTATAATATTCCCCTAAATAAACATTTTCGGGAGGTATTATGAAAAACGATTTTTTTAAGGGAGCGTTATTATTCGCGTTGAGCTTTTCGCTGCTTTCCGCGTTTTCGGCTTGTCGAGTTTCCACTTCGTCCGAGAACTCGTCCGGGGACGTTTTTTCGACCTTTTACGGGAGTTTTGCTCCCGAAGAAAGCGATGTATCGTCCGACGGGGAAGTAAGCTCGAGCGAGATTTCGAGCGTGACGGAAAGTCCCGATTACGAATCTTCTTCGTCGGAGACTTCGTCCGTTTCGAAGGAAGACGAGCCGCCGACTTTGCCGGAACCGATCTCCTACACGAAATACATATGCTGTACGGGCGAAAACGTGCGAATACGCTCGGGGACAGGTACGGAGTACGAAATTCTCGGAACGGCTGAAAAAGGCACGATTTACGCCCTTCTCGGGCAAACGGGAAATTGGTACAAAACGTATTACCGCAATCGTATTGCCTACCTTTCAGCTTCGTACGCAACGACGTTCGAGTTGGAGAACGGGAGTGAAGCCGTGGAAAACGTGTTGCGAGAATGCTATAAGTTAATCGGTGTTCCTTACGTCTACGGGGCGATTCGTTTGCATGACGGCATGGGGAAGCTTTTGAGCGGCTTCACGGCGCAGAAATTCGATTGTTCCTCGCTCGTTCAATACGCTTTTTATAAAGGCGCGAATATCGTATTGCAAGTCAATACACGTACGCAGTTTCGGCAAGGGAAAAAGGTTTCCGCGGCGAATCTGCAACGAGGCGATTGCCTGTATTTCACCAACGAGGAACGGCAGTATAACACAGGCATAGAGCGCGTCGGGCACGTAGCCGTCTATCTCGGAGATTCGTATATTTTGCATACGGCGTCCGATTATGCGCGGATCGAAACAATGTCTGCGGCGCGTTGGAATTTTTTTCTCGAGGGCAGACGGTTTTTTGTTTAAGGGAATATCGCGTCACGATATCGAGCGGCGTTGCTTTATTTTTGTTCCTCCAGAGAAGTCGCCGTTAAGAACAAAACTTCTTTCGCGCCTGCGCCGTATAATCGATCGGCGCATTCGCTCCCCGTCGAGCCGGTCGTCATGATATCGTCTACGAGCAACACCGTACGATCTTTACACGTTGAACGCTTATGTACGTGAAACGCGCCTGCCACGTTTTCGGTGCGTTCGGCGAACGTCAATTGTTTTTGCGTCGGCGTTTCCTTGCGCTTTTCCAGTATGTCCGTTTGAAGTTCCACTGCGTATCCGTTCTCCCGAAGCGCGTACAATACGATCTGCGCCAGTTCTTCCGCTTGATTGTATCCGCGCGCCAGCAACCCGTTTTTCGTCATGGGAACGGGGATCAGTAGGAGCGTATCGCGGTTTTCCGTTTCTTTATCGTTCGTTTTCATACGCGCCAAAGCGTTGCAGTGCTTTTGCAGGTAGTCCGCCATGGCTTCGCCGAAAAAATAGGCAAGAGACGGCGTGCCGTTTTTTACGCGGTTGATTAACGCCGCCGTTAGATCTTTGTAAACGAAAGGGGAGTAGCCGAAAGCAAAGCTCGGCAATTTGCGTTTGCAAGTCAGGCAAACGCCTGCGGAAACGAGCGATCTGCCACATTTCGGACAGGTTTTTCCGTCGTTGAACGCCAACTTCGATTCACATTCCGCGCAAAGTCTGTGGAACGGATAATCGAAATTTTCCTTACCGCAGGATTCGCAGATGTAGCCGTTTTCCCGATCGATTTTCTTTATCCATTTTTCTAAAAAATTAAACAATTTCATGATTTTGTGTAAAAGCGGCAGGCTCGTTCGGACGAGTATGCCGCCAATCGTAAGTATTTCCTATTGAGATTCCGCGTCTTTTTTCCGTTGGTAACGCACCAACAGATATGCGCAGACTGCGCCCAAAGCAAACAAGAGGAGACCTAAGGCAAAGTCCGCCACGGCAAAGCCGTTCGTCTCCCAACCGACGTAGACTTCCAAAATATCGCCGTTGCAGAACATGGATACAATCGAGCCGAGCGACAACCCCACGATCATGGAATACGACGTATGGCGCGCCACGGCAAACAAATACGTCAATAATTTGGAGAACGCGATGAGTCCGATCAAAAATCCGATTCCGAGCGCGGCGTACACGAAGAAAATCGAAGGATTGGATTGCCAATAGGTCAAACTGACGCTGTCCATTAATCCGCCGAACCAGCCGATTGCCATCAAAAACGCGCTCGCCGAAAGTCCCGGTACGATTTGCGTGATGCCTACGACCGCCCCGATGACGAGTCCCAACGCCGCGTGCCACCATTGTACGGTTTCGAATCTGTCTGAGCTGTTCGTCTGCGCCGAAGAAAGCAAGGCGGAGGTTATCCCCATTGCGACGGGAATACACAACCCGACGACGAACAGGGCAATGTGCTTTGCGCGTATTTTCGTATCTTTCAGCTCGTCCTTTACGGCGGGGAACGCGCCGCTCATCAAGCCGGCGAACAGGCAAACGACGGCGAAGGGGAGCAGATCGAGCAGCTTTTTCACGGTCACGAAGCCGAGCAATATGCCGACGACGATTCCGATGCCGATCGGCAACAGGAACGCGAAACACTGTTTGAACTTTTTGAACAGATTCCCCACTGCGTATAAAAATTGATCGTACAACTTAAAGATGATCGCCACGGTAGAACCGCTGATTCCCGGAACGATCACGGCGAGTCCGATGAAAAAACCGAGTAGCGCGCTCTTGCACCAAGTTTTTTTGTTGTATTTAATTAATGCGATTTCAAGACTTTCTTTTGCCATAAGAGCCTCCTTTCTTTTTTGAAATGCGATAAGTTATCCACAGAACGGCGGTCGAGAGGGCGAATCCGCATATACCGCCGAAACAATCGATACAGATGTCCCGGATTTGCGCGCCGCGCGCTTCGACGAACAGTTGTAGACATTCGTCTGCGATTGGAACCAATATCAACAGCGCGACGGGGATAAATAGGAATTTTTTTTGTTCCGTCCACATCGCGTAACACAGCGAGAGGGAGAATCCGAACAGCGCGAATTCCGACCAATGCGCCAATTTCCGTATGATGAAATGCAATAGGTCATAGGATTCGCCGTTTGCCGTCGCTACCCACGAGTTCGGGGCAATCTTTTGCGCCGCCGTTTGTACGATTTCAACCACCGAAGAGCTTTGTGCCGAAGAAACTTCGCCCGTTTGTAATGAATGGGAGAAGATCCAAACTATTACGAATACGCAATAGAGTGTCGTGAAAATTCTTAAGAAAATTTTCCATTTCCGATTCATAATCTCCCTCCCCGAAGTTTTTTCTGCCTTTTATTATACGATAATTTATAGCATAGGTCAAGGCATTTATTTCCCTTTTTGAGCTTTTTTAAGGAAATTTTCGCCCAAAACATACAAAACTTTTGTTTATTATCCATTTTTTTACTTTCACAAAACGTTATAATCGCTATACCGAAAGAAAAAAAACGGAACCTCGACAAGGGTTTATGGAATCGATTAAAACTTTCGTTCGGTACTTCGCAACGGGGTAAGACAATGAATTATATCAAAAAAATGTGTATTCTTCGACAAGTGAAACAAGGCTTTTCGGGCGACGGGAAACCGCTTTCCGGACTGGTCAAAATAGAGCAATACGGCAAAAATCTCGCCGTGGAGATTTCCGTTATCAATTTTGCTCCCCTTGCGTTGGGGGAATATTATTGCCTTTTATCGGACGGGAAGGGGAAAACGGAAATGCTTGCTTTGCGCGGAAAGAGTCTTTTTAATATTCTTTCCGATTTGGACGTCGCCGAAGGCTTTTGCGCCGTCGTCTGTTACGTGAAAAACGACGTCGTGCCGATCGCCTACGGGATCAACGGCAATCGTTCTTACGATTGGCGTTCGATACTCAACGCAACCCTGCCGCCCGTATTTCCGAATGCAAAACAGGAAAATGCCTTTTCCGAATTGCTTTCGGCGAAGCCGTCTACGTATATGAACGCGGCACCCGTGTACGAGACGAACGATCTTTCGGGCAAAATCGACGAGGACTCGGCAAAAGATGAGCGCAACGCAGACATGCCTGCCGTCGAGCCCGTTTATCGCGACGATACCGTCGCGAGTGAAAACTACTTTGAAAAGGAGAACGACGATGAACAAGAGCAGCTTGCAAAAACTCAAAGCCATGCACGTGTTGAGAGCGGAGTTGAAACAGCGAACGCGAAAGAAGGGGCAGACTCTGCGAAAAATGCAGATGCTGACGGCATACGCCGTGCGTTTACGACCGACTCCGAGGGATACTACCGCGCGGTAAAAGAGGAGCTGGACAATCTGTTTCGCATTTATCCGAAAGACAAAACGCTAAACGGCATCTTTTCTTGTAGCGAGTGGGTGCGTTTGAAAGGTACGGCAAAATCGCCGTTGTATCTTGTCGGCGTGTTATACGCAGAAAATAAGGCGAAATACATTTGTTACGCCCTCGCGGCGGAGGATAAAAATCGACCGCCGGAAGAAATTAAAAACGTCTGTTCGTTCGTGCCGATTTCGCCGTTCAAGGCGGAGGAAGGATTTTTCGTCCTGTTTCAAAGTGCCGCCACGGGCGAGTGCGTAAAACCCGAACGCGCATGAGCGATTTTTTGAAAAAAACATTTTATTTGCTTGACAAACGCCATGGAAAAGAGTATACTTTTTTCAATCTTCTTTAGGAGCGTTTATCTTATGAAAACGGTTGTCTTACATAGCGTTTCGTTGGCGAAACATGTTGCTTTTTCCGCGCTGTTCGCCGCACTTTGTTGCATTGCGAGCATGTTGATCGTCGTTCCGCTGCCGAACGGCTATTTCAATACGGGCGACGTATTCGTCTTGCTTTCCGGTTGGTTTTTAGGACCGATCTACGGTAGTTTTGCCGCCGCGATCGGTAGCGCGCTTGCCGACCTTTTGAGCGGTTACGCGCTGTACGCGCCCGTGACCTTCGTTGTGAAGGGGGTGGACGCGCTCCTCGCGTACACGGTGTGGAGCTTCTTAAAAAAAATATGCGGCGAGAAAATGCCGAATCTGTTTTCGCGCGCTGTTTCCGCGCTCGTCGGAGAGTTTTGCATGGTGTTCGGGTATTTTTTGTTCGAATGCGTGCTTTACGGATTTGGCGGCGCGACCGCTTCGTTGGTGGGAAACGTTCTGCAAGGCGGCTGTTGCGGTGTGTGCGCGCTTCTGCTCGTTTGCGTTTTGTATCCCCTGAAAACGATAAAAACGCTTTTCCCGAATTTGCGAAAATAGCATGAAAAACTCCCGTCGGACAGGTTGCCCGACGGGAGCGATTTTTTGTTGTAAGTAATTTGTGCGGTGTTGCCTTAGGAGCTTATAAACAGTCCGAGCAAAATGTTCAACAGATTGTGGTTGTACAGGAAGCCGAGTAAAATACTGTTGTCCATATAGGACATAATGTTTTCCGAGGGGATTAACGACAGGAGCGAAAGCACCGCGTAAAGGATCAACAAGCCTTCGATAAAACCTGCTACACCGCCCAAGACAGTGTTCACTTTGTGCACTAACGTGATTTTCTTCGCCAAATCGGTCAAAATCTTACGCATGAAAAACAACGCGACTCGAGCCAAGGCGTACAGCGACGCGAACACGATCAACATGGTTGCGAGTCTTGCGACGGCACCGCCTGCCAGCGTGGCGATCGTCGTTCCGACGGGCAACGTTTCGTCTGCGAACGCGTTGACAATCAAGCGTATTAAAAAAGTCGGGATATTGTTCGCGCGTAGGGCGGCTTCCATTCCCTCGTCGGAGATATCCGTTTGAAAGGCTTTGATGTTCAGAAAGGATTTTTCCAAAGAACCGGACATCAAATCCTGCAAACCGAACAATCCGCCAGTCAACGAAACGACGGCTTTGGTGAAAAGCAACGCCGTTAAAAACGCGGCGACGGTGGAAACGAATTCGAAAAAGCAATCGATGAAGCCTCGTCGCGCGCAGAGGAAGATACAGCCCGTCAAGACGAGCAAGACGATGATGTCTGCCAAATAATCGGTAAATCCGACGCATAACGTGTGTAATGTTAACATGAAGTTCTCCTATCGATAGTTATGGACAAACTTTGTCCGTTTCAAGCCTCTTTATTATAGCATATTCGTGCGGCGTTTTCAATCTTTTTTCAAAAGAAATGTAATTTTTCTTGTTTATCTTCGGGCGTTTGTGGAAATACTTTTCCGTGAAATTAATTTTGCGGAGAATGCTCATGGAATACGCTTTTCATATTTTTAACAAGCTCGCGTCGGACGGAATTTCGATGGCGACGGATCAACTTTTGCGCTTGCCTGCGGCGCGTAAAAAAATACAAATCGATGGGGTAGGGGTGCGTTCGAGTATGAAAACGTCGCCGTCGGAAACGACCGCCGACGAGGTGTTTAAGATGCGAGCAAAGCGCAATGGCGCGTCGGGTTCGGACGCTCGTCCGCCCGTGGTCGTATGTATCGGGAGTGATTTGGCAATCGGCGACAGTTTGGGACCGATTACCGGATCGATGCTCAAATATAAAACACAAGGTTTGAACGTTTTTTTATACGGAACGCTTGCCGCGCCCGTAACGGCGAAAGAAATCGGATATATGCGTACCTTTTTACGGGAAACGCATCCGAACGATCGAGTCATTGCAGTGGACGCGGCGGTCGGTGCGGAAGGGGATATAGGACTGATTAAGATTCACGATTCGCCGTTGCTTCCGGGGGCAGGCGCAAATAAAAAATTGGGCGCGATAGGGGATCTTTCCGTCATGGGGATCGTTGCCGAGAAATCCGTCGCAAACTACGGTTTGCTGAATACGACGCGGCTCAATCTTGTTTATTCCATGGCGGAGATCATTTCCGAGGGGATTGCGAATTTGTTATGGGAACGCTGTTCGGCACGTTCCGAGGCGCAATAAAAAGAAAATCCGCGTGATTTTTTGTCGAGCGCGTAAAAACGATTGACTTTTTTTCGTTTGTTTTATATACTATGCGTCGGAAGGTTTTCGGAAAACACTTCCCCATAAAAAAACCGAGGTACAATTTGATGAAAAAAAAGTTATCGACAAAAAAAATTTGTCGCGCGGGAGTCATTGCCGCGCTGTACGTCGTTTTGACGTACGTTTGTTCCCCCTTTGCCTTCGGACCTTTTCAGTTCCGCCCGGCAGAGGCTTTTTGTATATTACCCCTTCTTTTTCCCGAAGCCGTTCCCGCGCTTTTTGTAGGGTGCGCCGTTTCTAATTTGTCGTCGCCCTATTTGGCGTACGATTTGCCGATCGGTTCGGCGGTTACGTTGCTTGCCTCGCTCGGTACGTGTTTCGTCGGAAAATGCTTCGAAAAGGACGCCAAGAAAATTATTTTCGGCGGAGCGTTTCCCGTTCTGTTGAACGCCTTTGCAATCCCGTTTTTGATCGTGTTTTTAGAGGGTGATACGATGGGAACGACGGCGACGGCGGCGTATTTCTGTTACGTGGGATCGATGTTGTTGACGCAATCGATTTCCGTATACGGGCTCGGAACCTCGCTTTATTACGGATTGAAGGCAACGTTCAGACGAACGTCCGATAGAACTTGAGAATGTGTGCGACGGCTCGACCGTCGTTACGGACTTCATTATGAAAACAAACGAACCGTGCGGTTCGTTTGTTTGTCTATAGTGCCGTCGTTTATTCTTTTTTGTCGTTTCGTTAAGGGTTCTTTAATTCTAACGTGCGCTTGTGCGCCGCCGTTACCGCATCCATGACCGCGCTACGGAACGCCGCTCGTTCTAAAGCGTGCATGCCGGCGATCGTTGTGCCTTCCGGCGAACATACCGCGTCTTTCAAATCGGCAGGATGACCTTTTTCGAGCAACATTTCAGCCGCGCCGAGCAGTGTTTGCGCTGCGTATAACGCGGCTTTGTCGCGAGGAAGTCCGCATTCCACCGCACCGTCTGCCAACGCTTCGGCAAAAGCGTACGCGTATGCAGGTCCCGACCCGGAAATCGCGCTCGCCGCGTCGATCTTATTTTCGGCGATTTTATCGAATTTGCCGGCTTTTTCGAAACAAGTCAAAAATTCCTTTTCCGAGTCTTCGTCCACGCCGTCCGTCGAATAGAGAATCATGCCTGCGCCGACGGCAACGGGGGTGTTGGGCATGATGCGGATCATCGGTACTTCTTCGCCTATGTAGGAACGTATGGTCTTAATCGTCACGCCTGCCGCCATGGAAACGACGATGAGGTCTTCTCGCTCGCATAAAATATCCGCGAACTCCGACAGCGTATCTTCCATGACTTGTGGTTTTACGCCGAGTATGACGAAACGACTGTGTTTGGCGATATTCGTGCCGGAGGTGACCGTGACGCCGAATTCCCGTTCCAGTCTGTCCGTTTTGTCTTGGTTGTTATCGCAGACGGCGATCTTCGTGCATACGACTTCTCTCGAAGCCGCCGTTACTAAAGCACTGCCCATATTTCCGCAACCGATAAATCCTAACGTGTATCTCATAATTCTGTCTCCCATTTTGCTTTTTTTGATTATACAATAAAAAACGCGGATTGTCAAGTCCTCCGCGCGATATAATTGCTCGAAAACGGACGCTTTTTGTTTTTTCTTCGCAAACGCCGTCGCGCGCGCGTCGTTTCGGCGCGGAACGTTTTTTCAAAAATGCCCGAAAAAGCGACGAGAGCTCATCGTGCGATAAAGTATACGAGACGGACGTGTTTTGACGATTTAACGGGGAAATAACGCCCGAAAAACGATAAATGCGAAAAAACGGAAAAGTTTTTCTCGTTTTTTAACAGAAACGCTGTACTTTTGAAAAAAAATATGGTATAATACTTCCAACAACAGTTTTCCCTTTTTATATAATAAAAAAGGGAAAGCGCGATCAAACGGAACGGAATTCCCTTCAAACGGCAAGACGGGAATTCGAAAAAAGCAAGGAGGCTATAAACATGGCGGAAAGAGTAGAAGCCGAATACGGCGCGGAACAAATACAGGTCCTTGACGGGTTGGAACACATTCGTAAGCGTCCCGGTATGTACATTTCCTCGACCGACGCAAAAGGATTGCACCATTTGGTGCATGAAGTGGTGGATAACTCCATTGACGAAGCGTTGGCAGGATACTGTACGCATATCGAAGTGACGATCAACGACGACGGGAGTTGTACGGTGCAAGACAACGGGCGCGGTATTCCTACGGATATTCACCCCAAAGAAGGCATTTCGACGTTGGAGGTCGTGTTCACCAAAGTGAACGCCGGGGGTAAATTCGGCGGCGATTCCGGATACAAAGTATCCAGCGGTTTGCACGGCGTCGGCGTAAAGGCGGTAAACGCTTTGTCGGAATGGTTGGAGGCGGAAGTTTACCAAAACGGTCATGTTTATAAGCAGATTTATAATCGCGGCGTGCCGCAACGCAGCGTGCAAATCGTCGGCGACACCGATAAGACGGGGACGAAGGTAACTTTCATGCCCGACGTCGATATTTTCGAAACGACGATTTTTCAATACGATACCTTAAAGGGCAGACTTCGGGAGCTTGCGTATCTCAACAAAGGCTTGCGTATCTCCCTTGAAGATACCAGAAAAGGGCAGGAACAAAAGGATTCCTTCTGTTATGAAGGGGGTATTTGCTCCTTCGTCGAGGAATTGAACAAGAACCGTGAAGAGTTGTTGTTCCCTGCTCCCGTATACTTTGAAGAGCAAGAAGGCGACACCGTTTGCGAAGTGGCGATTCAGTACAACGAATCGTACAACGAAGTCATTTACAGCTATGCGAACAACGTCAACACGATTGACGGCGGTACGCACGTGGAAGGCTTGAAAATGGCGTTGACGAAGGTCATCAACGATGCCGGCAAAAAACAGAATATTTTGAAAGACAGCGACAAATTGACGGGCGAAGACGTACGTGAAGGTATTACGGCAGTCGTTTCCGTGAAGCTCGTCAACGCGCAATTTGAATCGCAGACAAAGGATAAGTTGAACAACTCCACTATTCGTACGTTCGTCAACAAGTGCGTTACGGAGCATATGGCGACGTTCTTGGAAGAGAATCCTTCCGTCGCAAAGGAATTGGTGCTCCGTTGTATCACGGCACAAAAGGCGCGTGATGCGGCGAGAAGCGCAAGAGAATTGACGAGAAGAAAGGGCGTTTTGGGCTCGACGACGTTGCCCGGTAAATTGGCGGATTGCTCGGACAGACGTAGCGAACTTTGCGAAATTTACATCGTAGAGGGTGACTCGGCAGGCGGCACGGCAAAGCAGGGCAGAGATAGACGTTTCCAGGCGATTTTGCCTTTGCGCGGTAAGATTTTGAACGTAGAAAAAGTGCGTTTGAACCGCGTACTCGAAAACGAAGAAATTAAGTCGATGATCACGGCGTTCGGTTGCGGTATTTTGGACGATTTCGACGAGAGTAAGCTCCGTTATGACAGAATTATCTCCATGACCGATGCCGACGTCGACGGTGCACATATCCGAATTTTGCTGTATACCTTTCTGTTCCGTTATATGCGTCCTTTAATCGAACACGGACACGTATATGCGGCGAAGCCGCCTCTCTATAAGGCGAGCAAGGGCAAGGAAGATTTCTACTTGTACTCGGAAGAAGAGAAGTTGGAATTTGCAAGCAACAATCCCGGCAAGGTCGAATATCAACGTTACAAAGGTCTTGGTGAAATGAGCAAAGAACAGCTCTGGGATACGACGATGAATCCCGAAACGAGAACGCTGATCCGTGTAACGATGAAAGACGCGGCGGAAGCCGATCAGATGTTCTCGATGTTGATGGGCGAAAATCCCGAAATGCGAAGAAAATTCATCGAAGAGAACGCGGCGCTCGTCACCGATCTCGATATTTAAGCGTACGGAAAGGAGAAAGGAAAAATGGCTAAAAAAGAAACCAGTCCGGAATTAACAGAGGAATTTAGAAAAACACTTTCGATGACGAAAATGCTCGATATCGAGGTGGACGACGAATTGAAACGTTCGTTTATCGCCTATGCGATGGCGGTAAACAAATCGAGAGCGATCCCCGACGTGCGCGACGGTTTGAAACCCGTCCACAGACGTATTTTGTTTTCCATGCACGAAATGGGGCTTTATAACGACAAGGCGACGAGAAAGTGTGCCCGTATCGTCGGGGACTGTATGGGTAAGTACCATCCGCACGGGGACAGTTCCGTATATGACGCGCTCGTTCGTTTGGCGCAAGAATTTACCATCAATTTTCCGCTCGTGTACGGTCACGGGAACTTCGGTTCCATCGACGGCGACGGAGCGGCGGCAATGCGTTATACCGAAGCGAAACTCACCAAGCTTGCGGCGGAAATGTTACGCGACTTGGATAAGGAAACGGTAGATTTTATCCCCAACTTCGACGCGACGGAAGAAGAACCGACCGTATTGCCGGCAAGATATCCCAACTTGCTCGTAAACGGTGCGGACGGTATCGCCGTAGGTATGGCGACGAACATTCCGCCCCACAACCTTGCGGAAGTCATCGACGGCGCGATCGCGATGATCGACAATCCCGAAATCACGGTGGACGAGTTGATGGATATCATTCCTGCCCCCGACTTCCCTACGGGCGGTATTATTATGGGTAGAAGCGGTATTAAAAAGGCTTACCGCACGGGACAAGGGAATATCATCATCCGTTCCAAGTGTGAAATCGAGGAATACGGTTCGGGCGGAAACACTCGCTCCCGTATCGTTGTGACGGAAATTCCTTATCAGGTAAACAAGGCGCAATTGGTAAAAACAATCGCCGATATGGTTACAGACAAGCGTTTAGAGGGCATTTCCGATATCCGCGACGAATCGGGTAGAGACGGTATGCGTATTGTCATCGAGATCAAGAAAGACGCCAACGCGCAGGTCGTGTTGAACACGCTGTACAAAAAGACGAAATTGCAAACTTCGGACGGTATTATCTTGCTCGCGCTTGTGGAGAACGGCACGGAGCCCAAGACGTTGAACCTTCG
Source organism: uncultured Clostridia bacterium (assembly GCA_964479935.1). Lineage (GTDB taxonomy): Bacteria > Bacillota > Clostridia > Christensenellales > Borkfalkiaceae > Scatosoma. The sequence goes on along the minus strand of CAYZOF010000032.1, from coordinate 5,082 downwards.
CGAGATTTTGTATTACTATCTCGAACATCAAAAAGAAGTCATTACCAGAAGAACGAAGTTCGATTTGGCGAAGACGGAAGAACGCGCGCATATCATTGCCGGTTTGGTGCTCGCGCTCGCAAACGTGGACGAAGTCATTCGTATCATCAAGGCTTCGGCGGATAAAAACGCAGCAATCGAGGGGTTGACTTCGGCGTTCGAATTGGACGAAAAACAAGCCAACGCGATCCTCGAAATGCGCTTGCAGAGATTGACTTCCCTCGAAGTGGAAAAGTTGAAGGCGGAACTTGCGGAATTGTATGCGACGATCGAAGATTTGAAAGATGTTCTCGCGCATGAGTACCGCGTGATGGACATCATTAAGACCGACCTTACCGAAATCAAGGAAAAATATCCTTCGCCCAGAAAGACGGAGATTTCCGTGGATTACGGCAATATCGACGACGAGGATTTGATCGACAGAGAGGATATCGTCATCACGATTACGCACGGCGGTTATATTAAGCGTCTGCCCGTAGACGAGTACAAGGCGCAGGGCAGAGGCGGCAGAGGAATCACGGGGCATCGACCGAAAGACGAGGACTACGTGGAGAAGATGTTCGTTTGTTGCACGCACGATCCGATTTTGTTGTTCTCCTCCGAAGGAAAGGTGTATTCCATTAAAGGATATGAGATTCCCGAAGCCAACCGTACCGCGAGGGGCAGAGCGATCGTTAACATCGTACAGCTCGACCCCGGTGAGAAGATCGAAACGGTGCTTCCCGTATTGGAGAACGGAACGGGGTATCTGGTCATGGCGACCGAAAAGGGCTTGATTAAGAAAACGCACACCGACGAATTCAAACGGATTCCGAAGAACGGTAAGATTGCAATCAAGATTCAAGAGGACGACAAGTTGATTGCGGTACGCTTTACGACGGGCGAGAACGAAGTGTTGGTGGCGTCTCGCGGCGGTAAATGTATTCGTTTCTCCGAGGCGGATATCCGCCCGACGGGCAGAGGCTCGCAAGGGGTTAAGGCGATGACGCTCGCAAAAGACGACATCGTCGTGGATATGTTGGTCGTAGACCCTGCATTCGATTTGTTTACGCTGACGTCGCTCGGTTACGGAAAACGCTCCAAGATAGACGATTATCGTTTGCAGATTCGTGGCGGTAAAGGCATTAAAGCCGGTATCTTTAACGAAAAGACGGGGTATCTCGTCAACTTGAAACCCGTGACGGATAACGACGACATTATGATCATTACGACGGGCGGAACGATTATTCGTATGCACGCCGACACGATCAGCTGTATCGGTAGAAGTACGCGCGGTGTACGCGTTATGAACGTGAGGGATAGCGAAGTCGCGACGGTGGATGTCACCGAGCGTGACGACGAAGCGGAAACGCAAGCTCCCGAAGAAACCGCGGCGGATTTGAGTGCCGAAGATTTGGCAGGAGAAGAAGTCGACGAAGTCGAGGAAACGGAAGAAGTTATTTCGGACGAAACGGAAGCGGAGGACGTTCCTGAAAGCGACGAAGAATAAAAGTAAAAAAGCGAACGATTGCGAAAAACGCGGTCGTTCGCTTTTTTACGGGGCAGGTACGAGATGAAAAGAAAAGCTCTATACCGTGTGCGAGTTGAATGCCGTAAGGATTTTGTTCCGTACACGGTATGTTCGTAAAAAAACGAAAACGCGTCAAACCCGTACACGGGGCGACGCGTTTTGTGTTGATTCGGGAAAGTCTGATGCCGGTTAATCGGCTTCGTTCAGCATATCGCATGCCTTGATTAAAAAGGCGGAGAGTGGGAAACTGAATTGAATGATAATCACGATCAACAACAGTTGCGGCAACGTGAATTGTACTTCGCTCCACCCCGTGAATACGATCTCGCCCAAGCCGTTGAAGGACAGAACGATGATACAGAGGGCGGTGACGACGCTGAACAGCACGATACGAACCGCGCTTTCTTTGAACGGTTGACAGATTCGATACAGCATGACCAAACCCGTAAATGTCAGGGCGATCATCATGAGCGCATTGTACTCCAAGGTCTCCGCGCCCGTTTCGTCGATGAATCCGAAACTCGAGGCAAAGGAAGTTTTATGCACGACGTAGAGCGTCATAATCCCAACCGCCATGGTCAACGCGCCCGGAAGTGCGCGGCTGAGAACATAAGGAATGAATTTTCCTTTGACGCGGTTGTTGTTCGGCTGTAAGGACAACACGAAGGACGGGAGTGCGCTGATCAGCATTTCGAACAAAAGCATGTTGTTGGTGGTGAAGAAGTACGCGCTGCCCAGCGTGATACAGACGATAGAGAGTATCAACGTCAAAAACGTTTTCATGATATACAACGAAGCGGAATTCTTGATGTTGTTGATAACTCGTCTGCCCTCTTCTACGATCTTCGGCATAGAACCGAAATTATTGTCCTGCAATACGAGGTTGGAAACGTTTCTCGCGGCTTCGCTCCCCGAAGCGACCGAAACGGCGCAATCCGCTTCTTTCATGGCAAGGATATCGTTGACGCCGTCGCCCGTCATGGCAACCGTATTGCCGGATTTTTTCAACGCGCGGATCAGAATGGCTTTCTGTTCGGGGGTGACTCGACCGAATACGGTATATTCGTTTGCGGCGGTTTCGACCTCCAAAGGCGACAAACCCTCCAAAGAAATAAATTGCGCGGCGTTTTGAATGCCGGCTCTTCGTGCAACTTCGGAAACAGTGACGGGGTTATCCCCCGAAATGACCTTGACGGCGACGTCGTTGTCTTTGAACCACTTAATGGTTTCGATAGCGTCGGGGCGAATGTTGTCCGTCAGCGTCAGTAGAGCGACCGCTCGCAAAACCGAGGGTATCTTATCGCCCTGAATCTGCCCTGTGGCGTGTGCCAACAGTAACACGCGGTAACCCATTTGCGCATATTGTTTGATGATTTTTTCGATACGGACGGGGAGCGGTTTTAAGACGAATTCCGGCGCGCCGAGTACGAAAGTTCCCACTTCGTCGAACGTCGCCGCCGAATATTTTCGCGCGGACGAAAAAGGAAGCGTGACGAGCGGTTGCAGGGCATAGGAATGCCCGAAACGGTCGGTGAGGGCGATAGAGGTTTGGTTGTTGTCGTTGATGGACGCCATCATCGACCCCATTATATCGTCCATGGTGTATTCCGTCGGGTTGTTCAAGAGAATACAATCACTCACTTTCATTCTGCCGTCGGTAATCGTTCCCGTTTTGTCGAGGCAAAGCACGTTGACGCGCGCCAACATTTCCAAGGAATACATATCTTGCACGAGCGTGTTGTATTTCGCCAAACGAATAATGCCGACGGACATGGCGAGTGTGGTCAGCAGAATCAACCCGGAGGGGATCATGCCGATGACGACCGCCGCTGTCTTTTGCAGCGTTTCGCTGATGACGGGGTCGCCTTCGAACAGCTTGACGAAGAAGCCGCCGTGATCCGCCAACGCTTCCGCGCTGAGATGTCGATAATTGACGATAAACATGAAGATCGCTACGGGAACGATCAATAGACCGATGACCTTGATGAACAGGTTGGTGGAGTTGATGATTTCCGAATGCGGACGCTTGTAGCGTTTCGCCCTTGCCGTCAAGCGACTGATGTAAGTATTCGCGCCCAGTTTATCGACGCGTACGGCGATTTTTCCGCTCGCCACAAAAGAACCGGCGTATAAAAGGTCGTCGGGATCTTTTTTTATGGGAACGGATTCGCCTGTAAGGAGCGATTCGTTGATTTCCGCGCTACCGTCGACTACGATACAGTCGGCAGGAATTTGTTGACCTGCGGAGAGCAACAGGATATCGTCCAACACGATTTGATTGGTGGGAATATCTTGCTTCTTTCCGTCGCGGATTACGGTTGCGATCGGCGCGGACAGAATGGACAATTTGTCTATCTTTAACTTTGCGCGAATTTCTTGCACGATACCGATAGTAACGTTGGCAAAAAGGATCAAGATGAAACCGAATTGCGAGATCGGCGCGCGCGCGACGAGCAATGCTGCGCCGGCGATCAAACACAGCAAATTGAAGAACGTGCAGATATTCGTTTTGAAAATACTGCGGTAGGTCTTGGAATACTTGGCGGTCGTGGTGTTCGCGAAGCCTTTTTCTATGCGCTCCCTGACCTGCTTTTCGGAGAGTCCCTCGTCAGCCTTCGCGTTGAAACGTCGTATTTTTACGGGTTGTTCCGATGCCGTGTTTTTCGTTGCGTCTTTGGATTTGTGAAAGAGTTTTTTTGAACTCGTTTCATCCGATTCGTTCGTCTCGGGGAATAGATCCAAATCGTCCGTCGGGGGAGAGGAGGTTGTGGAATTTTTTTCTTTTTTCATGATGTATACTCCCAAAAAAGAGTGCGTCGTTTTTTAACGCTTTACCATATTATAGCATAGGAAAGGGCAAAATACAAGTTTTTTCAAGAAATTTCAGAAGAATTTGATAGGTAGAGTTTTGATTTAATTGCTTTTAGGCAAGAAAAGTTGTATAATAAGAAAAACAATGTAAAAAAGAGGAGAATAAAGAATGATCGATATCAATCTTATCCGTACCAATCCGGAACTCGTAAAAGAGAATATTCGCAAAAAATTTCAGGAACATAAGTTGCCGTTGGTGGAGCAGGCATTGGAAGCAGATTCCAAACGCCGCGCTTTGATCGCGGAGGGCGACGCGTTGCGCTCCGCGCGTAACACGCTTTCCAAACAGGTCGGGATATTGATGAAGGAAGGGAAGAAGGAAGAAGCCGAGGCGGTGAAGGCGCAGGTGAAAGCGGACGCCGACAGATTGCTCGCAATCGAAAAGGAGAGCGAAGAGGTCGAGGCGGCTCTTAAAAAGGCAATGATGGCGATTCCCAATATCATCGCGGACGACGTGCCGATCGGGAAAGACGATTCTCAAAACGTGGAATTGCAGAGATTTGGCGAAGCGGTCGTTCCCGATTTCGAAGTGCCGTATCATTTGGATATTTTGGAAAAATTGGACGGAATCGACGTGGATTCCGCGCGCCGCACTTCGGGACAAGGTTTCTATTATTTGACGGGCGACATCGCTCGTTTGCATTCCGCAGTGCTTAGCTATG
>CAYZOF010000031.1:0-19419 GCA_964479935.1 uncultured Clostridia bacterium | reverse complement strand
TTCCGTCCCAAGTGTTCGTCCCCCAACCGCTGAAATTGAAATATTTATAGAAGTTTCCTTCGCTCGACATCATGGTCTTTCCGAGAGGAACTTTTGCGGTTGCAACAACCGTGATCGTCACGTCGTCCGTGATTTCCGAAAGCGTATAACTACCGTTGTTGTTATCCGTCAACGTCGCATTGCTTGCCGCTACGGAAGAGATCACGTATCCTTCCGTAGCCGTTACGGTGAACGTATACTCACCGTCCTGCTCTACCGAAGTCGTATCGAAACTTGCGGTGTAGTATTCGCTATTCGCGATTGTAACGGAATAGGAAGATTTCTTCGCCCTGGTCGTAACGGTGAGTTGTACGTCTGCCGTAGCTTCGCTAACCGTGTAGGAGCCGTTGTTGTTATCCGTCAACGTCGCGTTGCTTGCCGTCACCGAAACGATTTCATAGTCTTCTTCCGCCGTAATCGTGAACGTGCAACTTTCGTTTTCCTTGATCGTCGTGCTGTATTTATCCGCGGTATAGAACTCGCTTTCTGAAAGCGAAACGCCGAACGTCGTCTTCACCGTCGCAACGGAAACGTACGTATCCGCCGTCACGCCGGAAACCGTGTACGTACCGTCGCCGTTATCCGTCACGGTTGCTCCCGTTGCCGTCACGGAAACAATCTTATATTGCTCCGCCGCCGAGATCTCGAAGGTCGCCTTGCCGTCTATCGCCGTAGCATAGCTCTTTCCGGTCACAACGATTTGCTCGCTACACCCCACACTGACGAATGTACCGCTCGATTCCTTTTCGTAGCCGAGACATTCGACCTCGATGCCGCAACCATCGACTTCTGCGCCGTTGGAAGTTGCGTTAAAACGCATTACGTAAGTATCGGAAAGATTTCCGGACAACGTTTCGACAAGTTCGAAATAACGGCTCAAATCCAATCTCAAAACCGCTTCGCTACCCGAAACGTAAAGAGTATCTGCGATACCGTTCGCATTGTACCCGACGGACTCGACGTTCTTCGTCGCGGAGGAGAACTTCACGCGCAACGTCATATATCTATACCCGACCGCCTTCGCGTCAGCAATCAACCGTGCCTGTATCGAGAAAGACTCCTGATTTGTCAAAATAAACACGCCGTCCGTCGTATGTGCGGTACCGTCGTTATGACGAATGTAATCCCACGAACTCCAGTTCGTATCCAATTTTTGTTTCGTCGCGCTATTTTCGTCAAGTTTCTCACAAACAACGTCCTCTATTTCCAACCAACCGTCGAAATTACGCAAAATGATAGAAGCCGTTCCGGGAACTTCCCCGTCTATAGCAGTGTCCGCAGGAGCGACACGCACGGTCATGGTCAGCATCTGTCCAATCTGGAAGTCTTTGTTGGCAAGCCCGATATAAGTTGCCGTATTTTCCAATGCCCATTTCGTACCATCCAAGTACCATATGCTCGGACCGGTCGCGCCGTCCGCGTTATCTTTTTCCGTAGGAAGATCTTTCACGCGCGCCTTAATCGTTACCGCATTGCAATCGCCCTGTGCCTGAAGGTATTCCGGATCGATTTGCAAGATCGCGTCGTTGTAGGTCGCTCCCTGCTCGTATTTACCCGTCACGGCGAGATTACCGCTCGGCAAAGCCTTGAGCGTACCCGTCGTACTCCAGCATTCGTTCTTCACCAATACCAATTTGTATTCCTTTCTCAACAACTCGTCTGCACCGCGATTGAATACGATTGCATAGGTATAAGTTCCTGCTTCGGTGGGGCGGCTTGAATATTCCTCGCCGTTCAAATAATATTTCACGTCGATATTCTGTTCGCTGTTCGCGTTTTTCACCGCTTCGGGCAGAGCGTATTCCATGCCTGCGATGTACGCCAACTCCGTTTCCGAAGAATAGCTGTATGCAGGGACTTTGTTATCCGTCACCGTGATTGTGATCCACTTATACGTATCTTCCGAAACGACCAGATACTTCAACGCGCCTTTTCCTGCCAACGTCTTGACGTAGCTCCCTGCCAAGCACGCGCCGCCGACGGAGATGTTGTTGGAGATTTCCTCACTCATCAACTTCGTCAAAACGCCGTCGCTATAAGCGTAAATTTCGAAATCCACGAACACTTCCCAATCTGTCAATGCCACCTGCACGTCGGACAAATCGATCGACGCGTCGTCAACGTCGATTTCTTCCGTGCCTTTCACGAGCGTCACCTTCACGGTTTTCGTCGCTTCGTTGCCGACCTTATCGGTCGTTTTCAACGTAACGTTGTGTTCGCCCTCGCTATAGAAGCCGTACTCGTTCTTGGTCAAGCCTGTCGCCGTCACCGAAAGCGTTTCGCCAAAGCTGTCTTGCGCCGTGATTTTCGTCTTGAGCACGTCGACGAATTCGCTCTCCTCCGTGGCGATCGCCCAAGCGAGCGAGATCTCGTTCTCTGCCGTCAACGTCGGTGCGCCGTAGATGCGCACTTTACTCGTCGCGCTACCCTCTTTGCCATCCACGGAATAGGTGATCGTGTATTCGCCGACCGCGGTGAAATCCACGCCGCTCAAATCGACAGACACCGTCGCCGAAGCTCCGTTCACGGTTGCAGTAACGCCGTCCGCATAATACGCGGAAGATTTCTGTTCGTCCGTAATTTCGGACAGTTTCAAATCGTACGATTCGCGTACACCGCTGAAGGTCGCCTTATCTGCAACGACGGACGAGCTTTCGGAAGTGCTTGAAGACGAGCTTTCGGAAGTGCTGCCGGATTCCGTCACGGACGAACTGCCGGGATTTTCCGACGAGCCGTCGCCAAACGTGCATGCCGCCATGCCACCGGCAGAAAGAACCGCCATCACGCTGCAAAGGAAGCTCAAAAGTAACTTGTTTTTTTTCATCTTTGTTTCCTCCAAAACAATTTTTTATTTTTGGGTAACGTCGCAAAATTCTCTTGCGAGAAACGCGGCATCGCCTTTGATATCTATTAAATACTTTTGTTTGCTATTGATATAGCAAACACCCCCATGGGGGTGAAAAACGTATCGTTTTCCCGAATCTTTATTGTCATTATTGTCACACAACGCAGTTCGGTATTGTCTTATATATACATATCGGGGGATTCGATCAACGTTTTTCCGTCGTACAATACGGTTTTTACTTCGAATTTTCCGAAAGAATATTTCCGTTCCGCGTTTCCGCAACGCAACGAAGTTTCGTGCTCCCGTTCGCTATTGTTGAACAAGCGAATGATATACCCCGATTTCTGCATCGATTTTTTCACGGTGACAACGTTGATCTCGGCGTTATCCGTCTCAATTTCGAAGCCGTTGTCGCTTTTTTCGTCTACGGTCGGGAAAATATTCTGCGCATAGGGTTTCTCGATAAATTCCTGCGCGTTTGCGCTCAATTCGTTTTCCTCTGCTATTTGCAAACGGAAGACATAATCGCGTTGTCCCATATCGATCTTCGGTGTATACGTGTTTTTACGGAGCAACGGTCGATCTCCGACCGGATGCGCGCAATAGGTAGCGGAACGCAACAACGTCAAGCGGATTTCCCCGTCCTTACAGGAAGACGCGAACGTCGACGGCGTAATGATCTCCAAATACTTGTTGCCGCATTTTTTTGCCACGAAATTCTGCGCGACGCACTCCCTACCGTCCTCGTATAACGCTTCTCTGCCGAATACCTGCTCTCCGCAATACGCATTGCCGATAACGGGAACGTGCAATTTGATCGCGCGGTTCGCTTCGTTCGGGAACAGATTGACCTCCACGTCCACCGCCGTGCCTTTTTTGTAAATCTTATAGCCGATACGCATACGCGTATGCCCGAGTCCGAAAAACGCCTCTGCGCCGATATACACGTCGCCATCCTCGATGACCTCGAAAGATTGCAAATCCTCGAATACACCGTCGGGCATCGTCAAACGTTCGAAAGGAATCGGATCTTCCCCGATTCCGACCGTTCTCTGCGCGTCGGACATCGCCCAAGGATCGGCGTTGTCTTTCCACATATACGGACGGAACAAACCACCCATTACATACTCCCTGCCCTCGACGAGATAGCTCTCGATCAACCCGCTCTTCGAGTTGATCACCACGCGTTTCTCGCCGTTATCGAATACGACGTCCTTATTGACGGGATACTCTGCCTTAGGTTTTACGACCGACTTCGCCGTGAAGCGAGTAATCCCGAGCGGACGCAATTTGCCGTAGAACACCACGCGTTTCCGCCAATCAACGCTCTCGTTGCTACCTTCTTTGACCGTTTGCGCACAAAGTTTTTCGCCTTGCTCGTCATAAATTTCTATCTGCGTATAGGATTCGTCGTACAATTCTGTGGGAATAATGCACAATTCGCATTCTATCAACCGCTCACTCGCATAAGTTTTGGAATTGAACACCAAAATCGGATAAGTCCCTGCCTCCGCGACCGGTTGTCCTTTGCATAACGCAAAATAGAGATCTGCGCGCGTTTGCTCCAATTCCTTTAAGCCGTGGTTGATGAACCGCAAAGCGTTTTCTTCCCCCGACTTCACGCAAGACCCCGGCAATACGTCGTGGAATTGTACGCTGAGCAAATCCTCTTCCGCCGTCTCCAAAGCCTGCTTGGGATATGCCGCCGCGCCTTTCAGCTCCGCAATCGTCGCCATTTTTTCCGTATAGTACAAGTCGCGTTCCAATTCGCGGAATTTTTGTTTTACCCCGATCATCGACGTATAACAACCCGGCATGCAGGTAATCAGCGACTCGGCGAACACCGCTTCGGGATGAATTTCCGAAAAATAGCGATCGGGATCGGAATGCACGATCTCGACTTCCGATTTCTCTATCAACTCGTCGATATCGCCAAGATCTTTTGCGGAAGGTCCGCCGCCGTGATTCCCTACGCCCCACAACGAAACCGCAACCTCTTCGTCGGAATACTCCATATCCTTTTGAATCTTTTTCACCGCCTCGCCGAGCGTCGAATTGTACCCCGTCGCGCGGTGCGCTTTGACGCGACTCCCGTCGTAACCCTCCCAAATAAAACTCTCGGTGGGCAATGCCAATTGTTCTTTGAAATAGGAACTATACGGACGGACGAATAAATAATTCTCCTGACCGCATTTTTGCAAAATCTGAACCAAACCGCGAGAATGCCCGAATGCGTCCAAACATACCGCCGTTTTGGAAGTCTGTCCGAATTTCTCGGTAAAAAAAGCTTCTCCGACGCGAATTTGCCGTACGAACGTTTCTCCGTTCGCCAACAGACAGTCGGGTTGATTGTACCAACCGCCAACGATACACCACTTCCCGTCCGACACAGCCGTTTGAATTTTCTCAAACAACGCCGGCGCGTATTTTTCCGTATATTTATATAAACTCGATTCGTTATGACAGAATACGTAATCGAAACGATCCAATAAATTTGCCGCGCTCTGGAAGGTGGACAACGCGGCTGACATGCCTTCCGTCCACTCCCAATGCCAAATCGGATCGATATGGGCATTGCAAATCAAATGCAATTTTTTCATATAGTTTCCTCTCTATTAAACACAATTTTATGACTTTTTATATGTGTATTACCGCATAGCATAATTATAACACAGTTTTCTCGACTTGTCTTGTTGTTTTTAGCATGTTTCTTGTTATTTTTAGTTTTATTTGGAATAACTTTTTGACAAATCTGTCTTTATTTCCCTGCTTTTCGTGAAACGGACGTTTCTTCTCGCAAACATTCTTTAGAGTTTTTCGAAGCGCTCCGTCGCAACGAAATTCTTTGTTCCCGTCGACACACGACAAAATCGCGACAGAGCACACACTCTGTCGCGATCGCAATATCCTTTTTTCCAAGCATCCCTTTTTAACGATTATAACGTCACGTTGCCGTCCGAACAAGACACTTCCGTCGCGAGAATACCGAAGTTCCACAAATCGCCCCTTGTCATCTCATCCCACGCCTCTTTATTGCCTTTGAACGTAAGTTCTTCCAAAGCGACGCAATTTTCAAATGCCGATTTACCGAGCGTTTGAATACGTTGACCGAGTTCCGCTTTTTTCAACATTTCGCAGTTTGCAAACGCATATTCGCCGATCTCCGTCACTCTGCTGCTGATGACTACTTCATTCAAAGCCGCACAACCTGCAAACGCATACTTGCCGACGGTTAAAGGCTCGGTTCTACCTTCGAATGTCAATTTTTCGATGCGATGATAATTATAGAACGCATAATCCTTGATTTCCGTTGCCGTTTCAGAAATTTCCAACGTACCCTGTACCAAGGTGAAAGGCAACGTCGCATTATTTTCACTCGTATACAAATCTGCTTTTCCGTCGCTGAGAGGGTTTGCGGCATTATCTTCAAACGTGATTGTCGTATACCACTCCGTCAAGGTTCCGTCGTAATACACGTTCTTTAAGTTTTCACACCCTGAGAACGCCTTTTTACCGATCGTCTGCACACCGTCGTCATCGTTATCTTTATCTTTTTGAATATAGATACGCTCCAACGTCGTACAATTATAGAATGCATACGGTTTGATCTCCGTAACCGTTGCCGGGATAGATATCGTCTCCGCCGAATAGTTATTGATATACAACATTGCACCGCCGTTTAACGGTTGCGCATATTCGTTCGCAAAATCGATTCCGCACCACTTTGCTACATCGCCCTGATAGAATACTTCTGTCAACTTACAATTCTTAAATGCGTCTTCGGCAATCGTCGTCACGCCTTTGCCGATCGTAAGCGTCTTCGCCGAACAACCGTTGAACGCGTCTTTACCGATCGTCTCCAACTCACCGTGCAACCTGAGTGCCTTTGCATGACTGTAGTTATAGAATGCGTACGATTTAATTTCAATCACATCCCTTATAATTTGCACTTCCGTTACGCAAACGTCGTCGATGCGTAATTCCGCGCCGTAGCTCAAAGGATTGGAAGCCGCTTCTTCGAAGTCGATCGCACACCAGTCCGCAAGCGTGCCTTGATAATGCACCGCCCCGATCTTCAAAGTCTTGTTATCGGACAAGGCAAAAGCCCCTGCCTTAAACGTCGTCACGGATTTTCCGAAAGTAAGATTCTCCAACGCAACGCAGCCCTTAAACGTATCCGCTTCTATCGTCGCTACGTTTCCGAGCGTAATGTCTTTCAATGCGGTACAACCGTTAAACGCGCCTGCTTCGAGCGTTACAACGTCGTCGCCAAGCTCAACGACCTCCAATGCGACGCAATCCTTAAACGCATTCGTTTCTATTGTCGTTACTTTCCCGAAGATAATATTTTTCAAGGCGACACAGCCGTTAAATGCATTGGATTTGAGCGTTGTAATGCCGTTACCGAGCTCGACGGTCTCCAATTTCGCCTTTCCGAAGAAAACGTTCGCAATATCCGTCACGCCGTCGCCGATTTTCACGCTTGCTAAATCTTTCCATGCGGAAAATTCACTGATGGAAACTTCCGTGATTCCGTTTCCGATCACCAATTTCTGCAACTTAACGCAATCCGTAAACGCGTAATTAAAACCCGTCACACCATTACCGACCGTGATTTCCGTAACGTTTTCACACCCTGCGAACGCATTCAATCCGAGTTCCGTTACGTTATCGGGAATCACGATTTTCGTAAAACCGACACATCCGGCAAACGCGCACTCGCCAATCTTCGTCGTCTTTTCGGACATTTCCAAATTCGCCAGCGAAACACATCCGTCGAAAGCATGCGCGCCGATTTCCGTTATGTTGCTCAAATCGATGTTCTTAAGAGCTTCACACCCTCTAAACGCTCCGTCACCGAGCGTCACCGTCACATTCGCCTCTTTTGACTCAAAAATAACGCTTTCCAATGCGCCGCAATTCTTAAACGCCGAACCTGCAAGCTCCACGTTCGCGCCTTTAATAATTACCGTTTTGAGCTTAGAGCTACCGCCGAAAATATTTCGAATCTGCGTCACGCCCTCGGGGATAACGATCGTTTCGATTTCGGTATCCTTAAACGCTGAGAGACTGATTTCTTTTACGGGTTTTCCTTCATAGGTACTTGGAATAACCACTTTCGTATCTTCACAAGTACCGATGCCCTTTACGATATAATACGGTTCAGCCACGCTATTTAATTCATACTCCAACCCCGTGCTGATATAGGCAGGGTTTTCCGCTTCGCATCTGCTACATTTTTCGTTATTTTCCCCGAAATCGTGTCCGAGCGACGCAATTACCGCGCCGCGCACGCCGTCTTTATACGTGCCGCAATTCGCGCAATATGTATAAGCCTCACGTCCCGAGTCCAGACAAGTCGGTTCGGTTTTTTCGACCTCTACCCAATCGTGCGTTCCCACAACCATCGCGCCGCAACGTTCGCAAACGACTTCTCCACCGTTACAACCGCCCGAAGTTAAATGCCCCAACGCAGGAATCGTCTCTTCGATGCTTGCTCCGCAAGAACAGCTCTTCTTCACCGTGCCGTCATTCGTACAATCGGCTTCTTTCGTCGTAACAACCGTATCGTACGAATGCTCATGATTCGAGCTATCCACATCGTCAGACGAAGAACTTTCTACCGGAGCAGAACTCTCTTGCGCCGAGGAAGAGCTTTCAAGCACCGAGGACGGAGTACTTTCTCTTACAAACGAAGAGGAACTACTCGGTTCGGTACCGCCATCGGATCCGGTCGGTTTTGACACGTCGTCGCAAGCAGAAATGCCGAGCGTCAACGCCAAAACAGCCAACGCCCCCACCAAAATTTTCTTTGTCTTTTTCATTTCCTATATCTCCTTTCTTGATATATTTTCGCCAATATTTAATAATATATAAAAATATATAAAAATTTTTCCCGAATACACTTTGAGCGTCGCAACTCGCTCGCGAAAAATATACTTACATCTACATTATCCCCCCCCCCCCCCCCCATTTTGTCAAGCGTTTTTAGGGGGTATTTTGAAAATTTTTCAAAAATTTTCCAACTTTTTTTAAGTTATACACAATTACAGCGCACTTTCTCTCTCAAAGCCGTTATTCGCCTAAAATTTTTGCAATTTCCTTATAGATTTCCGCCGCCATGCGATGAAATCCGAAATCCGTCGGATGCACTCCGTCCACGGAATAGTTCCAACGATTCTTCCCTTCGTAAAACTTCTTTCCGCTGAGAAAATAGACGTTCTCGTCGCCGTCGGCTCTTGCCTTGCGATAAGTCTCTTGAATGATTTCTAAACGTTCCGCGTCTTGTTCCGTTCCGCCGAAATCCGGCTTCGATAAAAACAAAATAGGCGTTGTGGAACGTTGCCGACGATAATTCCCGTACAAACGCTCGTGCGTGGCTTTTAAGAATTCCGCCGACGGAGCGTTATGGTCATAATCGCATACAAACAGACTGCAGTCGATCCCTGCCAAATACTTTGTCATCTCGTCTTCGGCACGCGCATTTCCGCTAAATCCCAAATTTATGTAATCTACGTTATTCCGTTTTGCGATCAACGCCTGATAACTATTGTCGGGGCGGCTGGCGCAACCGCCTTGCGTAATGGACGAACCGTAGTATAAAATCGGCAACTGAGCCTTATACTTCTTTCCGTTGGTAACCGTTGCGCCACTCTCTAAAAACACGGATAATTTTTTTACGTCGTTATAGAGCGGAAAATATAAAATATAATTCCGCATTTTTTTACCACCCGTCGCCGCCTCCGCACGGAATCCGCAAACGTCGCGCGGCACGGGAGCTAAATTCATTATAAAGCGTTCGCCCTCTGCCGTTTCCTCGAACAGCGAAAAGCCGCTCGAACCCGTCAACGGCATGTGCGACATCATACAAAGTTGAGGATATTCTGCCTCGATTTGTATCACGCTCGAATCGGTGGCGAAACGCAACCTGCCCCCTGCCGTATTGGTATTGAGAAAACATACCCCGTCGCTCACTTTTTCCGCAACGGAAACCGGCATGCGCACGAAACCTTTCGACTCGTCGAAATGCACTCCGTATAAATCGAATGCATCATGCGGAATCGTATATTTTACGCGAGACGCCCCGTCGACCGACTTGCGAAGATCGAAATTCCGATCGATTTTTTCTATCTGCATACCTATTCGCTCCGCGTATACCGTCAATTCATTTGATTTACCGTTATCATGCCTGACCAACTGTTGTAACACGGCGTTTCTTTTCCGTATTCTTTCCCGTTGCCCCAAAAATCGAGTAACTCTTCTTCTAACTCGGGCAACGCTTTTTCTTCGCCGTTTAAGTACGCCTGCAAGCGTTTCCGACACGCCGCCAAACGTTGCGCCAAACCTCCCAAACGCATGTCGTGAATCTCAAATCCGTTCGGCTTGTTTTCTTTATGCCAAAGCGTTCGGAACGACTCATAAAAAGTCTGCAAATCGCGTTCCGTTCTCTTCAAATCTCCGACGAGTTTCTCCAACGCCGAGCGGTCGTTATTGCGATAGGCAGAGCGCAATTTCACGCCCAAATCGTATTTCGTGGCAAGCACGCGACACAATTTCGCGTAAACGTCGTACAAATAGGAGAATTGCTCGCTTTGCCCGGCATAGGTCGCGAATTTCCGCGCCAACGTCTTGTACTCCGCCCCCACGCCTTCCTTCGTCTGTGTATCGAAACACCCGAAAAACGGATCGTTATACAACATATATTTGCTCGGATTGCAGAACCCTTCTTTGTTTCCGCCTACCAAATTCGGCAGATCGAGCGACATCATTCTTTTGTACGATTCCCCCGTCAATTCTCGGAATTCTTTTTCGATTTTTTCTCGATCTTTTTCGCCGTCGTAATAACGCTTCAAATAATACAACGAAGGCAACAGCGCAAAGAACGAACATTCTTTGCCGTTATCCCCCCAGAGCGTCAGGAAAATATTTCCCACGCCTTTTTCTTTGCATACGTCCAAGGCAGGCTTCATCGTCTGCAACGTGTAACGGTTTGACGGCGTAAATCCTACCCAGCTCCACGCGCCGCCGGCGAACCAAATATCTTTCCCGAATTTTTTATGCGAATCTATCATCGCACAATAATCCGCCTTATGCGTATGACAATAATCCCAATATACGAGCGATACGTTCGGAACGCCGTCCAACAGCTCTTGCGGCAACTTCGGATTTTTCCCGTAATAAGCTCCGTTATTAGAAACTCGGAAAAACATATCCGACCACATCATCGGCTCGAATCCGTATTTCGCGGCGATCTCCACCACTTTACTCAAATGCCGATTGAGCAATTCGTAACGATTGCAAAAGCCGTGCAGATCCAAGTATTTGCCCAAACCTACCAAATGCGCCTCGTCCATACCGATATGCACTTTTCTCGTCGTGTAGCACTCCGCGAGCGTCGAAAACATATTGTCGATCAAACGATAGGTCCGCGGATCGTCCACCAACAAAATATCGTTCACGTCGTTGACAGAAGCGTACTCGCTCCACTTAAAAATCGTGCTTAAATGCGCCAGCGTCTGTATACAGGGAATCAGTTCTACCCCTTTTCCTTTGCAATACGCGTCGATTTCTTTTAACTCGCCTTTTGTATATCCGCCTCGCAAATATCCGAAATAGGGTTCGTTATTCACCTCATAGGTATCTTCCGTATAGAGCTGTAACATATTGTACCCGAACGCGGAAAGATAATCCACGTATTTCTTCAACGTTTCCACTTTCATCACGCCGTTTCGCGACATGTCCAACATTACGCCAAAATATTTTTGCATAAATTCACCTTTTCATAAATTTTGTATTTTTTCATACCATGAAAATGATACTATAAATTCTTGAAATTGTCAAGCAAATCATGAAAGTTTTTTTCATTACATATCTTTAAGATGCGCCTTTACGTCCGTTGTTCGCAATGACGAAAAAAGAGCGCAAGGCTCCTTTTCTTCGTTCAATCGTTCCCTTCGGGTTCTAACTTAATTCCGACGACGTAAGTCGTGCCTTGGAACGAATACGGCGCATTGCCGTTGCCGCTGGCGCAATATAAATATTCCGCGCGACCGTTTTCGTCGAACAGCAAAGACGGGCGTTCCAAATTGCATTGTTCGGTTTTCGTGCCGTCTGCCCATTCCAAAATTCGAGAATACGCTTTCGGATGCTCCGCGAGCTCGAAATGAATGCAATCGTCGCTTTCCGCATAGAAGCCTGCGCCCCATTCGCCCGTAAGTCCGTCCGAGCCGTTTTTGGAATCGTCTTTCGCGAGCATGCAGAACTTTTTCCGCTTTTCGTCATACCACAAAAACGGATCTTCGATATGTTTATTCGAATCTTCGAATTCCAAAATCGGACGTTCCGTCAACCGCTCGAATTTTCCGTCCGGTTTGTCCGATACGGCAATTCCGAGTTGCAAAGGCTTCCCGAACGCCGATCGGGATTTATAGATCATGTACGTTTTGCCGCTCGGCAAAATCACGACAGACGGATTGGTCGTAATCGTACAATCCCAATGCGAGCAATCGCGCGGCTCCAACAACGGCGAATCCTGACGAACGAATTCTCCGTCGATGTCGTCGGCAACGGCAACCCCGATGCGTTTTCTGTTCCACGTTTCCATCGCGTATTGCGGATCGATTCCGTCCGTCGAATCGAACAAATCGCCCCCGTACGTCGTTCCCATATAATACAGATAATATTTCCCGTTCCAATACTTTATACAGGTATTATGCGTATTCATGCCGTCGAAATACTGCCGACCGCGACGCGGCAACGCTACGTTTTGAAAAACGAATTCCCCGTCGGGTGAATCTGAAACGAAATGTGCGATTTCGCTGTTATACAACCAATTCCAACCGAAACCGAAATCGGCTTTCCAACGCGATGCAAACATGTGATATTTTCCGTTCGCCTTAATCGTAGACGAATCCCAAACGTAATAGCCGTCCAATCTCAACGCTATATGCGCCTTTCCCGTTTTATAGCCGAAACTTTTTTTCTTTTCCGACATCGTCTATTCCTCCAAGTATGTATCTTTTTTATCACTACGAGAACAAAGGTCGAACGCGATTATCTCGCGCCGCCTCCGCCGCCTCCGAAGCCGCCGCCGCCAAAGCTGCCGAAATGTCCTCCGCCACCACTGCGTCCGACGTGGCTTCCGCTGTTTTTCGGCGGTTGCATCGCCACAGCCATCGAACGCCGCATGCAATGGTCAAACACCATATAATCGAACACCGTCATACGAGTGCCGACGCACCAAGTAGGAGGCTCTATCGTCAAGCCACGGAACTTTTTCTCCCAAATATCGCTGACTCCCAGCACCTGCGCATACGGCAAAACCGAATAAAACAATTGCGGCGTATCTTGCAATAACGCTTCCAACCGTTCCTTTTCCGCATACACGATGAACTCTTTGAAGCCGAGAATCTCACCCAGCTCTTTCGTATACTCCTCTTTTCGCGAAAGCGAAATCGTCGAAATCAACGTCGCGGTAAAGCCGCATAAACCGATCACCGACTTTTCCCAACCGGTCGCAATATGATTCGCTATACCGAACACAAAGACGAGCGTTGCCGCCGCCGCTATGGCGATATTCAACAAAAACAAACCGAAGCGAACGCTCTTTTTCCATTTATAGCGATAATTTTCGCCTATCAACGCAACAAACCAAATCGCCGCCACGGGAAGTATATTTATAACGCCCCATAAATACGTATAACCGCCGCCTATCTGCCGACGCCCCATCAGGAACACTGTCAACGTCGTATAGAGCACGGACGCCACACCGCCCAACACGAATCCGAGGACGGAACGCCCCTCGTACATGTTCGGCTTCGGCACTTGCATTTGTGCTTTCTGCACGGACGTATAATATTTTTCGGACAAGTCGGAAATTCTTACCCGAGCTCCTTGTCGGAATAAACCCTTGAACAAAGTCTTGGCATAAATCGGTTCTCCGTCGGCAATTTCCTGCGCTTTGATCAATTCCGGATCGTCCTCGTCCGAAAAGTCTATTTGCAAATACCCTTTCTCGGCGAAATAATAGATCATCGAAGTGATGTCTTCCGTATCTGCCGTACCGTCTAACCAGACGCCCGTTTTCAAAGGATTGAATCCGTCCGGCGCGCGCACGGATACCACGGGGATAATTTCCCGTTTTTTGCGGAACAGGCATACGCCGACAACGGAAATTCCGATACACAACGTGCCACCGAGCAAAATCCACGGCATCGAACTCGTAAACAGCCGCTCGGATGTATAATCTACGAATACGCCATTCTCGAATTCGCATTCGAGCGTAATGCCCTCCGCCATCGTTTCATCGTACTTATCGTTATAACGAAGGAATAAGCACTCCTTGCTGATTTTTATTGTTTTTCGATCCTCAGAGTATTCTATAGCCGCATC
The DNA here is from genome assembly GCA_964479935.1 of uncultured Clostridia bacterium. Classification (GTDB taxonomy): domain Bacteria; phylum Bacillota; class Clostridia; order Christensenellales; family Borkfalkiaceae; genus Scatosoma. The sequence continues at coordinate 5,144 of CAYZOF010000031.1, read as the reverse complement.
CGAATCGGAGAGTTCCGTTCCGTACGCGCCGATATAAAGTTTCGGCTCGCCTAAAGGCGCGGCAGGGAAAGACACCGTTGCCGTCACGTTATGCAACGCAACCGGCCAGCCGAACCCGATAACGTCTACGATGATTCCGTCGCCGAAGCTTTCGCCGCTGACCATCGTATAGGAAATATCGTACGTCCAAACGTTGCCTTTTTGCGCGTTTCCGATACAATTGATATCGAGAAAATCGTCCAAGTCCGGATTATTTTTCACGTTGTACGTAAACGCGTCGTTTCCCGCGCAGGAAGCCGAAATATCGTAATAGCGCGTGCCTTCTTTCGACAAGCTCCGATAAAACATCGTCAAGCCGTCTGCCAAAAATCGCACTTTGATTTTTTCTTGCACGCAGACCTTTCTATCGGACTGCACCTGCATCGCCACGTCATAGGATTGAATCTCTATGCTTGCGGCGGAGTGAAAACCCTCTGCCTGAACCGTCAACGCAACCATGCCCCCTTCGTTTTGCCCAAATATACCGAAAAACGAAAGCAGTGTCGTTGCGATCAAACAAGCAAAACAAATCGTCAACGCGCCGAATCGGCGCGTTTTTATTACCGTATTTTTCATCTTTTTTTTGTTAAAACTCTACTTTTACGTTTTGTCTTTCCGCCGCGGAATCCAACTCGAAATACGCGCGTTTCTTATACTCCTCGCCCATACCGTTCGCAACGATATTCGACGGGAATACCTCCAACTTGGTGTTAAAGGTTTTCACCACGCCGTTGTAGTAACGACGGGAGCTCTCCAGCTCCGTTTCGATTTTTTGAAGTTGCGCCTGCAAATCGCGAAAATTGGAATTCGCCTGTAACTGCGGATAGCTTTCGGAAACCGCCGTAAACAACGTACGAAGCGACGAAGAAAGATTCTTTTCTGCCTGTAATTTCGCGTCGCCGCTTGCGTTCATCGCAAGACTGCGCGCCTCTACGACCGCTTTCAGCGTTTCGCTTTCATGCTTTGCGTAGCCTTTTACGGTTGCGACGAGGTTAGGAATCAAATCGTATCTCTTTTTCAAAAACACGTCGATCGTCGCCCAAGCTTCCTCCACTTTGTTCTTCAACCGAACGAACGCGTTTCGCGTTTTTATGTACCAAATGACGATACCGATAATCAACAATACGAAGATTACCGCCACAATGATGCCGACGACTGCGCCGGCGCTCAGCAACAATGCATTTAACATTCTTTCTTATAACTCCTTGTTTTTTAATTTTCCCTTATTATATCACGTTTTATTGAAAATTGCAACAAAACAAACGCAATTTCTACCCGTAGCACGCAAAATTTAGCAACTACGCAAAAGCAAAAAAATCCTCTACGGACTTATATGAGTCCAAAGTTTAGACCGTATCGCCGTAGAGGTATTTTTTTAGTGTTGTTTTAGGAAGCGCGCCATGCGTCGACCGTTGTCCCCTCACTCACGTATTTCACTCCCAACGCCGTCATATCCGCCTTGAGTGACTCCGCCGTGAATTCGGTATTATCCGTAGCGTCACCATAAACATGAACGTACATATACCGTACGGACAACTTCAACAAATCGATGTGTTTCGTCATCGTTTCATCGCCCGAAACGGCAGTTTCCGCCGTATTCAGAGTCGACAACAACGCCGTCAAAGACTCTTTCGAGATCATTGCCGCGTCGCCAACGCTATTTGTCGCGTCGCCGATCGTCCATATGTTGTTATTATTGTCATGCGACTTGTAACCTTTTGTGAACGTCTCCGCATACGCTTTATCCAGAGCCGCATAATACGCCTTGACGCTATCCGCCGCCGCGCCGTAATAATATTCGATGAATTCATTGCGCCACTGTTCGACAAGCTCAGACGTCACCGTACCTTGATACCATACCGCTTTGGAGAATACGTACGATTTCATCGCGTATTCCGGCAAATCGGATTCCTGATTCGACGCCTGCACCATGTAGCTCAAACAACCGTTGGACTTCATGTACTCGATATTCTGTGCCAGAACGCTCAGCGTATCCGTATACACGAAATAGTCGTTGTCGTATGCCCAAAGCATTACGTTGTTCGGATCTGCCATATAGGATTTCCATGCCTCCAACTGCCCTGCGATATCCGTACGCGCCTCCGTAGAGGTCGTGTCATTCAGCGCATAAGCATGGTCGAGCATGATCGGCGCCCATTGTACGATAACGTTATCGGGCAATTTTCCGATCGTTTCCGCCGAAACGGCATTATAGCTTGCCGTATAGTTCAAAACACTACCCGTCCACTCTACCTGTTTCGGTACTTCGCCGGACGAGGAAGAATACGCAAACATAACGATTTTCTTCGAAGCATTATACGTCTTGATTTCCGTCGCGAGTTTCTGCACGAAACGATAGTAGTAATAACATTTATTATATTTAGCTGCGGTTTTTGTCGATATGCTATAAGGTTTTTCTTGCTCCGAACAAGTAGAGCAAGTACAACGAGCTTCCTGATCGGTATAACCGAACATATAATAGGTATTATCGCCCCAATGTTCCATGGCGAATTTCATGCCTGCCACAACCAGCTTATAAGCGGTGACGTTACTCGACGTATCCTTCAAAACGCCGCTGGAATAGCAAAGATCCGTTTCGTCGGGGGTAATAATTCCCGAATACTCGCTCTTGCTCAAAAGATACTCCGTATCCAAACGAATCGCTTCGTACGCGATGTTGCCGTCAAGCAACGCTTTAATGTTAACCGTGTCGGCTCCGGTAGGCAAAACGTTCGGGGTAGAAGTATTCCCCCAATACCATGCATCCGTCGCATAGCCGAATTCGATCATCTCCGACCAATCGGAAATGGAGTCTTTCAACGCATAGACGCCCAACGCCGCATAGCCGAGCGAATTATGCGAGGACTGCATGAAACCGGTGGTAAACCAATCCATACGGAGCTGCGTTGCGTCTATCAAAGACTTCGTACCGTTTTCGCCGTAAATATACCGGTCATTGCCGCCGTTCGGCGCGACGTAAATCGCGTCCATACTCTCGCCCGTAAATTGATGCACGAAACGCATGCGCGAGGTGTATTTCAACATATTCTCATTGCAAACGTCGTCCGTCGCGCCCGTATAGTACGCGCTGTATTCGAAACTCGGTTCTCTCGTGAGTTCGTCGATATCGAGCGTCAAAGAACTTGCGCTCGGAATATAGGTATAATCGTACGATAAGAACTTCACGCCCATGTTTTCCAACAACTCGTACACGCCGTAAAGCGTACCGCGTTCGCTTTTACCGCCGACGTACAAAACACCCTTCGAGTTTTTCATCGCAAACGAATCTTGTTTGCTCATGGTAGAAAGCAAGCTCGTCAATTCGTCACCGCTACCGAGAACAATCGTTCTGCCTGTATAATCACTCGCCTCGGACATTGTCGCATAAATAGGCAACGTCGAGCCGGAAATTTCGCGCACGAAAGATTGCAATTCCTCCGCGGCGTACTGCACCGTAGCCGTTTGCTCCGTTGCGACGATTGCATACGTGAACGTCTTTCCGTCCGTCGCTTGGTACACTATCGACAATTCCGGCAAAACGTAAATCGATACCGTACCGCCTTCGTTGACGATCGTATACAGTCCGTCTTGGTCTGCCGTGATTTGTTCGCCGTTATATTCCACGATCGTCGTTGAACGCTCCGCGTCGTTGGCATGCACGTAAAAACTCACCATCTCGCCTGCCGTCGACGTGTAATAACCATTGATGGCGTTGCCTTGACGAGTGGTCAACGTATAATTCTCCGATTCCCCTGCGAACAGTAACAATTTCGTGTCTGCGCTTATTTTCGGGAATGCAAAGACCGCCACGCCCTCTGCTTCTATACCGAGCGTCAAACTCGCACCTACGTCCAAAGATTTCGTACCCGACGCAGGAGCCGTTCCGCTGCCAACGCCGTCGATAATGTTTCCGTTTGCGCCCCAGAGCGGCAAACGAGTATTTCCGCCCACATACAAATATTCAGCGGCTATCGTTACGACATTTTGACCATTCGATTCCGTACCCTGTTTTTTTGTCCAATCGGTCGTTGCTGTAATATTCGCATATGCACCGGCACTGACGGTGTCGATTACCAATCTGCCGTTTTCATACGCCGCATAAACGTTGTTGCTCGACTTCGTCCAAGACGTCGTTTCCGTACTCGTGAAGAATTCGATACCCGTGAAAGTAAGTTTCGCTGCGTCGGAAATCTGAACGCCGCCCGTAGTACGAAGCTGAAGCAACATTCCGCCATAATCCTGTCCTTTCAACGAGTTCAAGTCGATACGGATATCCGCCGTCTTGCCGTTATAATCTTTCCAATAGTAATCCCATGCAACGGTACCGCCACTCATCATCAATAAAATATCCGTAACTTCTTCCGACGTAGAAGCGTCCACGCTAATCTTCGCGTGCGTATATCCTTGCGCCAACGCGTCGTCGATGAAAGCTTCGGTTACGGTCACGTTTTTTGTATTCACTTCGACGTACGTTCCGTCCCAAGTGTTCGTCCCCCAACCGGCGAATTCGAAATATTTATAGAAGTTGTCGCTGCTCGACATCATCGTTTCGGCAAGCGGAGTCCCCGTCGCGAGTTCCACCTGTACGAAAATGTCTCCCGTGACGTCACTAAAGGTATAAGTATAATTTGCTCCGTCGATAGTCGGCGAGATCACACTGCCGTTCTTCTTTACGATAATATTCTGTACGCTCGTATCCGACAAAGAAATCGTGAACGAAACCGCACCGCCGTTGGCGACCTTTTGAATGCCGCCGCCCTCATACGCGTCGCTGACGGGGAACACCACTTGATGTTGCACGGGCGTCACGCCAAGCACGCGAATCGTCAAATTCGAATCGGGTTGCGCCACCGTATACGTTCCGTTGACGGGATAAACGATTTCCTCGTTTACGAACACGCGCATCGCCGTTTTGTCGTACCCTTCCGACACGGAAACCGTAAATTCGTACGGCTGACCTGCCGTCCAAGTCGACGCCCCCGTGACCGTATATCCCGTTCCCGTCGGCATCGTGACCGCGTTCTCCGAGTTTTCGAATACAATCTTCACATCCGCCGTCATTGCCGTCGTGAAATACAGATAGAAGTTTTCCATCTTGGAAAGCT
>CAYZOF010000030.1:0-19646 GCA_964479935.1 uncultured Clostridia bacterium | reverse complement strand
AACTCTCTTGTCTTTTTTTTCAGAGAGTGTTTACACAATTTATTTTACATTATCATTATCCCTCCAAGAAGCCTTATAATTATATTATAGTCAGTTTATAACTGATTGTCAAGTAAAAACTGACCATATATGATAAAATTTTTATATGGAATTTACAAAAAGATTTAATGAAATATTACAACAGTGCGGAAAGACGCAGGTCGAAATAGCAAAAGCTCTGCGTGTGAGTAAACAATGCGTAAATGATTATAAAACGGGAAAGAGCGTGCCGTCGCTTGAAACGCTGTATTTATTGTGCATGTATTTAGATGTTTCGGCGGATTATCTGCTGGGGTTGAGCGATTATTAATTCAACGCTAACGGAGCAATTGCCTTGGATAATGTATTTAAAGATAGGATTTTATATCAAAAATACGGATAAAAATCGTGTTCTATAGGTGTGAGTGCGTCTTCATGTTTCGAGCGGACGGAATAAACGTACGGCAAGGACGGTCATATCGTCTTTAGCTATGCCGCCGTAGGCGTCGAGTGCGCGTTGCAATACCGTATCGGCAAGTTGTTGCGGATTCCCCGACGGAGAGGCTCGTAAAACATCATATAAATCGGTAGGAGAGGCGAAAGCATCGCTGATTCCGTCGCTGATAAAAAGCAAGATGTCGTTTTCGGACAGCGAATAGCTTGCCGTGTCGGGGTGGATATCATTCAAAATGCCGAGCGGCAACGAGCCGCCCTCCAAGACCTTTACCGCCGATCCGGAGAGGATAAAACCGGACGGAGAGCCGATTTTAATGACGTCCGTCCAGCCGTTTTCGAGATTGACGACGGCGATGTCCGCGCAGACGAAGCTTTCGTCGCGATTGAATGTCAATAACTTATTGATGGCGGAAAGTACGAGTTCCGACGGCATTTTCGCACGATAGAAACTTTCCAACAGGGTAATGGTACTTTCGGAAATGCGCTGTGCGTATTCGCCGCTCCCCATGCCGTCCGATAAAGCGACCAAAAAACGTCGCTCGTCGATTTTAATAACGGAATGCGTATCTCCGCAGGCGGTTTCGCCCGCCTTTCTCACGCTCGCGACACCGAAAGCCGCGTCGAAGTGCGGACGACGTTTTAGTATGCAACAGAATTTATCGCGACTGAGCGTAATACGTTCGGAAATGGTCATCGGCGCGTTAAAAAGGCGTGAGGTTACGGCGGCGATTTTTTTGACGTCGGCGTTTCCGAAGACAATTAGGGAAAGCGTAGGACTTTCCGCTTCGCCGTAGATCAGGATTTCCGAACAGACGATGCCGATACCGAGTAGGGCGCGGTTTAGATCGTGTTCTTTGTCGGTGTAAATGCGCAAAGGCTCGCTTTGTTCCAAAGCCAACGTTTTTAATATTTCGCTGACGCCTTGAGCTTGTCCTGCGATTAAGGCTCTGCCGGACGCGGCGTTTTCTGCCTCCAGCATATATTTCTTATAGTCGCCCAGTCGCCGATTGACGGCGTTGAGAACCTCGCCCGGAGTGACGCACGCGTCGGCGAATCCGCGAGGGAGATCGATAAGACTGATTCGACCTTTCTCGCAACCGATTTGAATAAGTTTTTCGATTTCCGAGAAAACGTTTTTATGCGCGCAGCCCCTGTTCTGCGGACAGTTTTGACAAACTTCCGCCACGGTGCAGTTTTGGATATAGTCTTTCGCGCTTTTCTCGGCTTCTTCCGTTCCGAGCGAGGAAAAAGTCGCTTCGATTTCGCGGAAAACGTCGGAAAGCTCAAACAGTTTTTCTCCGATAGCGGAGCGATTACGGTTGATCGCGATGCGTGAAAGGTGTTTTTCGCGATAAAAAACAAGTTTATTTTCCATGGCGCGCAGAATGCCGTGCGGAAATAAGATAAAAAGTAGCGAAGGAATGCACACCGATAAAATCGAGGCGACGAGCTGTCCTGTCGGATAGGCGTATAAGCCGTCGAAGTATCCGCAGGTGAAGAATACGACGAGCACGGCAAGCGTGGCAGCAAGTCTTCCCGATTTTATGAAAAGTGTTACGCTTGCCCCGTAAAAGAAAAAACGGGCAGGGGAAAGGTCGGCGACAATCGCGGGGGGAAGGCTCAATACGAACGCGCAGAGGACAATGGAGGCGTCCTTTGTGACGGCGGCGAAAAGCAATAATAGAAAAAATGCGATACCCATGTATGCGGTGACGCTCAAGAGACGGCAAATCCCGAGTCCCGTAAGGACGAAAAATAGGAGAATGTAAAGGAGCTCGTTATTGCGCAGACGGCATTTGAGGAGCTTTCCGAGTAACGCTTTGACGGCGATAGAAAAGACGGTGGAGAGAAGAAAAATCAGAGCAACGAAGACGACCTTTTGTGGTAGACTTCCGATAGAAAAAGTGAAAGAAAACGGAACGGGGTAAGGGGTGTACGGTGCGAATGCGACATAGCCGCCCAACCCTAACGAAAGACAGAACAAAGGGAGAAAGTTGCCCTTAAAGAATGCTTTTTGCGAAAATTTTCGTTGCAGATAAAAGCCGACGCAAAGCAAAGCCGCTTGCACGGTGTACAGCGCGACGAAAGGCGCGCTCCCCAAAAACAACGAGGAAATTATGTACGGAACGCCGCAAAGCAATGGCGAAAAACCTGTTGCGGACAGTGCGAAGAGCAAGGCTAACCCGAACGGTTCGCCGTTTTTCCCGACGTGCGCGAGAAAAAGGACAGCGAAGCCGAACAGTAGGTAGACTAAGGAGTCGGAAATATCGAATTTCTTGTTTTTTATTTGCATAGACAACCTCCGTGACGTTCCCATTATATAGAAAAAAAAGCCGAAAAAATTGGCAAGTTATGCCAAATTACGGCTGTTTTTGGCGTACCGGTTAAAAATCGGGGTTACCTTATTTTCGACCGGTGTATGTCGAAGGAACGTACGGTCGACGGTAGACAAGACGGCGTTCGCCGCGGACGGGAGTCAGGAATTGACGGGAAAGCCTAAACTAATCAAAATGGCTCGATTGACTCGTAACATGGTCGATGGAGGGAGTTCGCCGATGCGCTCCTTTAAGCGTCGTTTGTCGAGTGTGCGAATTTGCTCCAGAAGAATGACGCTGTCTTTCGCCAGTCCGTAGGCGGAGGGGAGTTCTATATGCGTGGGAAGTTTCGCTTTGTTGATTTTACTGGTGACAGCCGCCGCGATAATGGTGGGGGAATATTTGTTGCCGACATCGTTTTGGACGACGAGAACGGGGCGTATTCCGCCTTGTTCGCTCCCCACGACGGGGGAAAGATCTGCATAATACAATTCACCGCGTTTTACGTTCATGCGACACCTCTTTTGGAAATAGCCCTCGATCGAATAACTCCCTCAGTGCATTATATGTAGGAGGCGAGAGTTCTGTTCCGATTTTTTTCACCTCTACAAATATTGCCTCGACTTACTCGTTTTATACGCGAACATAAAAAAATGACAGCGGGAAATTTCCGCTGTCAAAAAATGTATTGGAGGCGTTTCTAACGAAAACGTCTTGTCAAATGATGTAGCCTTCGTCTTTCTGCGGAAGCGAGGCGAGTTCTTTGCTCTTTTCCGCATAGCCTGCCTTGCCGAGTAAGGCGAACGTAGCTTTCTTGCCTTCTTCCACGCCCGGTTGATTGAAGGTGTCGATGTTCAACATCGCGCCGGCATAGGCGGTTTGCAATTCGAAGAAATACAAGAGTTGTCCGAGCGTGAACGCGTTGAGTTCGGGAATCCAAAGCGTGTAATTCATTCTGCCAGCTTTGGTCAAAGCGTAAGCCGTGGCGGCGTTTTCCGCCTGAATCAGCTCTTCCATTGTGTGTCCGCCGAGGAAAGCGACGTCGGGAATGTTTTCGCAACCGTGAGGAATCGGCATTTCGCAACCGTATTTTTTAAGGGAAAGGAAAGTGATTACTTTATCGAAAGGCCCTTCGGTGTAGAGCTGTACCTGCGAATGCTGATCGGTGACGCCGAGCGATTTGACTGGAGTTTGCCCTACGTTGCAAGGCGTTCCGTCAAGCTTAACGTTTTTACCGAGCGATTCCGCCCAAAGCTGGCAATACCAATCGGCGAGATATTTCAAGTTGTCGGAATACGGCATCATGACGCCGATATTTTTGCCGCTTTCCATGGCGGCGATCTGCAAAACTGCCGCCATCAATGCGGGGTTATGCCGCATGGCAGGTTTGTTGCAGAGGGAGTCCATATATGCCGCCCCGGCGAGCAATCCCACGATATCAATACCGAGTACCGCCGCAGGGAGCAATCCGACGGGGCAAAGCTCCGAAAATCTTCCGCCGACGCCGTCGGGGAGAACGTAGCTCTTGATGCCGCCGCATTCGTCGGAAATCTTTTTTAAGTTGCCGCGTTTCTCGTCGGTCGTGAAGATAACGTTTTCTTTTACGTTGACGCCGGCTTTTTGGAGCAGATCGAGAATGACGAGGTATTGCGTCATCGTTTCGCTCGTCGCGCCGGACTTGGAAATGACGTTGAAGCAGGTCTTTTCCGGCTCGATAACGTCGAGCAAATCACGCATTCTGACGGGGTCAACGTTGTCTTCTACGTAGAATTTAGGACCTTTTCTCTTGAATTTCGGCAGGTCGTTGTAATGTAAATGGCAGAGCGCGTTGAACGCCATAATCGGACCGAGCGCGCTACCGCCGATACCGAGTACTACGAAATATTGGAATTTTCTTTTGATCTCTTTGGCGGTTTGCAAAATGTCCGCGACGATTTCTTTTTGGTTATAAGGGAGTTCTGTCCAACCCATGAAAAGCTCGTCTTTGCCTCTGTTTTCTTTGACGAAGCGGAATGCTTCGTTGGCGCGCGTTGCATAGGACGCAAGTTTTTTATCCGAAAAACCCTTCTCGCCTAAAAACTTTTCCGTCATGTTGTTGTAGTCAAGCTGTACGCGCATGGAATTGCGCCAATCTCTAGTTTTGTAGCTCATAATAGTCTCCTGTTTTTTTAGTTCAATAATATTTTACTCCTTATCGTGCCTAATGTCAAGGGATGAAATGGAAAAAAATGAAGAGTTTTTCTATCTTTTCTATTTTTTGTCGAAAAAACGACGGAAAATCGACGTTGGGGAGCGTTCGGCGCGCGATTTTTGACGATTGGCGACTCGTGACGAGGTATCCGCTCGATGAAAATTTCGCTTTTTAACGGGCAGGACGTCCAAAAGCGTGTAATAGGCAAGAGTCAGTGCGAGCAGGAACAGCGCACAAAGGACGACGGAGAAAATTTCGCCGAAAAAATATCGAAAAAGCGATGCGGAAAGTCTTCCGATTGCGGAGAGAAGAATCGTGAGCAAAAGGACGCAAAAAATTGTTTGAACGCGTATATGCCTGTCTCGTTTTTGATTTTTTCGTAAAGTTTTACACAATAACGCGACGTTGCAGATCGCGTTGATCGTAAAGTTTGCGCCGAGCCCCCAGACGTAGGTGTAAACGCCGCATACGGAGGGGAGGAGCAGAATGCAAAGCAACATAGCCGACGCTCCGAGAAAGAAATAAAGCAGTGTTTTTCGCTCGAAACCTAAAGAATTGAGCATACCCGTGGAAATCATGGTTAGACACATGGGGAGTAGTATCGGGCAGCTGCGTTCGATGATTTCTCCTGCGAGGCGATTGGAAAAGGCAAGTTGCCCGAGGTCGTGTCCGAGCGCGAAGAAGAACGGGATAAGGGCGCAGGCGATGAGAAAACTGATCCATAAGCCGCGGCGGACGTTCGAGGCGAGCCGCTCGAGGTTTTTTTTATAAAAATCTTCGGAGAGTTCCGGAACGAGGACGAGGGAGATGGAACCGATAATCGTGGACGGGACGAACAGAACGGGAATTGCCATGCCGGAAACGACGCCGAACAGCTTGAGCGATTCCGCTTTGCCGATTCCCGTTTTCAGGAGCATGGTAGGCAGGAGAACAGCGACGAGAGAGTTGACGAGCGAGGTGCTGGCGCGGACGGCGGTGACGGGCGAAGCGGCGGCGCACAGCGGTTTCCACGCGCGTTTCGGGGAGGCGAGCCTGCCGCCTTTTAAGAAAAAACAAACGACGGCGGCGGTGAACGAGAAAAGGTAGGAGATCAGGACGGCTTGCGCCGCGCGTTCCGCTCCTTGTACGGGGGATTCGGCTTTGCCGAAACAGAGAAAAAGCAGGATGCCTGCAATCACCATGACCGATTCTTCCGCAAGCTCCAGTACCGAGGGAAGCAAAAATTCCTTATTTCCCCAGAAATAGCCGCGGATGACCGCGTACAAGGAAGAGAAAAGCAGTCCGCACAAAAGGAGCTTGAAAATGTCGTACGTGCGCAAATCGGAGAACAGAAAGGACATTTTCCGTCCGAATAATAGGAAAAACAGGCAGACGGGCAGAGTGACGAGTAAGCTCAAGGCGAATCCTGCGGAAACGGTTTGGCGTTCGCCGAGGGGATTGCGTTCCGCTTTGTTTACGGAAAGCATACGGGAAACGGTGACGGGAATGCCGCCCGTCCCCACCGTCAGGAAAAAGCCGAAGAGGGAAAGCGCGACCTGATAAATCCCCAAACCTTCTGCTCCGATCAGTCGAGAGAGTACGATACGATAGAGAAAACCGAGGCTTCGTTCGGCGACGGAGAGTGCGGTGACGAGCGTTGCGGTTGTGTAAATTTTATGTTGCATATTGTATTGTACGAGCTATGGTTTCGAATTAGAACGGAAATATATGGCATAATCGAAAAAAAACGGCATACAATAGAATGATGTTGAGAATGCAAAATGCGAGATATTATAAAGTGAAAGTCGGGCAAACGTTGCGCTCGGTTGCCGAGGCGTTTTCCGTGGCAGAGGGCAGATTAGCGGAAGTGAACGATATTCGCGAGGAGCTGTTCCCGGGACAGTTGCTAAAGATTCCGTCGGAACGCGGAAACGCATATATCGTGCAGGAAGGAGACACGAAAGAATTGCTTTGCGGTTCGGCGGAGCGTTTTCGCCGTTATAACGGCACGGATTGTTTCTATATCGGCATGCGCGTGATATTGTGTCCGTAACGTACGCACGAATTTTGCTCCGCGCGCATACGATATAGTAATGAATCGAAAGGGAAACACCGCAAGGCTTCTCGTTCCGCGACGCTACGCGGTATTCCCTTAAAAATGCAAAAAACGCAGAGAATTTATTGTACGAGGAGGTAAACAATGTCCTTTTATTCCAACTTTCAATCGGATAAATGTCCGGGCGCGATTACGGGCAATCCTTTGAATGGTTTAGCGGAAAAGGTTTGTATTCAGGCGGAAAGGATTTTTGACGCGTGTATCAAACAATCGCAGGTGGAAAATTACGCGTTGACGCTGGAAAATATAACGCCTGCTACCGTTACATATCCTTTAACTTTTATCAGCGCGCGTTCCACGGAGAGCGCGGCGACGGTGACCAATCTCGTCATCGATCGCCAGACCGATCGACCTTGTGCGCGCGTGCAGGGTACGGTCAGCGTTCCCGTCGAGGTGCTGTTTACGGATTCCGACGGCACGGACGGGAGTGCGACCGGCACGGTTTCGTTGCCGATAGACGTGTTGTTGTACGTTCCCGCGCCTTCGATTATGCCGTTTAACGTCCGCGCGGTGGTCAGCGCGGTTGCGCCTGAAGGAACTTATAATGCGGATACGCAAGGATTTACCGTGAGTATTTGCGCGACGATTATCATCAAGATCGCTATGTCGGTGGAAATTTTAGTTCCGTCCTACGGCTATTGCGCGATCCCTCCGGCGCAAGAATATTCGCAAGAGGTTTGCGCAGGTTTCTTCGAGTTGCCTCTGTATCCTCCGCAGAGGAGCGGTTGCTGCCCTAAATAATCGTTTTGTCCGCAAGGGGATTGTTTCTCCTTGCGGATTTTTTCATCTCGTACATGGTGTCTTGCTTTTGAGGTTTGAGTATATTCAACGCGTACCTGTACGGCGTGTTTAATTTTTTGCGACGATAACAAAACGCAAGAAAAGTCTTGCAAAATTTTCGCAAAAGTGCTATAATAACAACATGAATATTTATGCGATTAGCGATTTGCACCTTTCCGCGACCGCGGACAAGCCGATGAATATATTCGGCGGCAATTGGAACGGGCATTTCGAAAAGATAAGAACGGATTGGCTTTCGGTTGTGAAAGAAGAGGATATCGTGTTGATCTGCGGCGATATCAGTTGGGCGATGAAGCTTTCGGACGGGTTGGTGGACTTGCGGATGCTCGCAGATTTGCCCGGGAAAAAATTGTTTGTCCGCGGTAATCACGATTATTGGTGGAACGGTATCACTAAGCTCCGCGATCAAGCGCCCGACGATAGCTTCGTTTTTTTGCAGACGGACAGCGTGAAGATCGACAAGTACGTGTTTATCGGTTCGCGAGGGTGGTCTTGCCCCGAGAGTCCCGATTTCGGCGAGCAGGATCAAAAGCTCTATCTGCGTGAGGCGGAGCGTTTTCGCTTGGCGTTTTCGGACGCCGATCGACTCGCGGAAGACGGCGACGTAAAAATCGTAATGATGCATTATCCGCCTTTTAGCGTGAAAAAAGAGCCGACGTTGTTTACCGAGCTGTTCGAGGCGAACGGCGTTCAAAAAGCTGTGTTCGGTCATATTCACGGTGCGGCGTATTTTCCTTTGAAAACGGAAATGAACGGCGTGGAGTACGTGCTGAGTTCCTGCGATAAGCTGCAGTTCAAATTGGTGCGGATCGTTTGAGACTCGAAAAACGTTCGGAATTCGGGAAAAAGTTAGCGAAATCCGTTTAGAACTCTTTACAACGCTTCGAAAAAGTGCTATAATAGAAAGCGTATAACGGAACAAACCCCGAAAGGCAAAATCATGTCGAAACGTTTCGTTTCACGACGTGATTTTTTTTATTACGACAGGAGAAAATATGCGCAACAGAAAGGATCTATTGGGACTTATCGATCTTTCCGCCGACGAGATCACGGAAATTCTCGATTTGGCGGAAGAATATAAGACTCGCATAAAACGCGGCGAAAAGAAGATTTCTCGTTTGGACGGGAAAACCGTCACCGTTCTTTTTTATGAGAACAGCACGAGGACGCGTACGAGCTTCGAACAAGCGGCAAAGTATCTCGGCGCGACGGTAATCAACATTGCGGCAGGCAGTTCGTCCGTCGTAAAAGGCGAAACGTTGGTCGATACGGGCAAGACGTTGGATGCGCAGAAAAACGATTTTATCGTTATGCGACATAGCATGGGCGGCGCGCCGTATCTTTTGGCAAAAACCGTTCGGGCGAGCGTTTTGAACGCCGGCGACGGCATCAACGAGCATCCGACGCAGGCACTTCTCGATATGTTGACGATGCGCGAAACGTTCGGTACGTTGAAAGGCTTGAAGGTCGCTATTCTCGGGGATATCAAGCATTCACGAGTGGCAAAATCCAACCTGTTCGGGTTAAAAACGATGGGGGCGGAGGTTTGTATGTATGCGCCGCAAACGTTGCTCCCTAAAGGGATCGAGCAGCTCGGTGCGAAAATCGGGAAGTCCATGGAGGAAACTTTGGACGGAGCGGACGTCGTCATGGGGCTTCGGATTCAGTTGGAGCGGCAACAGGCAGGGAATTTTCCCTCGCTTGGGGAGTATGCGGCAAACTACGGCGTTGACGAAAAACGTCTGTCGTATGCGAAACCGAATGCGATCGTGTTGCATCCGGGGCCTGTGAATCGGGGAGTGGAATTTACCGACGAGGTGATCGATCACGAGAGAAGTCGTATCGAGGATCAGGTGTTGTCGGGTGTCGCGGTACGTATGGCGGCGTTGACGTTGTTGAACGAGTGTCGCAAGGCGTAAGGAGAGAAGAGTATGATCATTCGGAACGGTAACGTTGTTTTGAAAAATTCCGTGGAGCGGAAAGATATTTTGGTTCGAGACGGAAAGATTGTAAAAATCGCGGAAAATATTTCGGCAAACGGCGATAAGGAACTGGACGCGACGGGAAAATATGTTTTCCCGGGACTTATCGACATGCACGTGCATTTAAGGGAACCCGGTTTTGAGCGCAAAGAGGACATCGAAAGCGGCTCTAAGGCGGCGGTCAAGGGCGGTTTTACGCAGGTTTGCTGTATGCCGAACACCAATCCCGTGGCGGACAATAAAGTGGTCGTTTCTTATATTAAAATGCGCGCGAAAGAAGTCAATTTGTGCAAAGTGAATCCCGTCGGGGCGATTACGAAAGGTTTGAAAGGTGAGGAGATGGCGGCAATCGCCGGCATGAAGAAAGCCGGAGCGGTGGCGATTTCCGATGACGGCGTTACGGTGAAGAATGCGCGGCTCATGCGGCTCGCGATGGAATATGCGAAAGGATTCGATATGCTTTGCCTGTGCCATTGTGAGGATAAGGAGCTGGTTGACGGCGGTTCCGTGCATGAGGGACTCAACGCAACCGTCGCCGGTTTGAGAGGGATTCCCCGTAGCGCGGAGGACGTGATCATCGCGAGAGAACTCGCGCTGGCGGAGGAATTGGATACGCCCGTACATATTTGTCACGTCTCTACGTACAGCGGCGTACGCATGATTCGTAACGCCAAGAGAGCAGGCGTGAAAGTCACGGCGGAAACTTGTCCGCACTACTATGCGTTTACGGACGAAATCATTCGCTCCTACGATACGAATACGAAAGTGAAGCCGCCCGTTCGCGAAGAAATAGACAGACAGGCGATTTTGGAGGGGTTGAAGGACGGAACGCTCGATTGTATCGTTACCGACCATGCGCCGCACCATAAAGACGATAAAAACGTCGAGTACGACTTGGCGGCGTTCGGTATCAGCGGACTCGAGGCTTCGTTCGGATTTGCGATTACTTATCTCTATAAAACGGGCGTGTTGTCGCTTTCAGAGATTGCGGAGAAGATGGCTGCCAATCCGGCGAAAATTTTGAAGCTTGATGGCGGCGAGATTGCCGAAGGGAAAACTGCCGATTTAACGATTGCGGATTTGGAGGAGCGGTGGACACTCGAACCGGAGAAATTCGTCAGCAAGGGAAAGAATAATCCGTTTGGCGGAACGGAGCTGTTCGGCATCGTGAAATATACGATTGTGGACGGCGAGATAAAATATAAGGCATAAAGGAGTCGAAGTATGATCACCGATAGATTGATAGAGAAAATTATCGATATGCAAAACCCTACCTGCGTCGGGTTGGATACGTCGTTTGACTATCTGCCCGAAAATATGCGCGTCGGCGTTACCACCTTTGAGAGTGTGGCGGAACGCGTGTTCGAGTTTAATAAAAAAATCATCGATAACGTATACGACGTCGTGCCGTCGGTAAAAGTGCAGATTGCTTATTATGAAATGTACGGCGTTCCCGGCATGAAAGCGTATGAGGAAACGTTGAAATATGCGGCGGAAAAAGATTTGGTAGTGATTGCCGACGCGAAACGCAACGACATCGGCTCTACGGCGGCTTGCTATGCGAAGGCCTTTCTCGGCGAAACGCCCGTCAACGAAAATACACTTCGCGCGTTCCCTTCGGACTACGTGACGGTAAACGGCTATCTCGGCACGGACGGTATCGCGCCGTTTGTGGAAGAATGCGAAAAACATAAAAAAGGGATTTTCGTTTTGGTGAAGACTTCTAACCCCTCCGGCGCGGAAATTCAGAATATGATTTTAGAAAACGGGGTACCCATGTACGAGTATATGGGTGTTTTGGTGGAAAAATGGGGCGAAAACACGGTAGGGGCTTACGGCTATTCCGCCGTCGGTGCGGTCGTCGGAGCGACGCATCCGACGGAGGCGGCGCGTTTGCGTAAAATTTTGCCGCGTACCTTTTTCCTGATTCCCGGTTACGGAGCGCAGGGCGGCAATGCGGAAATGTTGAAAAGTTGCTTCGGAACAAACGGTTTGGGCGGCGTCGTCAACAATTCTCGCGGAATTTTGTACGCATACAAAAAAACGGGAGGCACGTATTACGAGGCGGCGCGTAAGGCTTCGCTTGCTATGCAGGCAGACTTGTCTTCCGTAATCGGAAAAATGCATAAATAACGGTGAAAAGCGGTTATGAAAGATTATTTAGCGACGATTGTGAGTAATGAAAAAATTGCAGAGAATATTTATGCGGTGACTTTCGACCTCGGCGAAACGGCGAACGTCCGCGTGGGGCAGTTCGGAGATATTTCCGTGGGCGGAACACATCTTTTGCGCCGTCCGATTGCCGTTTGCAAGACGGAAAAAAATTTCGTTACGTTCTGCTATCAGGTTAAGGGCGAAGGGACGCAAAAGCTCAAAACGATGGGGGCAGGTACGAGATTAAGCGTGTTAATGCCGCTCGGTAACGGTTTCTTCGTCGAGAAAGACGAGCAAAAAATCGCACTCGTCGGAGGCGGTGTCGGCGTATTCCCGTTGATTTCGGTATTGCGAGAATACGGGAAAGAAAAAACGATTTCCGCATACATCGGCTATCGAAATAAGGCGGTGGTTTGCGGCGTGGAGGAATTTCAAAGAGCGATGCGTTTCGTGGGAGTGAGCGACGACGGCAGCTACGGCGAAAAAATGAACGCCGTACAAGCGTTCGAGGCGGATTTGCAAAAGGGCAATCGCCCCGACGTGGTGTTGGCTTGCGGTCCGACGCCGATGCTCCGCGCGTTGAAAGCGGTGACGGAGCGAGAAAACCTCGCCTGTTACGTTTCTTTGGAGGAGCGTATGGGGTGCGGCATCGGCGCGTGTCTCGTGTGCGTTTGCGATTTAACGAACGGTCAACACGCGCGCGTATGTAAGGACGGACCTGTGTTTAACGTGAAGGACGTTGTGTTGTAATCGGGGTGCGGAGCGGTAGAAAATTATGGCGAATTTATCTGTAAATATTTGTGGAAAACATTTGAAAAATCCCGTCATCGCGGCGTCCGGAACGTTCGGTTTCGGCAGAGAATTCGACGAATTGTACGATATTTCCGTGCTCGGCGGCGTTTCTACGAAAGGCTTGACGTTAGAGGCGCGTTTGGGGAATCCTACGCCTCGAATCGCGGAATCGCGCGGCGTAATTTTGAATGCCGTCGGGTTGCAAAATCCCGGGGTAACGCATTTTTTGGAGAACGACCTCGATTGGTTGCGCGGAAAGGGCGTTTGCGTGATTGCGAACGTCGCCGGTAAAACGTTGGAGGCTTACGGGCAGATGTGCGCATTGTTGGACGGCAAGGTCGATATGATCGAATTGAATATTTCCTGCCCCAACGTGAAATGCGGCGGCATGGCGTTCGGGATTCGACCCGAAACGGTGGAGGAAGTGACGCGCGTAGCGAAACGCGGAGCAAAAAGCACGTCGCTGATGGTCAAGCTTTCTCCCAACGTAGAAAGCATTGCGGATAACGCTTGGGCGGCGGAGCGCGGCGGCGCGGACGCGGTGTCTTTGATTAACACCATGACGGGCATGGCGATCGATATCGAAAGACGTCGTCCCGTGATAGCGAACAATACGGGCGGCGTGTCGGGCGCAGGAATAAAACCGATTGCCGTGCGCATGGTCTATGAAGCTGCGCAGGCGGTAAAAATTCCCGTCGTCGGCATGGGCGGAATCACTTGTGCGGCGGATGCGATCGAGTTTTTAATGGCCGGCGCGACGGCAGTGCAGGTAGGTACGGCGAATTTCACCGATCCGTACGCAATGCCGAAAATTATTCAAGGCTTGAACGATTGGTGCGACCGACACGGAGTAAAAAACGTTTCCGAGTTGACGGGAACGTTGCAATTAAACGGAAAGTAAAAGGAGAAAGACGATGGCTTATACGTACAAACAGGAATTTATTCGTTTCATGGTAGAGAACGGCGTGCTGAAATTCGGGGAGTTTATCTTGAAGAGCGGCAGGCTCGCGCCGTATTTCATAAATACGGGCAATTATAAAACGGGCAAACAGCTCGCGAAGCTTGGGGAGTACTACGCGGCGTGTATTCACGATAATGGCTTGGATGCAGACACATTGGTCGGTCCTGCGTATAAGGGAATTCCCTTGTCTGTCGCAACGGCGATTGCGGCTTATCGCAACTACGATAAGGAGTTCCATTATTGCTTTGACAGAAAGGAAGTCAAGGATCACGGCGAAGGCGGTTTGTTCGTCGGAAAACAGTTAGAGGACGGCGAAAAAGTCATTATCATCGAGGACGTAATGACTTCGGGAAAAGCTTTGCGTGAAATTTTGCCGAAGTTGGAATCGGCGGCGAAGGTGCAAATCGCAGGAATGGTCATTTCCGTAGATCGAAAAGAAAAAGGTTTGACGAGCGACGCTTCGGCAGTTACGGAGGCGAAAAAAGAGTTCGGCATCGACGTGTATTCGGTCGTGACGATGGACGATATTATCGAGACGATCGAAGAAGGCGTGATCGACGGTAAGGAACATCTGTCGGCGATGTATCGTTATCGAGAGGTTTACGGCGCAAAGTGAGAAAAGAATCTTTTCGCGTTCGGGAGCGATGATTTCGGTAACGTTTTTTCGATTTTTAATGCGGCGGTCGCGGTGCGTGAATCGCGTTCATCGCGTACATGGGTGCTTGAAAAGATTAAAAATACCGAACAAAGAAAGGATACGGCAATAAAAAACAATACGCTTCGTTTCATATTCGCAGTATGCGAAGAAATCAACGAAATATGCAGGAAACGAAAGCAAATACGAGAGGTGCATTATGAAAAATATTATTTTGACGGGCGATAGACCTACGGGCAGATTGCATATCGGGCATTACGTCGGATCTCTTCGTCGCCGTGTGGAATTACAGAACAGCGGCAAATTCGACGAAATTTATATTATGATCGCGGACGCGCAGGCGTTGACGGACAATTTCGATAATCCCGATAAGGTCCGCGCGAATATTACGGAAGTTGCGCTCGATTACCTCGCGTGCGGACTCGATCCCGCAAAATCGACGATTTTTGTGCAGTCGCACGTGGAACAGCTCACCGAATTGACTTTTTATTATATGAACTTGGTGACGTTGTCGCGCTTGGAGCGCAACCCGACGGTTAAGGCGGAGCTGAAACTTCGCAATTTCGAGGGGTCGATTCCTATGGGATTTTTGACCTATCCCGTTTCGCAGACGGCGGATATCACGGCGTTTAAGGCGAATACCGTCCCCGTGGGCGAAGATCAGTTGCCAATGTTGGAACAAGCGCGCGAAATCGTCAGAAGTTTCAACGGTTTGTACGGAGAAACGCTGGTCGAACCGAACGCGGTTCTGCCCGAAAATAAGTCCTGTATGCGTTTGCCTGGTACAGACGGTATGACAAAGATGAGCAAATCGATAGGGAATTGCATTTATTTGTCCGACAGCGCGGACGAAATCAAGCGCAAGGTTATGGGCATGTACACCGACCCGAATCATATTCAAGTGAGCGATCCCGGTGATACGAAAAACAATCCTACGTTCATTTATTTGGACGCGTTCTCCACACCCGAACATTTTAAGATGTATTTACCCGATTATGCAAACTTGGAGGAGATGAAGGCGCATTATGAGCGCGGCGGCTTGGGCGACATGAAAGTGAAGAAGTTCTTGAATTCCGTCATGCAGGAAACGATCGAGCCGATTCGTACTCGGCGCGAAGAGCTCGCAAAAGATTTGCCGGCTGTTTGGAATATATTATATAAAGGAAGCGAAAAGGCGCGCGGCGTAGCGGCGCAGACGCTTTCCGAAGTGAAAAAAGCGATGAGAATCGATTATTTTGCGGATAGGAAGTAAAAACAGTTGACAAACCGTTTGAAACAGTGGTATAATTATATCGTTAAATTTGAATAAGGAGCTAACGTAAGAGTATAATCATGAATAATATTTGTCGTCGATAAGAGAAAAAAGTAAGCAATATTTATGAGACCCGTGTATCATAGGGTTATTTTAGGTTTACGATTTTTTTCTAACGGACTGACAAATGTTTATTCATTGCGGAAGTATCATAATACGTTATTTTTACGCGTGTGTAGGCATAGTCTTGTCTGCGCGCGCGTTTTTTTGCGCCGTTTGGAGAGAAATCGCACGAAGAAAAGCATTGCAAAATAGCGGAAGCTTCCTTAAAACGCTGAATAAAAAGCGGTTGGAGGTGTAATATCGCTATGGCGAAAGATGCTTTTGGACGTAGTAGGAGTATAAGAATGAGAGAAATTTTTAAGGATATGAAGAAATACGTTCTTCCGTTGTCGGTTGCGTTCGTTTTGTACGTGTTATCGACGCTTTGTTCGGTGGCGTTGCCGACATTGATGACGAACGTAGTGGATAAAGGCATTGCCGCCGGGGATATGTCGTACGTGTACAAGGCGTGCGGACTTATGGCACTCGTCAGTGCGGCGGACGTGGTTTTGGTCGTGGTGTCGTATAAAGTCATCAACAGTGCGTTGCTTCGCTTTAATCACAGTTTGCGTATGCGCGTATTTTCCAAGATCTTAAGCATGTCGCCGAAAAAAGCGAAGTCGTTCGGTACGGGCGCGTTGCTTACCCGCTCCACGGAGGACGTGGACAGAATCGGTGACGGCGCGGGGAGCATCGTTTCGATGATGGGGTCTATTCCCGTGACGTTGATTGCCGGTACGGTTTTGGCGTTTCGTAAATCGGCGGCGTTGGCAAGCATTATGTTGGCGTTTACGCCGATCGTGGTACTGGTTGTGTTTCTTTGCAGCAGGGGCGTACACAAAGGCTGGCAGGAAACGGATAAACTGATAGATAAACAAAACGCGCTCATAAGTGCGCGATTGACGGGGATTCGCGTGGTGCGCGCGTTCAATCAAGAGGATACCGAGCAGGCGAAAATCGAGAAAGCCACGCGGACGATGTCGCGCGGAATCGTCCGTTCCAATATGCGTATGGAATTAGTTACGCCCATTTCGACCTTTGTTTTGAATCTTGCAACCGTGCTGATTCTTACAATCGGCGCGCGGCAAATCACCGACCCGAACAGCGTATTGACGGCAGGCGGCGTTTTGGCGGTAATCGAGTACGTGGGAATGATTACGTCGGGCATTTTGAGCGTTTCCTACTTTTTGTCGGAAATACCGAGGCTTCGCTCCAACTGTAACCGTATTTCGGAGATTTTGACGTTGCCGAGCGAGAACGACGGTTTGGAGACTGCGCCGTTGTGTGCCGACGGAAGTATTCGTTTGGAGAATGTCGGCTTTTCGTATACGGGCGACGGCGCGGCTTTGTCGAATATCACGGCAACCATCGAAAGCGGCGAAACGGTGGCATTCATCGGCGGAACAGGTTCGGGCAAAAGCACGCTTGTGAGGATCTTATGTGCGTTGGATATGCCGACGGAAGGCAAGATCTATTTCGGAAATAAGGATATTTCCGCGTATGCACCGGCCGAAGTCCGTAAAGCCGTGTCTTGCGTGCGACAACGCGACGTGGTGTTTTCGGGTGCTTTGAAAGGGAGCGTCGATGCTTTGGGCAATCACACGGACGAGGAAGTACTGTCGGCGATTGCCGACGGACAACTGGGCGATTTCGTGGCGGAGAAAGAGGACGGTTTGGCGTATGCCGTCGTGGAGCGCGGCGGAAATCTTTCGGGCGGACAAAAACAGCGTGTATGTATTTCTCGCGCGTTGTTAAAAGACGCCTCGATATACATATTCGACGACAGTTTTTCCGCACTCGATTTCATGACGGAATCGAAATTGCGTGCACGGCTGAAAAAGCGTTTGAAAGGAAAAACGCAGATTATCGTTACGCAACGCGTTTCTACGGCGAAAAGTTGCGATAAAATTTTGGTGTTCGACGCAGGGAAATTGCTTGCCGTAGGGAATCACGACGATTTGGTGGAAAATTGTCCGCTCTATCGGGAAATCTATCTTTCGCAAACGGGAGGTACTCTGTAATGAAAGAAAAAACGAAGAAAAAAACGGGCGCGTTGTGGGCGCTCGGAAGAATGACGCGCGATTTGCTCGAAATCAAGTCGTGGTTGCTCGGCGCTCTTCTTTGCGCCGTCGGAATTATCGTGTGCAACGTGATTTCTCCTAAATTGCTGGGTGCGTTGGTCGGCTCGCTTAGTGCTTATTCGTCGACGGGCGGGGACGCAACGGCGTTTTTGAACGGATTGAAAGAGCCGATGATTTGGCTACTCGTCACGTACGCCTGTTACGGGATTTGTTCGTTCGGGAAAAGCTTTTTCATGACCAATGCCGCTACGACCAAGATTACGGCTGGAAAACGTATTCAACTTTCGGACAAAATCTCACGGTTGCCGCTTTCCTATTTGGATACGAAAACGACGGGCGAAATGCTTTCGTGCGTGCATAGAAACGTAGGGGAGATGGGCGGCAATATCCGAGAAACGGTGGACGTCGTGCTGATGGGCGGCTTGCAAATCGTCGTGATGGCGGTGATGATGTTTTCCGAAAACGCATTGATTGCAGGTTTGGTATTGTTGTTGACGCCGATTTCCGCAATTCTCGCGACGGTGATTGCAAAGCGGAGCGCAAAGGAATACGCGAAACTTTGGGAGGAATACGACCGCTTGTACGAATACGCAGAGGAAACGTATGGCGGTTTGGAAACGGTGAAAAACTTCGGCGTGGAAGG
Source organism: uncultured Clostridia bacterium (assembly GCA_964479935.1). Classification (GTDB taxonomy): domain Bacteria; phylum Bacillota; class Clostridia; order Christensenellales; family Borkfalkiaceae; genus Scatosoma. Next base: position 1,148 of record CAYZOF010000030.1, on the reverse strand, counting down.
CGTGCGGTATAAGGAATTTACGGAAATCAGCCGCCGTTTGACGGAAATCAGCACGAAGGCGAATTATCTTTCCTCGCTTGTTCAACCCATTGTCGGACTCGTCAATCATTTTTCCTTCATCGTCGTTTGTTTCTTGGGCGGTTATTTATCGGTAAAGGAGATTTTGGACGTGACGACGGTGGTGACGCTCGTCTTGTATTCCAAGAACTTTTCCTCACCGATTATGCAGATTGCAAACGGCTTCTCGTCCGTGCAATTGCTCGGCTCTTCGGCAAAGAAGGTTTACGAATTTTTGGACGAAAAGGAAATGTCCGTGGAGCGAGAGAACTTCACGGCTCCCGTACGCGGCGACGTGCGGTTCGAGGACGTGGAATTTGCCTACGTGGAGGGGAAACCGGTCATGAAAGGACTTTCCTTGACGGCAAGCGCAGGTCAAAAAATTGCTATTGTCGGACCGACAGGCGGCGGCAAAACGACGCTTGTGAACCTCTTGATGCGGTTTTACGAACCGCAGAGTGGCAAAATCTTTATCGACGGGCAGGACATTGCGACGATTAACCGCGAATTTTTGCGTGAAAATATTTCGATGGTTTTGCAGGACACGTGGCTCTTTGAAGGCACGGTGGCGGAGAATATCGCCTACGGGAAACCCGGCGCGACGCGCGAGGACGTGGAACGGGCGGCAAAATCGGCGTATGCGGACGGATTTATTTCGCTGCTGCCGAAAGGTTACGATACCGTGTTGTCCGATACGACTTCTTTGTCGGGCGGTCAGAAACAGCTGCTCACGATCGCGCGTGCGTTCCTCTCGGATAAGCCGATTTTGATTTTGGACGAAGCGACTTCGGACGTCGATACGCGTACGGAGATTTACATACAGAAAGCGATGGATCGTTTGCAGAGTCAAAAAACGTCTTTCGTAATCGCGCACCGCCTTTCGACGATTGTGCATGCGGATAAGATTTTGGCAATCGATAAAGGGGAAATCGTGGATATCGGGAAACATGAAGAATTGCTCGAAAAAGGCGGCTTCTACGCGGAATTATGGCGCAGTCAATACGCGAACGCGTAAGGGCAGGACAAAAGAAAGACAAAAGAAAGGGGCTGTCGCGCTAAGTGACAGTCTTTCAAGACAAAAAAAGACACCC
>CAYZOF010000029.1:0-20531 GCA_964479935.1 uncultured Clostridia bacterium | reverse complement strand
CCCACGCGGCCAGCTTGGAAGGCTGGAATTCTACCATTGAACTACACCCGCATATATCGTATTTCGCCACCGCATCGACAACGCCTGTATATAATAGCACTATTCAGAAGAATTGTCAAACATTTTTCGTCGATTTTTTAAAAAAAATTAAAAAATCTTTTATCGACTTTAGAAACTATCAAAAAATGCAATTTTTTTTCTTAAAATCCGTCGGGCAAAGAATTTTTCACTTTTTCGACTTTATTTGCGGCAAGGTATGCTATAATATAAGAAGAAACCCGTACGCAAGTTTTTTCGAATGCCATAGGCGGATGTCGATAGCAATACGCAGAGCAACGATCGTTGCAACAAAATTTTTAATCGCGTGAGGAAATTATCGGACGAGGAAAAAATTCATGCCCGACTTAAATAGAACGATCCATAAATAGATGTTCAGGATTCCGATTAACGGCATGAAAACCATTAGCAACAGATCCGAACGTTTGTATTTCAACAGAAACATACAAACGTAGATAGTGATCGCACCGCCTAAAATGCCGGCGATAAACAGTTTTCCGGAGCTTTTTTCGGGCGGTTTGTATTCCGTCGGAGGCGGCGTTTCGGAGACTGCGCGGAGTGCTTTTTCTCGTTCTTCGGCGCGCTCCTTATCGCGAAGAGACTTGATCAATAAAAAAGAGTAAAAATTGACGGAGAGAATGTAGGCAATCAGCAATACATATAGAATAATCATAGAAAAAGTATGCCCTAAAAAGCAAAAAATAATTACAGAGGTATCGATTATGAAAAAAAGAGCATTGGTAAGCGTTTCCGACAAAGCAGGCATCGTGGAGTTCTGTCAAAGACTCGTTGCGTGCGGTTTCGAGATTGTCTCGACGGGCGGTACGGCGAAGGCGTTGCAGAAAGCCGGAATTTCCGTCATCGGCATCAGCGAGCTGACCGGATTTTCCGAATGTTTGGACGGAAGAGTGAAAACGCTCCACCCCGTCGTACACGCAGGACTGTTGGCGATGCGTTCCAACCCCGAACATATGGCGCAACTTGATAAACTCGGCATCGACACGATCGACGTGGTCGCCGTCAATCTGTATCCGTTCAAGGCGACCGTTTCCAAGCCGGACGTAACGTTTGCGGACGCGGTGGAGAACATCGATATCGGCGGACCGACAATGCTCCGCGCGGCGGCGAAGAATTATCAAGACGTTGCCGTGGTAGTCGATCCCAAGGATTACGAAAAGGTTTTGTCGGAATTGGAAGCCGGGGAGATTACGCTCGAGACCAAAAAATATTTGCAATACAAAGTATTTGCGCATACGGCGGCGTATGACAGCATGATCTCCAACTACCTTGCGCAACAGCTTGGAATTCGTTTTCCGGACAGCATTACGTTTGCGTACGAAAAAACGCAGGATATGCGTTATGGGGAGAATCCTCATCAAGGCGCGTCCTATTACAGCGAGGAATTTATTCGTCCCGGTTCGCTTTCTAAGGCGAAACAACTCTGGGGAAAGGAGTTATCCTATAATAATATTAATGACGCGAACGGCGCGTTGGAGCTCGTCAAAGAGTTCGGTGACGAGCCTTGCGTCGTGGCGTGCAAACACGCAAATCCTTGCGGTGTCGGCGTAGGAAAGAATATCTACGAGGCGTATATCAAGGCTTACGAATCCGACCCCGTTTCCGTTTTCGGCGGCATTTTGGCAATCAACGGAATCGTGGACGAGGCGACGGCAACGGAGATTCACAAGATCTTCATCGAAATCGTTATCGCCGAAGGTTTCACGGACGGCGCGCTCGAGATTTTGAAAGCCAAGAAGAACATTCGTCTTTTGGAGTTGCCCGACATCAAGGCGAAACGCGAAGCTACCGCGTACGACATGAAGAAAGTATACGGCGGCTTGCTCGTGCAAGATTACGACGAAACGCTGTTCGCGCCCGAAAATTTGCGCGTGGTCACCAAGCGCGCGCCGACGGATGCGGAAATGCAGGCGTTGCTCTTTAACTGGAAAGTCGTAAAGCATACGAAATCCAACGCGATCGTCGTCGGAAAGGCGGACAGAACGACGGGGATCGGCATGGGGCAAACGAATCGTATTTGGGCGGCGCAACAAGCCATCACGCACGCCGGAGAGAACGTGAAAGGTTCGGTTATGGCGTCCGACGCGTTTTTTCCGTTTCCCGATTGCGTGGAAGAATGCGTAAAAGCCGGCATTACGGCGATTATTCAGCCGGGGGGGAGCATCAAGGATCAGCTTTCTATCGACGCTTGCGACGAAGCCGGTATTGCCATGATTTTCGTTGGTGACAGACACTTTAAGCATTGATACGGAGGCTCGAAATGGCAAAATTAGAATGTTCGCTGCAAGGAGATTTTCAACAGATCTTGAAAACGATCGAGGACGGAATCTTGAATGGCAGCTTATCTGCGACGTTAGAGGATTCCAGCGATTTTCAGGGCGGAGACGCGCGTTGTAGCGTGCGTGTATTCGAGCGATACAGCTATTTCGGGAAAAACCGCGTCAGTCTGAATGTGACGCTCTTTCAAAACGGAAACGACGAGATTCGCTTGTCCGCCATAACGTCCGGCGGTAGTCAGGCAGTCTTTTTCAAGCTGAATACGGTCGGCGAAGAAGCGTTTTTGGATAAATTACGAGATCTATTATAGGAGACACCATGCGATATGCGGCGTTTCCTATAGCCGGCGTTGCCGCCGCGCGTAAAAGAATACACCGACGGCTTCTTTGTTTTTCCGAAGACTTGAGGGCAGACGTGCGCGCGAATGAAAAATTGCTCGAATAAATCGCGATAAATTTCTTTCATTCGGTTGATTTTTATTTTTAGATATGTTATAATAAAGAAAATACAGTGGGAGGAATATAAAATGCGTATCGATAAAGTCATCGTTCGGGCGTTTTTGAATACGATATACGCAATCGGTATTTTATTCGCATTTATGATTTTAACGCTCGTTTGCGTTTATCCTTCCACGCTGATGCGTATGACCTACGATTTAGGCATGGATTCCGTAAGTATCGTGTTTGCGAAAAGCGCGTATAACCGCACGGATGAAGTGTACTACATCGCGTACGCGACGGAGGTTGCGATCGGACTGGATTCGGACGAAAAAATCGCCGCTTGTGGCGAACGATTTATCGCGGACGAGCAGTTCGATGCGTATTGCACCGAGAAAAATAAGCAATTGCCCGAGGGCGTGCAGGGCACGTACGAGCAGTACGTGTACGGTGAAGTTTGTGTCGCGAAATATAACTTGGGCGAAAAGGGGAGCGCGCTGGAGAAAGCGTTCGGCTCGATCGGAGAGGGGTTTCCTCGCAATAACGCCGTTGCGGCGTTGCTCGTCACGTCGTTGCGCGCGGGCGATACGGAAACGGTCGCGAAGATAAAAGAAAAAATGGATGAGATGTCCATCGAAGGAATGTCGGAGGACGACGCGACTTTCTTCGAGGAAATACTTGTGTTGTTTGGTAAGGAATAAATGGAGCGACTTCCGATATCGGGGTCAATCCATTTATGTTTTTATAGGGGGAATTTGTCGGGGATTTCGATGGCTTTTTCGAATGCGGCAACGCGTCGAGATGGCATACGAAAGCTAAGGAGACGTCGAATACTATACGGGCGGCGGAGCGGTCGATTTTGTAAAATTTCCCACGCTTCTCGCGAGAATATTACGCGATGTTACCTCTAAATTTTTCATACAAGGAGATAGAACGTATGAGCAGCAGAATTGTAAAAGAAGGCTTAACTTTTGATGACGTACTCTTGATTCCGCAGGCGTCGAACGTAGTTCCGTCCGAAGTGGATTTGAGAACGCGGTTGACGGACGACATTAGGCTAAATTTGCCCTTGATGAGCGCGGCGATGGATACGGTAACGGAGAGTCGTATGGCAATAGCTATGGCGCGTGAGGGTGGTTTGGGCATCATTCACAAAAATATGTCCATCGAAGAACAGGCTTCGCACGTGGACAAGGTTAAACGTAGCGAACACGGCGTCATTACCGATCCGTTTTTCCTCGAACCCGACAACTCGGTGAAAGAAGCGGTCGCACTCATGGAAAAATATCGCATCAGCGGCGTTCCCATTACCAAAAAAGGGAAACTGGTGGGGATTCTTACCAACCGCGATTTGCGCTTTGAAAGCAATTACGAACAACCGATTTCCGAAGTGATGACGAAAAAAGGATTGGTGACCGCTCCCGTCGGTACGTCTTTGGCGGAGGCGCAGAAAATTCTCGGTAAACATAGAATCGAGAAGTTGCCTATCGTGGACGAAGACGGCTATTTGAAGGGCTTGATTACGATCAAGGATATCGAAAAATCCATTCAGTATCCCAACTCCGCACGCGACGTCAACGGCAGATTGCTCGTCGGGGCGGCGGTCGGTACGGCGGCGAACACGATGGAGCGTATTGCCGCGTTAGTAGAGGCGCGCGCTGACGTTATTACCATCGATACGGCGCACGGGCATTCCGCAGGCGTTTTGAAAAAGGTAGAAGATATTAAGGCGAAATTCCCGAATATTACGTTGATCGCAGGGAACGTGGCGACTTCCGCCGCAACGGAAGCGTTGATCAAGTCGGGCGCGGACGTCGTCAAGGTCGGTATCGGTCCCGGTTCGATCTGTACGACGCGTATCGTCGCAGGGATCGGCGTTCCCCAGCTCACGGCGGTCATGGATTGCGCGGAGGCGGCGGATAAACTCGGCAAACGCATCATTGCTGACGGCGGTATCAAATACAGTGGCGACATCGTTAAGGCGTTGGCTGCCGGGGCGAGTGCAGTCATGGTCGGCTCGTTGCTCGCAGGAACGCTCGAAAGTCCGGGCGAAGTGGAGCTTTACCAAGGCAGAAGCTATAAAGTATACAGAGGGATGGGTTCGCTCGGCGCGATGGCGGCAGGCAGCAACGACAGATATTTCCAAGAGGGACAGAAGAAGTTCGTTCCCGAGGGGGTGGAAGGCAGAGTACCTTATCGCGGAAGCGTAGCCGAAGTGATCTATCAGATGAAAGGCGGTTTGCGCGCCGGTATGGGGTATTGCGGTAAAGCGACGATCGAGGCACTCCGCACCGATTCCGAGTTCGTCCGTATCACAAACGCGAGCTTGATCGAGAGCCACCCCCACGACATTTCCATTAGCAAAGAAGCCCCCAACTATACGCAACATTGATCAATTTTCGGAGGAATGAGAATATGAATAACAACGTACGTCCCGAATCTATGGCTCGTATCACAACCAAAGCACTCGCCGAAGCGTTCATCGAAGAACAAGTATCGGCTTTGCGCAAAACAATCGGCAATAAAAAAGTCTTACTCGCGCTTTCGGGCGGCGTGGATTCGTCCGTAGTGGCGGCGTTGCTCATTAAGGCAGTGGGCAGACAGCTCGTTTGCGTGCACGTCAATCACGGCTTGATGCGTAAGGGGGAGAGCGAACAGGTCGTCGGGGTGTTCAAGAATCAATTGGACGCGAATCTCGTTTACGTCGACGCGAGCGAACGCTTTTTGAACCTTTTGGCAGGCGTGGAAGAACCCGAACGGAAACGCAAGATCATCGGCGGAGAATTTATCAAAGTGTTCGACGAAGAGGCGAGCAAATTGCAGGGAATCTCGTTCCTGGCGCAAGGCACGATCTATCCCGACATTCTCGAAAGCGACGGCGTAAAAGCGCACCACAACGTCGGCGGACTCCCCGAAAACATGCAATTTGAATTGGTCGAACCGTTGAAATTCCTTTATAAAGACGAAGTGCGCATGGTCGGCAGCGCGTTGGGATTGCCTGACGGTATGGTCTATCGTCAGCCGTTCCCGGGCCCCGGCTTGGGCGTTCGTTGTCTCGGCGCAATCACGAAGGAGCGTTTGAACGCCGTTAGGGAATCGGACGCAATCTTGCGCGAGGAGTTCGCGAAAGCAGGGTTGGAAGGCAAGGTTTGGCAATATTTCACGGCGGTTCCCGATTTTCGTTCGGTCGGCGTGAAGGACGGAAAACGCACGTACGCGTACCCCGTAATCATTCGCGCGGTGAACACCGTAGACGCCATGACGGCAACGATCGAGGAGATTCCGTACGAACTGTTGGCGAAGATCACCGCCCGTATCACGACGGAAGTGGAAAACGTTAATCGCGTTTTGTACGATTTGACGCCGAAACCCTGCGGAACGATCGAGTGGGAGTAATATGCGGTTCGCGCTGAAAGATCGTACCGCAAATACCGTCGTCACCTACTTTCGGGCGACTCGTGGTTCGGAGATTCGGAAGTATCTGCCGCAAAAGGCAACTACCGAAACGGAAGCATCGGCGGATTTCGAGGAAACTATGTGGCATGCACCCCCTGTCAAGGTGTTGTTGAAAAGTGGTTTCGTGGCGGCAGAAACGTTGGTCGAAGGCGGAGTCGAATCCAAGTATTTTCAGAAAAAGATATACCATTCTGTATAGTGTAGTTTTTAATTTTTGTGAATACGTCGCACTCTTTTTCGCATGCTTCCGACAGCGTTATTGATTGACCGAAGGTATGGTTGGACAGTTCGTTGACGGAAATAGCAAAGTTTAAGATTTGTGAATCTTTGACGGTGGCGGTATTTATGCCGACAACTTCGCCGTATTCATTGAGAAGCGGACCGCCGGAATTGCCACTGGAAATATCTGCATTGTGCTGAATCTAGTGAATATTTTCCGTCTCTCTGTCCGCGTAGGCGACGATCTCTTAAGAAAAGGTCGATGTGAATCCTTTAGAACTTCCTAATGCATATACGGTATCGACGACGGAAATTTTATGTTCGCTAATATTTAAACAGGAGAGTTTTGTTGTAGCATCGATTCTCAAAATTGCCAGGTCAATGGTTTTATCGTATGCCAAAACATATTGTATGTCATAAGTGCTTTCGTTAAGTTTTATCTCTGCGGAATACGTTTCCTCGATTACGTGGTAATTGGTAATAATAACGCCCGAGGATTTATATACGAACCCCGTTCCCAACGCAACAGAGTTTCCCTTTTTGTCGTAAGTCGTAATTTTGCCTACGGGTTCTTTGGATAAATCGTATATCTCGCTCGCGGTATAGGTGCGATCTCGTGCGCTAAAAATTTTTAATCCCACGCCGGTAATACTTCCGCCGACCAATACAATTGCCGTGATGATAGCGACGATATTTTTTGTTTTCTTTGGTATTGATTAGAGCCATGACCGCAGTTCCGGAGTTCTAATCTTTTGAAAAATTTTCATTTAAAATACGCTCTTAATTTTCGTCATAGTCCGATTGTTCTTGTTGTTCATTGAAAGAGTCCAATTGCGGTGCGTTGTCGGAGTACGCATTTGGGAAACTGTAGATTCTCGAAGTATACGTTCTCCGTTCAAGGGTTGATAAAAAGTTGACAATCCCGAAGAGTATTGCCGTCGTTCCGATTATGGTAAACAAATAACCAAAACAGCTGAATAAAATTTCAAAATCGCCATTTATCAATGATGCCAGAGTACGAATGTTGTTTGCGGTGTCTGCCGCTGCATTTTGTATGTCGGTGTAAGCGCCGCCACCATAGGTTTCGTGTCGAACGTAGCTGGTATAAGTGCTGAAATCCGGATCGAAACAGTGAGTCGCGAAGACAATTGCCAAAATATCTACGGCGATAGCACAAAGGGAAAAGAGTCTTTTGGTTGTCTTTCTTGTCATTTGTAATACCTCCCGATTTTTGAATACAATAATTACATCACACCGTTTGGGGTAAATCCAAGTAAAATATACCAATTGGTGTAAAATGATTGTATGGAAAATACGATTATGGTGTCTTTTGCGCAAAACTTAAAATTGCTGATGGGCGATATGAGTATTTCGGAATTTGCAAGGAAAGTAGAGATTCCGCAACAGACAATTTCGCGCTATTTGCTTTGTCAAAGGAAAATTTCTTTAACGAATCTTTGTAAAATTGAGGATTACTTCGATGAGGATCTTGATTATTTGATTGGTAGAAAGGAATATTGACCCGAAATGGTTTGTCGGGGAGGAGAAATCAATGAGCAAATATCTTGCTTTGTGGGAATATGTGAAAAAGAATGGGAGTGCGTCTTTTTGCCTGACGTTCGAAGAGGTCGAAAAAATCGTCGGGAGTCCGCTCGACCATTCTTTTTTGCGTTATAAAAAGGAACTTTCGGAGTACGGCTATGAAGTGACGAAAATCTCCATGAAAGAGCAAACGGTGCGTTTTCAACGGCTCGACGAAGCCGAAAAAAAGTAAGATGAAAACGTTCTATTTACGGTCGCTCTCGAAACGCGGAACTGCGAATGAGAGCGATGATTCGTGAAAAAATGTAAAACGGCTCGTTTTTTTGTTAAAAATCTTTCAAAATCGCTAACACCTCGGCAACGGATTATGATATAGTAAGAAAGGAAAAAGCGCAGGAGGTTTTTCATGCTTGAGAAAGTCATAAAAGTCGGGGTGAGCGTTCTATTTGCGATCAGCGCGTCCGTTTTATGCGTATTCGGGGTGCGCGCGGTTTCCGTGGTTGCGGAAACGAATGCGAATGCCGAAGCGGCAACGACGTCGGAAATTGCGACAAAGGAAGTGACTCTGACGGGGTTAGGCGCGAGCGTTCGACAGGAAGATTCAGGCACGTGGTTCTTTCGCATCGATACGGACGTCAAGTTGGACGGCGTGGCGTTCGGGGAGAATTACGGGACGCTCCTTGTCGAGATCGGAGAGACGAAGACAACGCTGAAAGCCTATACGTCGGACGTCGGCAATTTGACGTTGATTATGGATTTTAAGACTCTGCCCTTCGATGCAAGGGAGAAAATCACAATCGGCGCGCAAAGCTCGACGGGCGGCACGAACGGGATTTTGAAAATCCGCAAAAATTTCTCTTTCGTCGTGGCGGACGGAAAAGTATTGGAATATAAGGAATATACGCTGACGGTTGAGGGCACGGTCAGGGAATTGCATACGTTGGACAATATCGGGACGTTGCCCGATATTCCCGAAAAAGAACACTACCAAGGGTACTGGGCAGTAGACGGGGAAGCAATTACGGCGGACACGGAATGGCTGTTTTCGGAAAATAAGAGTGCGGTCATGTGCTATGCGCCGATTCCGTACACGGTGACGATCGTCAACGGCGGAACGCAAGATGCGATTCGGTTCGGGGCGGAACTCGACGAAAAGCAAGGAATCACGGCGACGATCGAAACGATCGGGGCGGCGGTGAAGGCAAGATTGCCGGATCCGTCCGGCTCGACGGCGTACGTTTGGTCGGAACGCTTTCCGGAGACGTTCGAATGGCAGGATTACACTTTTACGATGGAAAAGATTCTTGCGCAAGATACGGACGCCGTCTATAAATTTTCGCTGTATCGTCAAACGTCGGGGACGGCTTGGTATCTCGACGGCAACACGAGTGGCAGAGATTCCTATTTGACAATGACGGACGACGTTGCGAAATCGAGGAATTTTTACGCGGAGTTGACGGATTACGGTTATAAATTCTATACGATGCTCGGTAGCAAAAAAGCGTATATTTCTCTGACGGAGCAGGACGGTCGCAAAGTGGCATATTGCGCGGAAACGGATTCGTTTTATAAATACGACGGAACGCGAAAGTGCTGGTATGCGAACGTGAACGGCGCGGAGTACTATCTCGGCGCGTATACCAAGGCGGCGGACAAAGCGTTCGTCGAAGTCGGCGCGTTGGAGACGTCGACTCTGACGGCGACAAATTCAGGTGTGACGTATTTTCCTCTTGCATTGCAAAGAATATACGTCGTGACGGTGATGAACGGCGCGTCGAAAACGACGTCCGAGGTGTTGCAGGGCGACGAGATACGGCTCGCCGACCCCGAAACGACCGTCGGAAAGACTTTCCTTGGTTGGGGCATCGAGAACGCTATGGGGGAATATGCGGACGTTCCTGCGGCGATGCCTGCCGAAGATATTACGGTGTACGCTATTTGGGCGATCGAGGCGTATTCGGTAACAATAGTGAACGGAGATACGATGGAGACGATACTTTTCGGAGTGGAGCTCGACGCGGAAAACGGGATTGACGAAACGCCGGAAACGATTGCGGCGGCGGTGCGCGCGAAGCTCCCCGAAGACACGGCGGAATACACCTACGCATGGGCAGAATCGCTTCCCGACGCGTTTGAGTTGAAGAATTATTTTTTCGTCGTGAACGCGACGGAGACGTCGTCGCAGAATGCGAGTTCGTCGAAAGATACGAGCGCGTCGAGCAATTCGACTTCGCGGAACGATTCGACTTCGCCGATCGGTTCGGTCGATTCGAGCGACGAGGGGTGTTCCGGTTCTACGGGCGGCATTGCGAGCGGTTTATTCGCGTTCGTCGCGGCGGTCGCTTTGCTGAAAAGAAAGTGCGAGGATGAAGTATAGACGAAAGACGATGAGGAGAAAAATTTCGAGAAAAAAAGGAAGCGTCTTATTGTGGACGCTGATTGCGACGATTGCGACGGGGTGCGCAGTTCCGAATCCGAGCGATAGTGATAAAGTCACACAAACGGAAAGTGAAAAAATGGAAAAATTTGATGCGTACGATTTAGACTTGTATATGAAACCCTTGTGGGAAGGTGACGTGATGTATAATGAAACGGTGATGTTCGTCGGCAAAACCGACGTCGCGCCGCTCTTATATCCCGTTACGGAAATCGTTTCCGTGCGTTCCTACGACTTAAAGAAAGAATACGTGCGCGGCGTAGACTACGCGTTCGATCGAGCGACCAACAGCCTTTATCTCGGTGCGGATACGTCGGTGCCGTATATTCCGCTGTCGGAATATTATCCTTCGACGCATACGGACGGACAAAGCTTTGCCTGTGTCGTTCCGGGAAACCCGTATATCCGATTCAGCGAAGGGAGCTATTTTTCTTCCAAGCAGATAAGCGTGACGTACCGCCATGCCGGGACGTCGAAGTTGGAAGCTCCGAAATCGCAAAAGGAAGCGTTTGCAGGGACGATCGAAAAACTTCGCAGCGGCAAGCCGACGAAAATTCTCTTTTATGGGGATTCCATTACCGCGGGGTGCAATTCCAGCGGTTTCGTGCAGTGCGAACCGTATGCGGATAGTTGGACGCAAATGGTTTTTAAGAGCATGGTGAAAAAATATGCCGCTACGCACGCGGAATATATCAATACGGCGGTGGGCGGATGGAATTCCGCAACCGGATTGGCGAACTTAGAGGAGCGCGTTATCGAGTATGCGCCCGACGCGGTATTCCTTGCGTTCGGCATGAACGATTCGGGCTTGACTCCGACGGCGCATATGCAGAACGTTCGCGCGATGGTGGAACGGATTCGCGCGGCGTTGCCCGCTACGGAGATCTGTTTGGTTTCGACGATGCTCCCGAATGCCGAGGTAAAGGGGTTCTACGGTGCGCAGGAAAGCTTTGCGGAACAGTATTTACAATATTCGGAAACTTTGAAAATGACGGGAGAAAAGAAGTTGTGCATCGCCAACGTTACGGAGATGCATAAACGGATTTTGCAGACGAAACGATATTACGATATGACGGGGAACAACGTGAATCACGTCAACGATTTCATGGCGCGCGTGTACGCGCAAACGGTATTTCAAACGGTTTGCGGAGATTAAGGTAAAGTGACAAGGACGGACGGTAGACGGGAGTCGACGCTTCGTCCTTTCTTTTTTGAGTCGCGGAGCAGGGCAAAATCGTTTTGTCGCAATAATGTTGTAAAAACGTGCATAAAGGCTTGACATTTTCGAAAAAATGTAGTAGAGTATACGTAAGGTGATACCATGGAATAGCATATGATGCGATAATCGGTATTTACCGTGTTTGGGGGAGCATGCGCAAAAAAGCCGCTCGATTCGGCGGCGAAAAAGAGACTCACGGAGTCGGTGAGCGACGAAAAATCGTCGTGAGTCGTTGGGAACGGACTCGTTCGAGCAGGCGCGGCGAAAAATTCAAAAAGGAGTCATCATAGATGACAGAAGAAAAAATAATGGGCTATACCGTCGAGGCAGAACTTCGTTCGGACGGTTACGGCTCTCTATATAAAGTATCGAAAGGGAACGGCGCAGACGTGAAATTGCTGCGCGTTTTGGTAATTCCCGACGAGGAGCGTTATCAAGAAATTCAAGGCACGCAAGGCGGAAAGAGTTCGAAAACGGACGCTTATTTGGCAAAAAAAGTCAAAGAAACGGAGAACGAGCTTTCGTTCGTGAAAGCTTTGACGCATTCGGCGCACAGAACGCTGGCGGAATATTGCGGACATAAGTTCGTTCGGACGGACGACCGTCGATATCGACTGTATCTCCTTAGCGAGTACGCTACGCCGCTTGCGGAATACATGAAGAAGAAAACGCTGACCGTACGGGAAGTTATTGCCGTCGGGAAAGCGGTGGCGGCAGGTTTGAAAGTCTGCCACGACGAGAAATATTTCCTCCGTCGCGTTTGCGAGGATACTGTTTTCGTGGACGAAAACGGGGCGTTCAAACTCGGCGGGTTAGAAATCGTGGAGACGTTGAAAGTAGCCTGCGCGGAGCAAACGGAAAAAGAGCGTCGTAACGTCGCGCCGGAGCTGTATTTGGGAAAACGATTCGATTTTAGCGCGGATATTTATTCGTTGGGTATGCTGTTGTATCGTTTGCTCAATCGTTCGCGCAGTCCGTTGATGCCGAATTTCCCTTTCCCGTATACGCAGGAGGACGAGACGATCGCGTTCGAAAGACGATTGAACGGTGCGATTCCTTCGTTGCCGCTCGGCGCGGAAAATAAGCTCGGCGAAGTGGTGCGAAAGGCAGTTATGCCGCGCGCGGAGCGATATAACAACGTTACGGATTTTTTACAGGCGTTGGAAGATGCGGAAAAAATTCTGACGACAGAATATTTGGATACGCCGATCGATGCGTTGGACGAAAATACGCCGAAGAACGTGATTATGGAGCTTCCGATTACGGAGGCTTTGCCGACGTCGGAAGAAACGAATCGAGACGTCTTGCCGAGCGCGGCGGAGGTTGACGCGCCGATCGGGATTCCCGAAAAAGACAGGAAGTGGACGAGGTCGCGGCTGAAAACGTTGGCGATGTGCGCGTTGCCCGTTTTGACAGTGGTGTTGCTCGTGTGGTTCTATGTCGGTTTGACGCCGCAATGGTACGGGGCATCCGTAACGGTTGCGGATTGGTTGACGGCGGACGTGGACGGTATCGTTGCCGACGCGGCAAGGGTGCATCCGGAATATTCGTTTGTCGGCGGAAAGGATCAGACAATTTTTCTCATCGTTTTGCAATACGTGTTATGGGTTGCGTTTTTCGTGTCGGTATTTTTGATGATTCGACGTTTGCGCAGACGGAAACTTCGTATTGCTCCCGAGGCGGTGTATCGCGGAAGAGAACCGTATTTCAATTTGGTGGGTGTGTGCGTGAAATTCGAAAAGACGCGCGTGGAGGAATTGGAGCCGATCGTAACGTTCGTACGGGATGCCGCAGAGTCTTTGCGTACGACGAATTTCGGAGAATGTTCGGACGAGAAAGTGCTTGCCGCAGAAACGGAAATCGGGCGAGCGATCGACACATTATCCGAAGAGGCGGAAAAGTGTCTGAGGGAAAACACGCGAGAAAACCGAACCGCGCTTTCCGAGGCTGCGCAGGCGGTGACGACGAAGATTTCGCAACGGCAGCATTTGACGAAATAACCTTTTTCTCGATGAAACGTATAGTAATGTAGTATTTTCTAATAGTAAATAAAAAACTGTCGCAAAGTGATATGCGTCCCCAAAAGTCGGATCGGCTTACGGGGCGCATATTTCATTTACCTATACAAAAAACGGGTTGCCGCATGAAGTGGCAACCCGTTTGTCGTCGTCAATGTCCGTTACGCGCCGTTAAACGGCGGTGTTGGTTTTTATCTGGATTCGAAAACAAGATGCAAGCCTAAATCGCTCACGAGCTTGCAGGTCGTTTTTACGCGTTGTGCTTTATATTCCGCCGCCGCGTGGCTGTCGAAGCCGACCGAAAGTTTGATACCCGATTTTTTAACTACGTCCTGTTGCGTTTTATTACGGAAAAATTCGTTGACGTATTCGTGCGTGCGGAAGTTGTGGACGCTGTCGTAATTGACGTTCAGCTCCCAAAAAATACCAGCTTCCGCCAAGCGGCGGAAATAGCGGTAGGGATCTTCTCCGACGGATTCGACGTAGCGGAACAGATCGGTGTGCGCGATGCCCGTAGGGCATTTCAGACGTTTCGCGTACGAAAAGACGTCGCCGTGTACGACGGACATCGGAGAGTCGAGATTTTCCACCAGCGCGTAGTCGAAAAACGATACGTCCGTTTTTTCGGGGAGCGTATAACTGTTTTCGCCTTTCAGCGTGCAGATTTCGATGCCGCAAAGGATCTGAATGCGATTTTTATATTTTTCGCGCAAAAGATTCATATGGTCGTAATATCGAACGAGCGTTTTTCCGTAATCGGCATTCGGGAGCGTGCCTTTACCCCAACAGAAATCGGTGCGCGCGCACCCCACGCCGTAATTGTGGTCGCAAATTCCGAGCTGTCGAATCCCGTTGGTGATCGCCGTTTCGATCAACGTTTCGGGTTTGTCTTGCGAACAAAAAGAATAATATGTATGTGCATGTAAATCTTGAATCATAAAGAGCCTCCGCTCAAGGGTAGTATATTCATTATAGTGCATTCGGAAAAAGAAAGCAAGCAAAATTCATAAAAAAAATCGATTGAAAACGGTTAGTATACCCATTTTACGTCGAGCCGTTTCTGCGTGTCGGGGGGCGGAACGTCCGTCGCCACCAAGTCGTAGTCGCTCAACGGGCAGAGCCGATAGGTGCCGTGCGCGGAAAATTTCGTATGGTCGATGACGAGGACGCGGTTTCGGCAACGTTGGAACGCCGCTCGTTTGATTTCCTTTTGATCGAGCGAACGCTCGAAAACGCTGTCGCCGATAATAGCCGCGCAAGAAGAGATCAGCAGATCGAACGCGAAATCTTCTAATTGTTTTGCCGTCCAACTCCCCGTAGTGGAATTGGTGTTGAAATGCACGTTCCCGCCTAACAGAATCAAGTTGATGTTCGGTTTTTTGGAAAGCTGTATGGCGGTTTGCAGGTTGTTTGTGACAACGGTTTTGTAGCTCAGGTCGATGCGTTCCGCTAAAGCGAGCGCGGTGGACGAGCTGTCGATGAAGACGGATTTGAAAGGCGGAATGTGCGGAATTGCCTTGGTGGCGGCACGTTCTTTTTCGTTGGCGTTTTTTTCCATGCGGAAGAAAATGGAGATTTCTTCCGCGTTTTCGGGCAACAACGCGCCGCCGTGGCTGCGCTCGATAAGCCCCATGCTTTTCATTTCCGCCAGATCCCGTCGAATGGTGGCTTCGCTGACGTATAAATTTCGGGCGAGTTCGGATACGACGGCAGATTTATTTTCTTTTAACGTCTTTAGAATTTCGTTTTGTCGTTCGGTAAGTGCCATATATGCTCCTTGTTTGCGTAAATCGTCAGTAATTTTTGCGCGTTTTTGCATATTTGTGTTCATATTATAATATAAAAAATTTTTTTTGTCAATCTTTCGAACATATATAGACAAAAGAAAAAATATATGCTATAATAGATGACGAAAGAGAATAGGCGGATTGCTGTCGTATGCGCGATTGGCGAAGAAACGCGCAAAAGCGGACAAGCCGAACGAAGAATAAGGAGCATTGTATGAGATATTATCTTGCGATAGACATCGGGGCGTCCTCGGGACGACATATCGTGGCGCATTTGGAAAACGGGAAAATGATCACCGAGGAAATTTATCGTTTCCAAAACGGACCGGAAACGTTGACGGGTTGTGACGGAAAACAACATCTAATGTGGACGCACGAGCGTTTATTTGCCGAGATCCTTAACGGATTGAAAAAAGCGAAAGAACTCGGCAAAACGCCTTATTCGGTGGGGATCGACACGTGGGGCGTCGACTACGCGTTGCTCGACGAGAACGACGAAGCGATCGGCGGCATTTATTGTTACAGAGATTCGAGAACGGAGGCTACCATTCCAGAAGTACATAAGACGATCGATTTCGAGCGTTTGTTTGCCAAGACGGGTATCGCGTTTGCTTCGTTCAATACGATTTACCAATTGGCAGACGACGTAAAGACGGGCAGAATGGCAAAGGCGAAGTCTTTCTTGATGTTGCCCGATTACTTCCATTTTCGTTTGACGGGCGTGAAAAAGCAAGAATATTGCAACGCGACGACGACGGGTATGGTCAATGCGGAAACGCATACGTGGGACGAGGAGATTTTGGCAAAGCTCGGGTATAAGAAAGAGCTTTTCGGCGAACTTGCACAGCCGGGAACGCAGGTCGGGGAATTTTCCGACGAAGTCGCGGCAATCGTAGGGTATAAGGCGAAGGTCGTACTCCCTGCAACGCACGACACCGCGAGCGCGGTTTTGGCGGCTCCTTTGGAGGCGCAGACGCCGTATATTTCCAGCGGTACGTGGTCACTTCTCGGCGTGGAACAAGACAAAGCGCAAACTTCCAAGAGCGCGCTCGACGCTGGGTATTCCAACGAGGGGAGCATTCATCGGCAGGTGCGTTTGCAAATCAATATCATGGGTTTGTGGATGATTCAGCAGGTTCGTCATGAAATCGACGATAAATATAGCTTTGCGGAGCTTGTGGAGCTCGCGAAAGCGAATCCCGTGGATTATCGAATCGACGTGAACGATCAAAGATTTTTAGCTCCCGAAAACATGACGAAAGAAATTTACGCGGCGGTCGGAAAAGAATTGACGATCGGCGAAACGGCGTTTGTCATTTACGACAATTTGGCAAGATATTACGACGTCGCGCTGAAAGCTCTGGAAAACGTAACGGGCGAAACGTACGATACGCTCAATATTATCGGTGGTGGCAGTAAAAACGGATTCTTGAACGAGTTGACGGCGAAATATACGGGCAAGAAGATCATTACGGGACCTGCGGAAGGCACGGCAATTGGAAATTTAATGATGCAAATGGTCGGTTGCGGTGACGTTGCCGACGTCAAGGCGGGCAGAAGAATTATTAAAAATTCCTTCGATATAGAGGAACTTTAATATAAACTATGGAGGAAAAAATATGAAGATTTTGTTTTTCGGCGATTCCATCACCGACATGGGGCGTCAGCGTGAGGATTTAGATCCGGCATTCCGTATGGGCGTCGGCTATCCGAATTTTATCGCAGGGGAGCTGGGATATACCGACCCGAACGCCTATAAGTTTTACAATCGCGGTATCAGCGGTAACAGAGTAGTGGATTTGTACGCTCGAATCAAGTCGGATGTATGGAATTTGCAACCGGACGTGTTGAGCATTTTAATCGGTGTGAACGACGTTTGGCATGAAATCAACGGGGCAAACGGCGTAGATATCGAACGTTATGAACGCGTTTATCGCGCGATTATCGAAGATACGCATGCTCGTTTTCCCGATATGAAGATTATCCTTTGCGAACCGTTCGTGTTGAAAGGCATCGCGACGGACGGCGAAGAGCGTTGGACGCGTTTCCTCGAAGTGAAAGAGTATGCGAAAGTCGTGAAGAAATTGTCGGAAGAATGCGGTACGTATTTCTTGCCGTTGCAAGAAGCGTTGGATACGGCGGCGGAAAAATACGGCGCGGCGAATTATTTGTACGACGGGGTGCATCCTGCTCCTGCAGGCGCGCGCTTAATCGCAGGGGAATGGATTAAACTGTTCCGTGAAATTGTAAAAAAATAAATAATATATTGATATAGGAGATATTTTTATGTCCAGATACGAAGAAGCAAAAAAGATCTACGCGGAGTTCGGTGTGGATACCGAAGCGGCGATAGAAAGGCTGTCCAAACTCGCCGTCAGCGTGCATTGTTGGCAAGGGGACGACGTTATCGGTTTCGACGGCAGCGATTCGCTTTCGGGCGGTATTCAAACGACGGGGAACTATCCCGGTAGAGCAAGAACCCCCGAAGAATTGTTTGCAGACCTTACGAGAGCGTTCAAACTCATGCCCGGCAAAAAGCGTGTAAACGTACACGCTTGCTATGCAATCCTCGGCGAGGATAAGGGCAAGGTCGATCGTGACGCTTACGAATATAAACATTTCGAGCCTTGGGTAAAATGGGCGAAAGAGAACGGTTTGGAAGGGGTTGACTTCAATCCGACTTGGTTCTCTCATCCGAAGATGAAAGACGGTTTGTCTCTTTCTTCCCCCGACGAAGAAACCAGAAAATTCTGGGTTGCGCACGGGAAGGCTTGTATGAAGATTGCGGCGGAAATCGGTAAAGCAATGGGCAGCCCTTGTTGCATCAACCTTTGGGTTCCCGACGGATACAAGGATATCCCTGCCGATCGTTTAGGACCTCGTCTTCGCTTGAAAAAGTCCTTGGACGAAGTTTTGGAAGGCTACGATAAGCAGTGGGTTATCCCTGCGGTAGAGAGCAAAGTGTTCGGTATCGGTGTGGAAAGCTACACCGTAGGTAGCAACGAATTCTATCAGAACTATGCGGCTTCTCGCGGCATTTGCTGCTTGCTCGATACAGGCCATTATCATCCGACGGAAGTCGTTTCCGATAAAATCCCTGCAATGCTTGCCTTCTATGACAAAGTACAATTGCACGTTTCTCGTCCCGTTAGATGGGATAGTGACCACGTTATCGTTGTAGACGACGAATTGAAGGAATTGTCCAAGGAAATTATCCGCAACGAAGCAGACGATAAAGTAATCGTTGCGCTCGACTATTTCGACGCAAGCATCAATCGTCTTTGCGCATGGGTAACGGGCGTTCGTTCGATGCAGAAAGCATTGTTGAGTGCCATTCTTCAACCGTATACGGAAATGACGAAGTTGCAGAACGAAGGAAACTTCACCAAAGTGTTCTACTTACACGAAAGAGTAAAATATTTGCCTTTCTGTGACGTTTGGGATGAATATCTTCGCCGTCAAGGTTTGAAAGAAGACTGGTGGGAAGAAGTAGAAAAATTCGAAACGGAAGTCATCGCAAACAGAATTTAACCTTTTGAAAGGATGAAAAGTGTATTTTTAATCGGAGATTCCCGAACGAATTTTGTGTAATTGATAATGTATATATAATAGATGAAGGAGCAGAAATGAAAATTCTTGTTGTAAACGCAGGTAGTTCTTCGCTTAAATACCAGTTGTTCGACATGGACAAGGAAGAGGTATTAGCGAAAGGACTTTGCGAAAGAATCGGGATCGACGGGGTGATCACCCACAAACGTCCCGGAAAAGAAAATTACACGTCGAACGTAGATTTTCCCGACCACAAAGCGGCAATCGAATGCGTCTTGTCTTTGTTGACGGATAAAGAAAAGGGCGTTATCGCCGGAGTAGAGGAAATCGCCGCGGTCGGACACAGATTCGCGCACGGCGGCGAAAAACTGAAGACGTCTACCGTACTCGGCGATCAGGAGTTGGAGTATTTGGAAAGCATCGTAGGCTTGAACCCCTTGCACGGACCTCCGGCAATCAGCGGTTTGAAGGCTTGCAAAGAGGTTATGCCGAATGCCAACCACGTAGGCGTATTCGATACGTCGTATTACTCGACGATGAAGGAAGAGGCGTATATTTACCCCATTCCTTACGAGCTGTACGAGGAGTATCAAATCAGACGTTACGGTTTCCACGGCACGTCGCACAGATATGTCGCAGGGCAAGCGACAAAGTTGCTTGGCAATAAAGACGCGAAGATTATCACTTGCCACCTTGGCAACGGTTCTTCCATTACGGCGACGGTGAACGGAAAAGCGGTAGATACGTCGATGGGCTTTACGCCGCAGGACGGCGTGCCTATGGGTACGAGAAGCGGCTCGCTCGATCCCACGGTCGTTACCTATCTCCAAAAAGTAAAGGGTTGGAGTGCGGAAGAAACGGACGAAGTGTTGAACAAAAAATCCGGTCTGCTCGGTATTTCCGGCATTTCCAGCGATTGCAGAGATATTTGCTCGGTGGCGGAAAACGGCGATAAACGCGCACAACTCGCACTCGATATTCTCGTGCATAACATCAAGAAGATTATCGGCTCTTACGTGGCGGAAATGAACGGCGTGGACGCGTTGGTATTCACGGCAGGTATCGGTGAAAACGACAGAGCTTTGCGTGAGGACGTCTGTGAGAATATGAGTTGGCTCGGCATCGAGATCGACAAAGAAGCGAACCGAACTTCGCCCAGAGGCGAAATCGCCGATATCACGGCAAAGGGCGCAAAGGTAAAGACGTACGTGATTCCCACGGACGAAGAATACATGATCGCGCTCGACACGAAAAATTTGACAAAATAAAAAATAATATAAAAATAGGAGAAATATTATGAAATCACCTTTTGAGATTAAGAAGGAAATTTGCGAAGTAGGTCTTAAACTTTGGCAGAAAGGCTTTGTTGCGGCGAACGACGGTAACATTTCCGTTAAAATCAGCGACAACGAATATTATTGCACCCCCACGGGCGTATCGAAGGCTTCCTTGACCCCAGATATGATCATTAAAGTAGACAAAGACGGTAAAAAGCTCGAGGGGAAACTCAATCCT
>CAYZOF010000028.1:0-20566 GCA_964479935.1 uncultured Clostridia bacterium | reverse complement strand
TTACATATTTAAAATTTTTTCATAAAATTAGTCTCATATGTTTGACAAACCTACAAACGGACGGGTGCATAAAAAAGCAGAGCGTATCGACGTCGATAGGCTCCGCTTTTTTGGTTAGCAAACATGATCTTTTCCCTAAATCTTGGCTCGCCCAAGGGGGAGTATCAAGTTCAGTCTTTCGATATTCGATTGCACTTTTGGTGGCGAAGTGCAATTAAGCGCGTTTGGTTTTTGCAATGGAATCGAGTGCTTTATCCACAACGTTTTCTACCGTGAACCCGAAATGCTTGAACAGTTCGCCTGCCGGCGCGCTTGCTCCGAAGGTGTTCATGGCGATGATTTCGCCGTAGTCGCCTGCGTATTTATACCAACTGTACGGAGATGCCGCCTCGACGCAGACTCTTGCTTTGACCTTAGGCGGAATGACGAGATTCTTGTACCCGGGGTGCTGCTTTTCGAACTCTTCGATACAGGGCATGGAAACGACTCTCGCCGAAATACCTTTTGCCGCCAAAACGGCTTTGGCTTTGACGCAGAGTTCTACTTCCGAGCCGCTCGCAATCAACAATACGTCGGGATCGCCGTCGCAGTCTTCCAAAACGTAGCCGCCTTTGAGGGCGATTTCGCCGCTCTTTTCGTATTGCGGCAGATTTTGACGAGTCAACACAAGGGTGGTCGGTTCGTTTCCGCTGAGCGCGGAGATCCACGCCGCCGCGGTTTCCTTGCCGTCTGCAGGACGATATACTTTCATGCCCGGTACGGAACGGAGCATAACGAGTTGTTCGACCGCTTGGTGGGTAGGACCGTCTTCGCCGACGCCGATGG
This sequence comes from uncultured Clostridia bacterium, assembly GCA_964479935.1. Taxonomy (GTDB): domain Bacteria; phylum Bacillota; class Clostridia; order Christensenellales; family Borkfalkiaceae; genus Scatosoma. The sequence goes on along the minus strand of CAYZOF010000028.1, from coordinate 19,741 downwards.
AATCGTGCGTCATGATATACGTGACGGGTAGTTGCATTAAGGCAGACAAACGCATTGCCGGTTTACAATAATCCGTGAATACGAAGAACGTGGAACAATACGCTTTTAAGCCGCCGTGGAGTTGTATACCGTTGGCGATTGCCGCCATGGCGTGTTCGCGAATGCCGAAATGTATATTCCTGCCCGAGAAGTTATCGGGGGCAAAATAGCCGTATTTGTTATCGTCCGTGTCTTTCATATCGGAGAGATTGGAGGGGGCAAGATCTGCCGAACCGCCCATCAGTTGCGGCACTTTTGCCGCCAATTTATTGAGTACTTTCGCCGAAGTTTGGCGAGTTGCCATGGGTTTGTCGAAATCGTACAACTCGGGCAAAGCGGAAAAATCGGGAAGTTCCCCTGCCATGGCGTCCTTATAGAGCCGCGCGAGTTCCGGATAAGCGAGCTCGTATTCCGCAAACGTTTTCTTCCATTCCATTTCCGCGCGCGCGCCTGCGTCTGCTGCTTCTTTGCAGTGGTCGAATACTTCTTGCGGACATTCGAACGGGGGGTACGTCCAACCTAATTTTTCTCGCGTTTTTTGCAGGTTTTCCGCGCCCAAGGGGGAGCCGTGGCACTTTGCCGTTCCGACCAAGGGGGAGCCGTAGCCGATGTTGGTGTGACAGATGATTACGGAGGGTTTGTCCGTGTTCGCTTTTGCCGCAGCGATGGCTTCGGACAAGGCTTCTACGTTATCGGGATCGGCGACGAGGTCAACGTGCTGTACGTGCCAATTTTGCGCGGCGAAACGCGCGCCGACGTTTTCGCGGAAGGTGACGTCTGTATTTCCCTCGATTGTGATTTCATTATCGTCGTAGAACAGAATGAGTTTGCCGAGCGCGTGCGTTCCGGCGAAAGAACACGCCTCGTAGGAGATGCCTTCTTCCAAACACCCGTCGCCGCAGAGGACGTAGGTGTAATGGTCTACGATTTTATGTTCGGGCGTGTTGAATTTTGCGGCAAGGTGCGCTTCGGCGACCGCCATGCCGACGGCGTTGGCGATTCCCTGTCCTAAAGGACCGGTCGTGGTTTCGATACCGGCTGTATGACCGTATTCGGGATGTCCGGGGGTTTTAGAACCGAATTGACGGAATTGCATCAAATCTTCTTTTGTGATGCCCATGCCGTAGAGGTGGAGTAACATATAATCGAGCATCGAGCCGTGTCCGGCAGACAAAATAAATCGGTCGCGGTTATCCCATTGCAAATCGTCGGGATTAAATTTCAAAAAACGCTGAAAGAGCGTATAGGCGATCGGGGCGCAACCCATAGGAAGTCCGGGATGACCGGACTTTGATTTTTCAATCGCTTCTGCGGAGATGACTCGGATTGCGTTGATGGTTGTTTTCTGTATGTCCATAAAAAACTCCTTAAATATTCACTATTAGTATTATACATGGTTTGTCGGAATTTTTCAATCTTTTTCAATCACTTTCGCATTAATTCTCATATTTTTTTGATGTGTGGAAAATTATGAAAAATTCACGAAACGAACACAATTATTTGCGAGAAAAAAAATATTTTTTTGTTGACATAAGAAATAAATGCGAGTATAATTATACTGAATGAATACGGAATTTAGAACGGAGGCATAATATGACAAAAAACAAATTGTTTGACGTATCTACCGATTCGACGGGAGACTTGAAAGAGGCTTACCGCAAGGAGCGGGATATTTGGTTCGTTCCCTTGACTTTTACGATGGAAAAAGACGGAAAAATAGAAGAATACTTGGATGATTTTTCCACTTACGAGCAGTATACGGCGTTCTTCGAAAAGGTTTCCGACGGATATTTTCCTCGAACGGCGAAATTAAATTATGAGGCGCATATCGAGCATTTTACGCGCATGGCGGAGACAGGCGTGAAAGAAGTTCTGCATTTCATGATCTCGTCCGGACTCGCCAATACGATAACGATTACGCGACAGGCGGCGGAGGACGTGAGGAAGAAGTATCCGGATTTCCGCGTTTACGCGGTAGACCCGTTGACCGCGACGATCGGGCAAGGACTGTTGGTGACGCTCGCGGCGGATTGTCGAGATAAAGGCATGACCGCGCAAGAAACGTACGAATACGTTACGGGACTTCGTCAGTATATCCAACATTGCATTATTCCCGATGATCTGTTTTATTTGAAGAAAGGCGGTAGGGTGAGTGCGACTTCGGCGGCGGTAGGCACGATGTTGCATATCAAGCCGATGATTATGTTCGACGAAGAGGGAAAATTGCAGGTCGTGGAGAAATGCAAAGGCATGAAGAAAGCTTTCTCGCGCGTGATCGAGCACATGCAGACGGCTCCTCCGAACGATTTGCGGACGGTCATCGTCGTGCATACGAATAACGAACAGGGCGCGAAGGAGTTGGCGGCTTTGATCGAAAATAAAACGGGCGTAAAACCGCAAATCGAGATCATGGGTCCCGTTATCGGTTCGCATGTGGAACCCGGATCGGTCTCTTGCGGCTGGATATCCGACGTGACGAGAAAAGAATTGTTGGATACGATCCGATTGTAACGAAAAAAACGGCGTTTTTCGTCGTTTTTTCTTTTATATCGTTGACAATATCGTTCAAAAGTGTTATACTCGTAGTAATCGAATACGAATGCGCGGTACGCCGCTTGCGAGCGGCGTTTAATAGGGAAGAGAGAACGGCTGTAAGGCTTTGCTCCGCTACCCCCGTAACCGTAAGAACGTTCGTCCGCTTTCACTGTTGAAAAAACGGGAAGGAGGTGGGCAGGGATGCGTTGAGCGTACCGAAACGTTGTAAGCCGGGAGACCTGCCGTGCGTTTTCGAATAGAAGTTTCTGCGGTGGGCGGAAAGGGATAGGATAAGCCGTTTGTATCAAACGGCGGTTTGTTGTTACGCCTTTTTTCATCGTAGGAAAGTTGTGATGAAAAAATTTTTGGAGGCGTTATTATGAAACGTATTATCACTTCTCTTTGTTTGCTTGTTTTAAGCTGTTTTTTTGCTTTTGCCGCTTGCGGTAAAACAAATTCCGAAAGCTCTGTTTCGGTGGATCCCGAAAGTTCTTCCTCGGTAAGTTTCGAGAGCTCTCATCCGATTGCGGTTTTTGCTTATTCCGTCGAGAAAACGTCGGAAACGCGCGTGGTGATCCGCGTGGCGGAGGCAACTGTGGAATACACGCTTGCGCAAGTAATGGAGATGGCGAAAGAGGCAGGAAAATTGACATATGAAGCCTCGGATGGTATGGTTAAGAGTATTGAAGGAAAAGCAAATGCGGCGGATTATTCGTCTTGTTGGATGCTGTACACTTCGGATACGGAGTTGAGTAATACCGAATGGGGTACGATTACCGTGGACGGAAACGAATTCGGCAGTGCGATCGTCGGAATGAACGATCTGCCCGTGATTGCCGGCGGAACGTACGTTTGGGAATACGTAACTTTCTAAACGGATAGGGCAGGTATTCGATGAACGAGAAAAAACAATCGGCGTGCGGGCGAGTGTCCGCACGGGAGTGCGCGTACATTGCCGCGTTCGTCGCGCTCGTAATCGCCGCGCAAACGGTGCTGGCGGCAATCCCCGGCGTGGAACTTGTGACGGTGTTGTTCGTGACGTATGCTTTCGCGTTCGGGGCGGCGCGCGGCTTGATCGCGGCGACAACGTTTTCCTTTTTGCGAATGTTCGTGTTCGGGTTCGACATGAAAGTGTTGGTTTTGTATCTGCTTTATTTCAACGGGTTGACGGCGTTGTTCGGTTTACTCGGAAAAGCGGTGAAAAAACCTTTGACGGCGTTGCCGACGTTGACGGTCGTCGCGTGCGTTTGTACGGCGTGCTTTACGTTGATAGACGACGTGCTGACGGTGGTTTGGTATTCGTATAGCGAACGCGCGGCGAAAATATATTTCAACGCTTCGTTGTCGTTTATGATTCCGCAGGTGATTTGTACGGCGGTGAGCGTCGGTTTGCTTTTTTTGCCGCTCGAGAGAGCTTTTTCACGCGCGGAACGGCGTCTGAAAAGGTATTGTTGAGGAAAAACGGAAAAATCTTCGGGAAATCGAGAAAAAGTATTGACATTTTCCGCGTTTTGCGTTAAAATAGAAGAAAAGTGAAAAAACGGGCTGCGATAGGCGCGCCCGAAAGAGATAAACGGAGTCAGGTATGGGAAGTTACGCAGAAAGAAATTTATACGAAAACGAATGGGTCGTCGAAAGAGCACCGCGTGATATCTGGGGACTTGTAGGGTGGTGGACGCTCGGTGTCGTTTCGCTCGCCTTGTTGGTCGCAATCACCATTTTGACTTGGGGAATGTTCGGCGTCGTAGGCATCATTATCATCGCATTGGCGGCGTGTCTTTTGCTGTTGCCTTTGATTAAGGCGATTTGCGAAACGATCGTTTTCGCACATACGGAGATCGTATTGACCAACAGACGTTTGATTTGTAAACAGGGTGTGTTCCATACCGTGTCGAAAGACGTTCCGCTTTTGGAAATCCAGAGCGTTTACGTCGACGTCAGTTTTTGGGGCAGAATATTCAACGTGGGAAAAATGTACATCAAAATTTCGCACGGACGTCCCATAAAGTTTAAGTTGCAGGACGCGGACGATTTCAAAACGACCATTATCGGGCAGATCGACCAATTCGAATTGGATCGTCTTGCCAATCAGTCTAACTGGACGGCGCAGGCGTTGCTCCGCGGTTCTCGCGGTTATAATCCTTATGCGGCGTACATGGGGAATATTAATCCCAGAAAGACGAAACAACAGGAAAAAAAGCAGGCGAAAAAAACGGAGCAGACTCCGAAGAAGAAGGACCCGTACGCAGGCTACGGCAGGGATCCGTTCGAGGCTCGCAACAAACGCAAAAAATAAGAGGGCAAACGGCGGTTTTTCCGTCGTTTTCTCGTCTGTGCGACTTTTGTGAAAAAAACGTCTGAAAGAATTTCACAAAAGCCGGAAAGAATTTGTGCGCGAATGGTTATCAAAAAACTTGCAATCTTCTTTCGAGTTTGATACAATAATAAAAAAGAAAATAAAACCACGAAGGAGTTATCATGAATTACGATCAAGCAAAGCAACTTCTTGAAGAAAAAGGACAAACGCAACTTTTGAAGTATTACGACGAATTGGACGAAAACGGGAAAGCAAAATTGCTGAACGCAATCGGCAATCTGAATTGGGATTTCGAGGAATCCTTGGCGCATCCCGCGGATTTGACGGGCAAGGGACGTGATATTCGTCCGATTGCCGGACTTCGCGATAAAGAAATTCAGGCTCGTAAAGCGGAATTTGAAAAAATCGGCGTGCAGGCGATCAAAGACGGAAAAGTGGCGGCGGTATTGCTCGCCGGCGGCATGGGGACGCGTCTCGGCGTAGACGGACCGAAGGGCGCGTACGACATCGGCGTCACCAAGCCTTTGTATATTTTCGAACAGCAAATGAAGAATTTGCTCGACGTGGTGAACGCTTGCGGTGTGAAAGTTCCGCTCTATATCATGACGAGCGATAAGAACCACGACCAAACGACGGCATTTTGGAAAGCACACGACTATTTCGGTTACGCGGAGAGCGACGTGAAATTTTTCAAGCAAGACATGTCGCCTGCGGTGGATTACGACGGGAAGATCTTTTTGGAAACGAAAGACACGCCGGCTGTTTCTCCCAACGGTAACGGCGGTTGGTTCGGTTCGTTGCAAAGAGCCGGACTCTGCGAAGACCTGCGTAAGCGCGGCGTCGAGTGGTTGAACATTTACGCGGTGGATAACGTGTTGCAAAGAATCGCGGATCCCGTATTCGTCGGTGCGACGATTGCGAGCGGCGTCAATTGCGGCGCGAAAGCGATTTTTAAGACGATCCCGAACGAAAAGGTGGGGGTTTTGTGCATGGACGGCGATCGACCCGATATCATCGAGTATTACGAACTCACGGACGAAATGGCGAACGAGCGCGATGAGAACGGCGACCTCGTATACAGTTACGGCGTGATCATGAATTATTTGTTCCGTCTTTCTCGACTCGAGGAGATTGCGGACAAAAAGATTCCCGTACACGTCGTGGAGAAGAAGATCGAATGTATTTTCGAGGACGGTGTGACAAGAAAACCCGACAAGGAAAACGGGAAGAAATTCGAAACGCTTGCCGTCGACCTTATCAAATTGATGGGGAGCGTTCTTCCCTACGAGGTAGTTCGCGAAAAAGAGTTCGCTCCCATTAAAAACAAAACGGGCGTGGACAGCGTGGAATCGGCAAGAGAATTGCTGAAATTGAACGGAGTCGAATTATAATGGAAAAAGTGGTTCAGGTAGAAAATAACGAGAAGTTGCAAAAATTCATTCAACTTCTTTCCGATTTGAATCAGCAGACGGTATCGGTTTTGAAAACGGGCAATACCGAGTGGCTGTTCAAGTTGAACGATACGGTAGAGGCGATGTATGCCATTCAGCATGGTAGTTCGGAGCCGGAGTATGTTGCCGTCGAAGAAGATTCGCAGATTATTTATGAGAATTTCAACGCGATCATTACGATGATCAACAGTAACGAGAGGGAAGAACTCGATCAAACGACGTCGGAGGCGGTGCGGAAGTTTTTGCATAACATTTTCGACGCGAATGTGCGGATTGTACGTGTGTACGGCTTGGCGTAAAGTTAAAAAATCGAGCAACATAGATTGTGCAACGCAAAAAGGATAGGTATGTTCCTATCCTTTTTGCGTTGTTGACTATTTTATAAGTTTAAAAGTGCGTTTTTCATTTCATCAAATTCTTCTTGAGTAATGATGTCGTTGTCTAATAAATCTTTCAGATTTACTAAACATCTAAATTTTTTGAATTTCTGTTTTGCGAATTGCTATCCGTGTACGCGTTGAAATTTTTAGAATACGTTCCCGAACGACCATTCGTAGGATTTCGGAATATTTTCGGCAAGCCGAATGGCGACGTCTACTTTCGGAAGTGCTTCGGCGAAGTTGCCTTCATAGAGATAGGCGACGGCTTCGTCCAATTGCAGGTCGATCTCCTGCAAAGACGCGTGGGGAATCCACACGTGCATGGATTTTTTTTGATCTTCCCAATAGTGCTGTACGATTTTTCCGTCGTCGTAGGTGGCGAGGCTTGCATCGACTTTTTCTCGCAACGTGTACAAAACTTCGGAAAATTCGTTAAAAGAAGCGTTGACGTAGCGCAGTTCGAAAACGGAAACGCCGACGAGCAACGCGAGTGTGATTAAAATACTGATAAACGTTCGTATCATGGTGCATTCTCCTTTACCACAGACAGGTTTTCCACGGCAGGCGGAAGACTTTGTATTTCTGCCCTTGTTTTTGGAAATAGACTTTTCCGCTTCCGTCTACCGTCATGACCAAAACTTCCTTTTCGCTTTTACAGCCGTGCTGTTTTAGAATATCCAAGAAAAAACTTTTGCTTTGCTTGGTGTGCGCCAAGTTGCGCATGTCGAATTTTCCTTCGTCGATGAGCAACAACGGCAGAGAGTTTTGTTCCTCTTCATAGTTGCTTTTCGGCAATGCCGAAAATGTGCCTTCCGCTTCGTAGAGCGCGTATTCCACAGAGTCGAGGGAAAAGAACCCCTCGGTACGCAGATTTTCGATTAAATCGGAGACGTCGAGGTTGTTCTTTTTTAGCTCCGCCACGTCGACGCCGTTTTTGTTCAGAACGACGCTGGGCGTGCCGCTCAATATGGTTTCGGCCGTCGGAAATTGAAGGTCGATCAGGCAGACGATTTGGTGGAGCAGGTATACAGCGAGCACGGAAACGACGCCGTACAGGAGCGGAATGGACGTATCAGCCATGGGAATGCAGGCGAGGTCGGAGATGATGAGCGTGATGACCAACTCGTATGGTTGCATTTCGCCGATCTGACGCTTGCCCATCAAGCGCATGACGATGAACAACGTAATGAAAATAATGGTCGTACGGATAAAAATGAGTCCCATGCTGTTATTTTGCGAAAAAGCAAAAAAAATATGTGTATTCGCTTGCCTTTTTCGACATAAAGTCGTATAATAAATATGGTCGTAAAAATGCGATTGACAAAAAAAGAGTAGCCTTAGCGCGTTAAGTGTCATCGAACGGGACGTTGTCGATGAACGAAAGGGAATTCCCCTGCGGTGCGAGGGCGCGTCCGCTATAAACAGAGTACCCATGTATGCGTTGAACGCAATATCTCGGGACTGTATAAACGCTTGCGGACCTCTCGAAAGGAGGTTTTTTATGTTTCGAAGAGGCGAAGAATCCCTGTGGCGAAGATTGTTGTTTTCCGCGACGATCCGTAGAAAAAACGACGCGCATAAACTTGCGTATATCGCGGTAATGACGGCGTTTCTCGTGGCGTCCAACGTCATGGAAATAAAATTTTTGGACAACCAGTTTTCGGTTACGGTGTTCGTGGCGATGCTTTCGGGCGGCGTATTGGGTTCGATTTCCGGGTTTGTCGCTTGCGTTTTAGGGGATTTTATAGGCTATATGATACATCCTGCCTATATCTATATGCCGTGGGTCGGCTTGTCTACGGGAATGTTCGCGCTTTTGACGGGGGCGATATTGGAGTTGCCTTGTGGTGTTATGACTACGGGAAAACTTATGGCGAAGCTGTTGTTCGCTTCCCTTCTGACCTTTTTGGTCTGTACGATCGGTATTAACAGTACGGGGTTTTATTTGTACAACAAGTCGATGGGTTTTTCCGACGCGGTGGTGAGCTACGTTGCCGAAAAGTTCGGCGGAGAGCGCGTAACGTTCTGGGCGTATTGCTTTTATCGACTGATTTTCAAAGGACAGATCATAAACAGCGCGGTGAATTACGTGTTGGTTCTGTATCTCGTGCCGTTGCTCAATCGGCTCAAACCGCTCGATTTGAAAATCGGCAAATGAAAGTTTGGGAAAATCGAAAAAATGCGGTAAAAATCGTCGGGTTTTCTTGACGATTTTTTATTATTATGTTATAATAATAAAAAGTCGAGCGAATGCCCGACAATCGAATACTTCGAGAGGAGTCTCGAAAAAAGGAGCAGATATGGATATTTTTTCTTTATTGTTTAAAGCGCCGGGGATCACCGTGTTCGGGTTTAAGATCTATGCGTACGCTATCATCATCGTATGCGGTATGATTGCTGCGTTTTTTGTGATCACCACGTTGTTTAAGCGCAGAAATATGTCTACGGACTTATTTTTGACCTTTTTCGTCATCTGTTTGCCGATTGCAATCGTGACGACGCGGTTGTTTTATTGCCTTGCGGACGGCATGCCGATTTCGAAATGGTTCAAGCTGTCCTCGATTCGCGAAGGCGGACTTTCCATCATCGGCGGCATTATCGGCGGTACGGCTTCGGTGGCGGCGGTCGCCTATTTCAAGAAAGTCAATTTCTTCCGCGTGGGCGATTGCGTCGTCGTGGGGTTACTTTTGGCTCAGTCCATCGGCAGATGGGGAAATTTCGCAAACCAAGAAGTCTACGGCGCGGTGGTGGAGAACGCTTCGTTGCATTTTTTTCCGTTCGCCGTGTATATCGAAAAGACGGGCGAGTGGCATTACGCCTTTTGCGTGTATGAGAGCATCGTGACGTTGCTCGGAGCGATCGCGTTGTTTTTCAACGCGTGGCGAAACGGCAAAAAACCGAATGGCGTCAACACCGCACTGTATTTCATCATTTACGGCGGTGTGCGCATGATTATGGAGCCTTTGCGCGAAGCGCAATTCCAGCTCGGTAATTTTTCACTGGTCATGGCGATCGTGATGTTTGTCGGCGGCATCGGGTTGCTCGTCACGCTTCTGTTTTTGAATAAGAAAAAGGAGGGCACGTTGGTCGGCTCGGCAAGCGGAGATCCGTACGGGATTACCGCCTTTATTAAAGATAACGAGGATGAGGTCGCGTATTTCAATACGATGAATATGATGTGCAAAATACACCCTGAAAACTATGTGACCGTAGTATCGTCGAACGAAGCGAAACCGCTCGAAAACGAATCGGAATCGGACGAGTCGTCCGAAAAGGAGAACGAAGGGAAATGAGAAATTTAACGCTTTTGACCGACTTGTATCAACTTACGATGGGGTACGGCTTTTATAAGCATAACAAACACGAAGAAGAGGTCGTCTTCGACGTCTTTTTCCGCAAGAACGATTTGATTACCTATTCCGTCGCCGCCGGGTTGGAACAGGCGATGGCATATCTTTTGAATTGGCGATTCGACGAAGAAGATATCGAATATTTGCGCTCCCTGCGCTTGTTCGACGAAGGCTTTCTCGAGTATTTACGCAACATGCGCTTCACGGGGAACGTCTACGCAGTCAAAGAGGGAACGCCCGTGTTCCCCGGCGAACCGATTCTAACCGTGCGCGCGCCGCTCATTCAGGCGCAATTCGCGGAGACCGCACTCCTGAATATTATCAATCATCAGACGTTGATTGCTACCAAAGCGTCTAAAATTTGCCGTGCGGCAGGGGAGAACGGACTCGTTATGGAATTCGGCTTGCGTCGAGCGCAAGGACCCGACGCCGGCATCAGCGGAGCGCGCGCCGCCATCATCGGCGGTTGTTCGTCCACCTCCAACGTGCTTGCCGGGCAGAAATTCCACGTTCCCGTATCGGGCACGATGGCGCATAGCTGGGTCATGGATTATCCGACGGAATACGACGCGTTCCGCGCGTATGCGGATTCGTATCCCGAAAACTGTCTGTTGCTCGTCGACACCTACGACACATTGCGTAGCGGCGTACCGAACGCGATCAGGGTGTTCCGTGAATTGAGAGAAAAGGGGTACGAGCCGAAGGGCATTCGTTTGGACAGCGGCGATTTGGCATATTTGTCCAAGAAGGCGCGTGCGATGTTGGACGAGGCAGGCTTCCCCGATGCGAAGATTTGCGTTTCGGGTGATTTGGACGAACGGTTGATCAGTTCGCTTTTGCAACAGGGAGCGAAAATCGATTCCTGGGGAGTCGGAACGCGGTTGATCACTTCGGATACGTTGCCCGCGCTCGGCGGTGTGTATAAGTTGGCGGCAGTAATCGAAAAGGACGGCACGGTCGTTCCTAAAATCAAGCTTTCGGACAATACGGCAAAAATCACGAACCCGTCGTTCAAGAATCTGTATCGATTGTACGACAGAGACAACGGCATGGCGATTGCCGATTTGATTACGCTCCGCGACGAAAAAGTGGACGAAGGAAAGCCTTTGACGCTGTTTCACCCCGTCGAAACGTGGAAACGTCACGAGGCGGAAAACTTTTACGCGGAGGAGTTGCTCGTCACCGTTGTGGAAAACGGAAAACTCGTCTATAAATTCCCGTCGCTTTTGGAAATTCAGGCGTTCTCCAAGGCGCAACTTGCAAAGTTCTGGGAAGAGTATTTGCGTTTGGACGTGCCGCAGGTGTACAAAGTCGATCTTTCCCAAAAACTGCATAGGTTAAAGATACAGATGATCGATGAGATCCGAAATAAAAACAAGGACAAGAAAAATAATGGAAAATAAGCAGGAAAACCAAAAAACTTTTAAGGAGCGCGCACTTTCCGTCGTGAAGAGTTCGTGGTTCTGGGGCGTCGCGCTGTTCGTCTTGTTGATACTCGTAGACCAACTGACGAAGATTTGGGCAGATTGGTATTTCGTAGAAGTACGGGCAAACGGCGACCCGGCGGCGGTTGCCGCCCAAAGAATCGAGGTGATTCCCGGCTGGATCAGTTTGTGTATTACCTACAATCGCGGCATTTCCTATGGAATGGGCAATAATTCCCCGATGTGGCTGAAGATCCTCGTCATCGTTTTGACGGCGGTGTTGATGGGGGCGTTCGCTTGGTTCTTTTTCAAGGCGGACAGACGCCGTACTCTACTCCGTGTCGCGCTCGTTTTCGTCGTTGCCGGCGGCGTGGGGAATTTAATTGACAGAGTGTATTATCGAGTATGGGATCCTGCAACGAACGCGCTGATTCGCGACGGCGTTCGCGATATGGTGGATTTGAGCCGTTTCGGTTTTGCGGTTTGCAATTTTGCCGATTTCTTTATCACAGCCGGGGCGATCATGCTCGTTCTGTCGTTGTTCTTCTTCGATTCCGAGGCGATATACCCCCTGACGGAAAAGTATAAAACGCTCGCGAAAGAGACGGCAGAGAAGGAAGAAAACAAAATCGAATCCCAAAAAGAAAACACTAACGATACTCAATCCGAACAAATTAACAAAAAGAACGATGGATAGACGATTTTTCGTGGCGGAAGAGGGTGGCAAACGTCTGGACGTGTTCTTGAGCGAACAAGCGGAGGAATTTACGCGTTCGCGGATAAAGAGATTGATCGAGGACGGCAACGTCTGCGTGAACGGCGTAGTGATTCGGAAAGCCGGCGCGGAAATTAAACTCGGCGATAAAGTCGAGATAGAGATTCCCGAAGCGATAGAATATACCGCAAAAGCCGAAAATATTCCTATTAAGATTGTGTATCAAGATAGCGATATCGCGGTAATCGACAAGCCGCGCGGCATGACGGTGCACGTCGGCAACGGCAATTCGGAGGGAACGTTGGTCAACGCGTTGTTGTACGCGCTCGATTCGCTCAGCGGTATCGGCGGTGTATTACGACCGGGAATCGTGCATCGCATAGACAAGGATACGACGGGTTTGCTCGTCGTGGCGAAGAACGACAAAGCGCACGTATCGCTGGCAGGGCAGATCGCGCAAAAGACTTGTCGCAGGACGTATTACGCGCTTTTGGAAGGGAGCGTCAAGGCAGATAGCGGTCGCGTGACGACGGATATCGGCAGACACCCGACGGAGCGATTAAAAATGGCGGTTTTGCCGAGTGGCAAAGGGAAACTTGCCGTTACCGATTATACGGTGGTAGCGCGATTCGGCGCGGAGTTTACGCTCTGTCGTTTCGATTTACAGACGGGGCGGACGCACCAAATCCGCGTGCATGCGAAATATATCGGGCATCCGATTGTGGGCGATCCCGTATACGGATACAAGAAGCAAAAATTTTCTTTGGACGGACAGTTGTTGCATGCGGCGAGATTGGAGCTCACGCATCCCTCTTCGGGGGAGCGCATGACGTTTTACGCGCCTTTGCCGAACGATTTCGAAGAGGTTTTGCAGACGCTTTGTCGACGTTACGGAATATCGCGCGATGAGATAAAAGAATAAGAAAATATGTTGAAAATCGTAAAAGTAAAACGAAATAGTATCGCCGAAGAGCTCGGTTTGGAACGCGGCGACGAGATAGTCGCGTTTGACGGTTATTCGTGCGAAGACGAATTGGATTATCTGTATTATTGCGAGACGGACGCGTTTACCATGACGGTGCGAGATAAGCGAGGAAAGGGCGAAGCGACGCTCGAGGTAGAAAAGGAAGAAGGCGAGGACTTGGGAATCGAGTTCGAAAAAAATACGGCAATTCGAACTTGTCACAACCGTTGCGTGTTTTGTTTCGTCGATCAAATGCCCAAAGGCATGCGCGAGAGCCTGTACGTCAAAGACGACGACTACGGAATGAGTTTCTCTTGCGGAAACTTCGTGACGCTCACCAATCTTTCCGACGAGGGGTTGGAACGAATCATTCGTCTGAAATTGTCGCCGTTATACGTTTCGGTGCATACCATGAACCCGACGTTACGCGTGAAATTGCTCCGAAATCGTTTTGCAGGAAAAATCACGGAACAGATTGACAAGCTCGTAAAAGGCGGCGTCTGTATGCATTGTCAGGCGGTGATCGTTCCGAACGAAAACGACGGCGCGGAGCTGGAATATACGGCGCGGGAGCTGTTCAAATACTATCCGAGCGTCCGGGATCTGGCTTGCGTTCCGACGGGGATTACCAAATATCGCGACGGCTTGTATCCCATCTCAGACGTGGACGGAGAATACAGTGCGAAGCTGTTGGACTTGGTCGATAGGCTCAATGCCGAGTTCGGGGTGAATTTTTTGCTCCCTGCGGACGAGTATTTCGTCAAAGCCGATCGTCCGATGAAAGACGCGGCGTTTTACGGCGATTTCGAGCAGATCGAAAACGGCATCGGCATGACGACGAAGTTTACGACGGAGGTGCATACCGCGCTGTGCGGTTTGTTTGCGGAAAACGGCACGTATGCGTTGAAAAAGAAAAAACGCTCGTTGATTATTAGCGGCGTGAGCGCGGCGAAGATCAATCGGGAGCTCGGGCAACGTTGCGAAGAGGTCATCAAAGGACTGGAAACGGACGTTTTGGCTGTGAAAAACGAGTTTTTCGGCGAGACGGTGACGTGTACGGGGCTATTGACGGGACAAGACATTGCGAAAGCGGTCGTCGCGTATCGGGAACGGGGCGGAACGTTTGACGAGATCGTGCTTCCCGGAAACACGATGAAGGAGTTCGAAGACGTGTTTCTTTGCGGTATGACGCTCAAGGAATTGAAAGAAAAATGCGGCAGTCAAGCCATTCGCGTAAACCGCAAGGGTGGTTATGGCTTCGTGGAAATTTTGGCTAAATAAAAATAAAGCAGAGGAGGCAAAAAAATGGCAAACCCCCTTATTGCGTTGGTAGGTAGACCCAACGTAGGAAAAAGTACGTTTTTTAATAAAGTCGCCGGTCGAAAAATCTCCATTACGGAGGATAGACCGGGCGTCACGCGCGATCGCTTGTATACGGACGCGACGTGGCGCGATAAGCATTTTACGATGGTGGATACGGGCGGTATCGAATTGAAATCCGAGGACGTCATGTGGCGAGAAATCGCCAAACAGGCGGACGTGGCGATCGAAACCGCAGACGTCATCCTGTTTTTTACGGACGGCAGAGAGGGACTGCACCCCTCCGATTACGATGTGGCGGACATACTCCGTCGCAGTAAAAAACCCGTCATTCTGGTCGTAAATAAGATTGACAATTATTCGCCTGAACAGGTTTTCGAATTCTATTCGCTGGGTTTGGGTGAGCCTTTTGCTATCTCCGCAGAGCATTCCCAAGGCATCGGAGACGTGTTGGACGAAGCCATTTCGTATTTCTCCGACGTGACGATCGAGCCGATTCCGTCGCTCAAGATCGCCGTGGTAGGGAAACCGAATGCAGGGAAATCCAGTTTGGTAAATCGCATTTTGGGTAGCGAGCGGAGCATCGTAACGCCGATGGCCGGCACGACGCGCGACGCCATCGATACGCTGTTTTATCGCGGCGATAAGGCGTATACAATCATCGACACGGCAGGGATTCGTAAAAAGAAGAATGTGGACGACGATGTGGAATATTACAGCAATATGCGAGCGTTCGACGCGGTTAGACGAAGCGACGTCTGCTTGCTCGTCGTTGACAGCGAGGAAGGTTTGACGGAACAAGACGTCAAAATCATCGGTTACGTTCACGAACAGGGCAAACCGTCCGTGGTTGTAATGAATAAATGGGATTTGATCGAAAAGGATACGCATACCGTCAACCGCTTCGAGGAAAAACTCAAAGAGGATCTGAAGTTCATGGATTATTATAAGTCCGTGTATATTTCGGCAAAGACCGGACAACGCGTGGAGAAGATTTTGGCGGCGGCGGAAGAAGTATACGCGCACGCCTCTTTTCGCGTTCCCACGGGCGAGTTGAACGATCTGATCGGCGACGCCGTGCGTTTGCAAGAACCGCCTTCCTATCAAGGCAGAAGAATGCGCGTGTTCTTTTCTTCGCAAGTATCCGTATGTCCGCCTGTCTTCGTATTGCACGTCAACGACGAGGGCTTGTTGCACTTCTCTTACCAGCGGTATTTGGAAAATACTATACGTCGTGCCTACGACTTTTCCGGTACGCCGATTAAAATCGTCGTACGCGAGAAAAAGGACGAAGAATAGTTCCTTTTTTATGGAAAATATATAAATAATAAGATTAAATCTCATTTTTTATAAGACTTAATATCAAAGACGGAGAGAAAAGTATATGAAAACGTTTTCTTTTACGCAAAACTGGTGGCAATTGACGGTTATGGCGGTCATTTGTTACTTGATAGGATGTTTTAACTTTGCGCGGTGGATATCTCGTTCCAAACATAAAGATATAACGACGATTGGCAGTGGGAATCCGGGAACGATGAATATGACGCGAGAGTTCGGTTTGAAAGTCGGGTTGCTTACGTTTTTTTGCGACGCCTTCAAGGGCGGAGTGCCTGCGACGATCAGTTATTTTCTTTTTCGAGGATACGTCTTCGAGGGAACGAATGTCGTCGTTTCCGATTTTACTCGATATTTATGCGGACTTTGCGTGGTGGTGGGGCATATTTTCCCGATTACGACGAAGTTCAAAGGCGGCAAGGGAATCGCCTCGACGCTCGGTTTGTTTTGGTTTGCGATTTCCTGCGAACATCCTTGGTGGATTCTCATCGGATTTGCCTGTTTGTGGCTCGTCGTGTTGTATATTTACGTGGCGGAGTGGGGGTCTATGGGCTCACTGTTGGGTGTGACGGGGTTCAGCATTTTGCAGATGGTTTTGTTTTTGTTGCAATATGCGTATACGCCGATGAACGGTTATCTCATGGCGATCTATTCGATGATTTTTCTAATCAACGTGTTGACGTGGACGGCGCATTCGCAGAATCTAAAGCGTTTATTCAGCGGCGAAGAACGCCGTACGTCCATTAAAAAACTTGCAAAAAAGAAATAAGGAGAGACTTTTATGAATATCATTATTGTCGGTTGCGGTAGAGTCGGGCAAACTCTTGCCGAAAAGCTGAACGGCGACGGCAACGACGTTACCGTAATCGATATGCAGGCGGAAAAGGTGAAAGATATCATGGACCGTTGCGACGTCATGGGCGTCATCGGCAACGGCGCGACGCCTACCGTTCAACGCGATGCCGGGATCAAGCAAGCGGACCTGTTTATCGCCGTCACCAATTCGGACGAGTTAAATCTGCTCTGTTGCATGATCGCGAAGAAAGAAGGGAATTGTCAAACGATTGCTCGGGTAAAAAATCCCGAATACAGCTCGGAAGCGATGTATTTGAAAGAGGAGCTCGGTTTGGCGATGGTCATCAACCCCGAATATGCGGCGGCGGAAGAGATTGCGCGGATTTTGCGTTTCCCTACGGCAATCAAAATCGAGCCGTTTGCGAAAGGAAAGATCGAGCTGATTAAATTCAAATTGCCCGTCGGCAATGAAATTGCCGGCATGTCCGTGAAAGATGTCGTGATGAAATATCACGCCGCCATTCTCGTCTGCACGATCGAGCGCGGCGACGAAGCTTATATCGCAAACGGCGACTTTACCTTTGCGGAAAAAGACGTGATCTCGATTGTGGCAACGCCCAAGAACGTGAACGATTTCTTTACGAAAATTCATTACAAAGGGCATTCCGTCAAGGACGCGATGATCGTCGGCGGCGGCGTTTTGACGCATTACCTTTGTGACATTTTGGAGAGACAACCGATCTCGTTGAAAATCATCGAAAAGGATTACGTGAAATGCGAGGAGCTTTGCTCGCAATTACCGAAAGTGGACGTGATTAACGGGAATCCTGCCGATCGTGACTTGCTCTTGGAAGAAGGAATAGACAAAGTCGGCGCATTCGTGGCACTCGCTCATCAAGACGAGGAGAATATATTGCTTTCGTTGTTTGCGAAAGAGGCAGGCAAAGGAAAATTGATCACTCGCATCAACCGTACGGACTATGAGAGCGTGGTCAGCCGCTTGGAGCTGGATTGCACGATTTGTCCGAAAAACATTACCTCCGACATTATTTTGCAACACGTGCGCGCCATGAAAAACAGCATGGGGAGCAACGTCGAAACGCTGTATAACGTAATTCCCGACAAGGTCGAGGCGACGGAATTCATCGTCAAGGAGCATTCCCCGATTGCCGGGAAACCGTTGGCGGAACTGAAATTCAAAGAGAATATTTTGATTGCTTCCATTTCGCGCGGCGAAGAAGTGATCATTCCTCGCGGACAAGACGTCATCGAGGCAGGCGACGCGGTGGTTATCGTTTCCAAACAACTCGGTTTACACGACGTGACCGATGTCTTGAAGTGAGAGGTCGGTTATGAATTTTTCTGTAATCAAACGCGTACTCGGTTGGATACTCTTATTCGAGGGAATATTTTTACTCGTACCGCTCGTAACGGCGGCGTTTTATTGGGAGGAAGCGTTTTTCTCGTTTTTGATCACTATTTTTTTGTGCGGAGTCGTCGGCGGATTGTGTTTGCTCGGGAAGCCTAAACAGACGGAGATCTATGCGAAAGACGGTTGCGTGATCGTTGCGCTCTGTTGGATTGTAATGAGTCTTGTCGGCGCGCTTCCGTTCGTTCTTTCGGGCGCGATTCCTTCCTACATAGACGCTTTGTTCGAGACGGTTTCGGGGTTCACGACGACCGGCGCGACAATCGTTCCTACGGGGGAAATGGTCGAGGCGTTGCCGAAATCCGTTTTGATGTGGCGGAGCTTCACGCACTGGGTCGGCGGTATGGGCGTTTTGGTATTCGTGATGGCGTTTTTGCCGCTCAGCGGCGCACGAAACATGCATATCATGAAAGCGGAAAGCCCCGGACCGTCAGTGAGCAAGCTCGTGCCCAAAGTTCGCAAAACGGCAAAGATTTTGTATTTGATTTATACCGTGATGACGGCGGTGGAGTTCGTCTTGTTACTCTGTGGCGGTATGTCGATATTCGAAGCGTTGAATACGGCGTTCGCAACGGCAGGTACGGGCGGTTTCGCCATCAATGCGGACGGATTCGCAGGGTATAGTTCCTATATTCAAATCATTGTTACGATCTTTATGCTGTTGTTTTCTATCAATTTCACGTCTTACTACTTATTGCTGAAAGGAAAGTGGAAAGAGGCGTTGAACGAGGAAGTACGCGCGTTTTTGATTATCGTGTTCGCGGCGATCGCGATGATCGCGCTCAATCTGTGTCTGACGGAAACACTTTCGGGCGGAGCGGCGGTGAAGCATTCCGCGTTTACCGTTGCGTCGATCATTTCCACGACGGGATTCGCCACGGCAAATTTCGACCTTTGGCCGTCGTTTTCCAGAATTATCATCGTGATGTTGATGTTTGTCGGTGCGTGTGCAGGCAGTACGGGCGGCGGCATGAAAGTTTCTCGTTTTTTGATTTGGGGCAAAGGTGCGCAAAACGAAGTCCTCAGAATGTTGCATCCCAAGCAAATTCGAAAAATTTCTTTAGATAAGCAGGTTGTGGACGAAGGCGTTGTACGTTCCGCGAATGCGTATCTCACTGCGTATATTATGATTTTTGCGGTTTCCTTGCTCTTGATCTCGCTCGAAGGGTTCGATTTGACGACGAATTTTACGGCAGTAGCAACTACGATAAACAACATCGGCCCGGGACTTAGCATGGTCGGTCCGGCAGGTTCGTTTGCGAATTTTTCGGCGTGGTCGAAACTCGTGTTTATTTTCGATATGTTGACGGGTAGGTTGGAAATTTTCCCGATGCTCGTGCTGTTTTCGGTAAAGGCGTGGAAAAAGTAAAGAGCGATTTTGCGAAAAATCGCGAAAAACGCGTCGGAAATTTCTTAAAAATACCGAAAAAATGTTTACAATTCGGGTTTTGTCGTGTATAATAATAGGGCAGGACCCATTCGGGGGTGTACCGGATTCGATTGCCGGTGAGCGAAAAAATAAGCATACCGTAGACGGAGCGACTACGATAAAACGTTCCGACTAAATTTAAATGCAGATAGAAATGCAAACTACGCTCTTGCAGCGTAACTCGTTTTTATAAAAACGATCGTCGCGCCCGATTTATCCGTCGGTCGGGGGTGCGGCGTCAATCAGACGGAAAACTCC
>CAYZOF010000027.1:0-21271 GCA_964479935.1 uncultured Clostridia bacterium | reverse complement strand
AATTCTACAATCGGAGGCATAAGAAAATGAAAAAAGAAGTTACGTTTGAAATTCTTAAGGAGAAAATTTCACCCCAAAACGTGCTTGCTATGGCAGAGCTGATAGCCATATCGGAAACGAAATTCCTCATAGGCTATATGGGCGCACGAATGCAAAAACCGCACAATGATTTGTACGTCGATGCTCGGCTATGAATTTTCCTATTTTGACTTGATCCATTCTTATTCACCTCTCGAAACGTATTTCTTGAGATATATAATAGCACTATGAGAATTGTTCCTCATAAACGGCGAACGGGTTTCCCGCAAACAGCGAATCACCGTCAAAAGTCCTTGGAGGTTATTTCTTTTTCATTCGCCCGATGATTTCTTACATAGTTCATAAGATCTTCTCCAGTTCCTGCACGGCGCAGCCTTTCTGCGCATAGTATTCCAACATCTCCGTCAGCTTGTTCTTGTCGTAGCTGGTAATACAGTCCGACAACACATGAACGGTATACCCTGCCTTTGCCATATTGAAACAAGTAGATTTGATGCAAGCGGTGGCGTCTGCGCCGACAACATAAAAATCCGTAATGTCCTGTTCCCGAATGAAGGCAACAAAAGCTTCGCTGGTCAGGGCATTGCTTTTCGTTTTTGCGAAAATATTATTCGTTACAACTTTCAGTTCGGGAACAAATTCTGATCCGTGTGTGCCTTCCTTAAAAGTCCTTGTGCCTGCGGAGAGGTTGTAATGACGAATATAAACAATGTCCATGTCATTGCCAACAGCCCAATCCACCGCTTTATTTACCTGGTCAATAATTTCCTTGTAATTTTTCGTGATGTCATTTTGCAGGTCGACCACGACCAATGCTTTACGCTTGTTCATCTCTTAATTCCCTCCATTGACGATTTGCGCATAAACCTCTTCCGGAATCATGGGCGAGCCGATTTGTTCCAACAGTTCCGATTCGATCTTTCCGTTTTTCGCATACTGCCGTCCGGCTTGACGGAGTAGTTCCAGCCTCGGTTTTGTCACCGACTCCGCCTCCGGTGCATTGAACATCGGACTCTCCGGAACGGTGATGACGGTATGATGATTGGGGAAACAGAGCTTAAACTGAGCGATAACCGGTTCAAAGTTATGCCGACCGTTAGGAAAACCGCAACCACAAATCATCACGTATTTCAGGTGTGAAAAATCCGCCTGTTCGATATGTTCATAGCGTTCGCCCACTTTCCGCATTGCCATAGAGGACAGAGGTAAGGTTCTGTCAATGAATGCTTTCAGGGAAGCAGGCATCCCGTAACAGTACAGAGGGAAGTTGAAAATCAGCAAATCGGATTCCAGTATTTCCTCCAGCAGTTGCTTCATATCATCCTTGTGAATGCATTCGCCGCCGTTTCTCATGCAGGAAAAGCATCCGCTACAGTATTCTATATGTTTGTCGATCACATGGATGGTGTGAACCGCATTTTCGCCGATTTCCTTCATGCCTTCCACAAAGGCACAAGTCATGTGCATCGTATCGCCGGCGTCTCGTTTGGGACTGCCGTTCAAAATCATAATTCGCATAAGATTTTCCCCTCCTAAAGTTTTTCTTGTGGCATCATCTCTAACGAAAATCGTCCCTCACGGCAGACCACATCCGTAAAGCCGGTATGGGTAACCCCCAGCAGGGAATCCATCTCTGCGGCGGCATTTTTGTACCGACCGGGTGAAAAGTGGACGACAATGTAATCCGCCTCTTTGACTTTCCCGGCCGCCTGTCGACAAAAACTCCGCACCGGAGCAGAAAGGGAGAATACCCAAATCGGAGAACAGATCGTCACGTGGTCATACTTTGATAAATCCACCGCTATCGGCTCAACGGGCATTCCCCAACGGTGCATACCGAATCTTCCGCACCACCAAAAGCCGAGCGTTCCTTCCGTTCTTTCGGTCGCCTTAATTTCATAAATCTCCGCTCCCGTGCGATTCGCCGTTTCGTAAGCGACTTTTTTCACGTAACCTATGCGAGAAAAATAAACGACGAGTTTGCTTTTGTCGGCTCCTATGTTTTTATAATCGGCAACGTCTACGACAAAAGCTTCCTGTTTTCGGAACACGTACGCCACATACCCCGTCAACGCCTGACAAAAGCCGAAAATAAAATACGATATCGACAAAAAATTCGACGGAAACATATAGAACTGAATACAGATCCAAAGCATCAACGTCACACCGAATACACCGCCCAAGATAACGCCGATTTTTTTATCTTTTACCAATAACGACGCGGCAATCAAATTCGTTATCCCGTTTACGATAAGCAAAGCAATCCCCGAAAACGTGTAATCTTGAAAGAATATATCGGCAAACGGAAGTTTCTCAAAATACGGCAACATTGCGTCCATATACAATATTTTGCCGGTGGGATCGACCAGCATGCAAACAGCACCCCATACCGCGCCGAATCCTATAAATAAAGTCCAAAAGATAAGAAATCTTTTTGCAATTTTATACCTCGATTTCTTCGTTCGATTCTCCATTTTGCTCTCCCCGAAATGATTCAGTTTTGCACTCGTCGTCGTGAATTTCTCTGCCCTCTTTGACCTCCGCGCCGTAACGACACAACAACGCCACGAGGAGACACGTAACGCCCGACGCCACGCTATCGTAGCCGTCCAACGACACCTTTTCGACGTTGACCCAACACTGCGCGACGATTTCTTGCGCGATCTGCGCGCCAACGATCGCCGCGAGCGGAATCCAGATCATCGAAATTCCCAAATGCAACAACTCTTTCGCTCCGTTTTCGGTAAAAGGCGTGCCAGCCTGCAACTCGTTGTCAAAATAGCGATATGCCTTACGCGCAACGAAATACTCCCCGACGCAAAGGATCATACCGACTACGATCGCCGCCCAAATCGTTCCTTCGCTAATTCCGGCTTCCGTTTCCAAAATGCTCTGCAAAGTATCGCCGCCGAGTTTTATGACGCCCACGCCGAACGACATAGCACACGCCCCTACAATACAGCCGATAAAGCCTACAATACAGCAAATATAAACGATTTTGCTGACTATCTTTCCAACCTTGGAAAGAATTTGAATGATGTGCAACGTTTTCATGTTGTTTTCCCCTTTTATTGAATATGAAGACTTCCGCTCGAAGTTTCGACCGTTATTTTACTCTCGCCGTCACCGAATATATATCCGCCGCCCTTACTCTCGTAATCTCGGTCGGTTTTCAGCCTGCCGCTACTCGACGTATAATAAACTTCCGCGCCGCCCGTCGGTAATACGCAATCGACCTTTCCGCTGGACGTATGGATTCGAGTTTCGCCCACCCCGAGAATCGATAGTTCAACCCGTCCGCTACTCGTATTCACGCCGATCGAATCGGCGGTAACGCCGTCTGCAATCACCGAACCGGACGAAGTACTGCAATCGAGCGTTTGAACCGAAACGGCTCCGAACCGAACGGCTCCGGAAGTTGCGCTACACGTAAGCGTGCGCGCAGAAACTTTATTCGCTCGAATCGTTCCGGACGTACTGCTCAATGCGACACGTTCGGCGGCGATCGTTCCGCATTGCATACTCCCGGACGTCGACGAAATGCGAACGTCGTTCTGCTCCAATGTGTCGGCTTTTATCGGCGCAGAAGTCGAGCTGACGGACAGGTTGATCCCTTTCGGTAACTCCAACCGCAAATTTTTATCAGTCGACTTGACCCGAATACTCGCTCCGGAGGCGCAAAAACGGATTTTTAACACACCGTCCGCCAAAAAATAACGCATAACGGCGTCTTCCAACAATTCTTCGCCGCTTTCTCGAACGCCGAGTTCTGCCTCGTCCGATTCTATCAATTCGATCGCCCCGGAACGCCAATAAACCTCCACGGCGCGAATCGAGTCGGCTCGATACGTGAATGCGCCCGTCCGATAGTTTTCCGAATCTGCATATCGCTCCCCGACCAAATTGCTATACCCCGTCGCGTGGCAACCGAACAACGTTACCGTCAACACGCACGCCAACAATGCCGCATGGCATAATACTTTCTTCATAATTTACCCTTCTCCGACAATTTGATTTTTCTTTATGCGATGACCGATTTTCGTCTTCTACGTCGTAAAACAATTCGAACAACGGCACATCGCCGATAAAGCCGGTTAACATAAAACGGCTGTTCCGCAACAACCGTTTTATATTATATCATACAATTTTTTGTTACGCAAGCATTTCAACGTTTTTGATAAAAAATTTTTCAAGTTTTTTATTCGTTCCGAATGCGCGCGTTTTTTTACTCCGTTCGCTTAAGTCGCTTATACCAAATCGGCGATCGCCCTATCCAAACGCGCAATCGTCGCGTCCTTTCCGAGAATCTGCATAATCGTCCACAGATCGGGCGTATTCGATAACCCCGTTGCGGCGATTCGGAGCATTTCCGCTACGTCGGAAACGTTTCCGGAATATGCCGTCGGATCGGCTTTATAAGCTTTCATATCCGTCGCGAAACCGTTCGCGGCAGCCACCGATTTCACTTTCTCGAACCACGCCGAACAATCGTCCTCATACGCATACGCCTGCTTAAAGTCCTCCAAAACCGACTTTATGACTTCCTTATCGAAGCGATATTCGTACTTCGGCGCAAAGGTCGACTCGAAGAAATAGCCGATCGTTTCCACGGCTTGTTTCGCGCAGACAAAGTCTTTTCTGCGTTTTTTCCCACCGATTCCCATGCAAAGATTGAGAATCTTCAACATATATTCCTTATCGCCGAAATACGCCTTTTGTGCGTCCGTACCGAATTCCGTCGCCCAAGTTTTCAAAAAGTCGTACATCTCTTCTGCGGAAAGCGTCGACATGTAAGTTTTGGAGATGTCGTTGAGCTTCAAAATGTCGAACAGCGCGCCGCTCTTTCCCATTTTGCCGATGGAATACTTAAATTCGTCCAAAGGCTTATCGGGGAATTTCAACAGCCATTCCTCGAAATTGGAATTGAGCAACGTCATCATATACGTACGCACCGCCGCAGGGTGATACCCCTGCGTCCGATAAAACGTGAGCGACGCCTCGGGATCTTTACGCTTGGAAAGCTTTCTGCGCGTTTCCCCGTCGATTTTTTGAATGGAGCAATTATGTCCGTATTTGGGGAGCTTGAATCCGAGCACCTTAAAAAGCTCGATATGAATAGGCAACGAGGAGAGCCATTCTTCGCCGCGAATCACGAGCGTCGTGCGCATGAAATGATCGTCGATCGCGTGCGCGAAATGATAAGTGGGGATTCCGTCCGATTTCAAAATAACTACGTCTTGATTGTTTTCCGTAACTGTAATATCGCCCTTGACTTCGTCGCGGAACGTATGTTTCACCTCCACGTCGCCCTGCGATTTCAAGCGAATCACGTAGGGTTTTCCTGCATCGAGATTGGCGTAAATCTCTTCTTCGCTCAACGTACGGCATTTCGCAAATTTCCCGTAGTAACCGGGCAGGAACTTATTCTCCGTTTGGTGTCCGCGAGTCTTTTCCAAATCTTCCTCCGTGCAGAAGCAGGGATACGCCAAACCTTTTCGAATCAATTCTTTCGCGTAGGCGTGGTAAATTTCCGCGCGCTGACGTTGATAGTACGGACCGTATTCGCCGCACAGATCCGCGCCTTCGTCAAACGTAATCCCGAAATATTTCAAGGACTGATGAATGACCTCTACCGCGCCTTCGACCTTACGTTTTTCGTCCGTATCCTCGATGCGGAGATAAAACACGCCGTTGCTTTGATGCGCGATCCGCTCGTTCGCGAGTGCGACGTACAAATTCCCTAAATGCATAAATCCCGTAGGGCTGGGTGCAAGTCTTGTAACCTGCGCGCCCTTCGGCAACTCTCTTTCGGGGTACATTTTTTCATACTCTTCCAAGGGTTTTACGTTTTCGTCCGGGATCAGCCGATCTGCCAATTTATTTAAATCCATATTGTTACCTTCCATATTTTTTAGCCGTAGCTTATATTTTACCATTTACGTCGAATTCTGTCAATCGTTTGTACATGCGTCGACAAAAAAATCCGTATTCGCGTATGACGTCGCGTACAGACCGTTTTCGATATCGTGAACGATCTCGACGATGCGCCGACACAACGGCGTCGGAACGCCGACACGCGCTCCCTCTTCCGCAACGACACCATCGATAAAATCGATCTCGCAACGTTTCCCGTTTTCGATATCTTTGAGCATGCCCGAGTGAAGATTTTTATGCTTTTTCATCGCAAATGGCAATACCATGTATGCGACGACGTTTTTTACGGGTGATTTTCCCGCTAAAAATTTCGTCATATCGAAACCTTGCATTTTTGCGAGTTTTACTCCCTGCGCCGAGGCGACTGCCACGCACTCCCTTAAAACGCCGAGCGCGATTTTGCACGTCTTGCGTTTTTTCGCCACTTCGCCGAATGTCATGCCCGTCATGGCGGAAAGCCCCGAAAAAGCCGCGTTGATTGCCAGTTTCGACCAGCGCGCCCCAGACAGATCGTCCGTCGTTCTCACGAAACGATCGTTCGTTTTCGCATAGGATAAAATTTCCCGTAAAAGAGACAATTTTGCCCCGTCGTTACAATAACCGCCGACGTCAATATGCATAGCCGACGTTTCGGAAGTAAGCTCCACGCGCCCTGCTTCCGTAAAGTTCGCTCCGAAAGAAGTCACCGCGCCGTACGTACGTTCCACGCCGACGATTTCCGCAATGCCACACTCCGGCAAGCCGTTTTGCGTCGTGACGATCGCTCCGTCCTCCGCCAAAAACGGGAGTAGGTCCGTCACGATCTCCCGATTGAAACGTTGCTTAGTCATTAGAAATATCACGTCGTATAGACCTTGCATTTCCGTCGGCAACATCGCACTCACGCGAATTTTTCGAGACGTGCCGTCCGCCGTGCAATCGATACGCGCGCCGTCCTTTCGCAAACGTTCCACGTGCGCCGCGTTTCGGGTGATCAAATCCACAAGCAAACCGCCTTGCGACAACAATGCCCCGAGCACCGTACCCATCGCGCCTGCGCCGTACACCGCGATTCTTGCCTGCTTCGCCGTCATTTCTTTACCGCCTTCGCCACTTTTTCTACCGATTCCGCAATCGGGGATTTGTCCAGTTCCACCGTAATATCGGCATATTTCTCGTAAAGCGGTTTCCTCTCCTCGTACAAATCACGCAATGTGAACCCGTCCTTCAACGCAACGCCGCGTTTTTTCAGATCGCCGAGCCGCCTCGCCACCGTTTCGTAGGGAAGCTTCAGATACACGATCGTTCCCATCGTCTTCAATTTTTGCATGGCGGAATCGCGATAAACGACGCTTCCGCCCGTCGCAATCACGCAACGATCGGCGCAAAGCTCCGAATTGATCTTCGCCTCGATATCCAAAAAGGCTTCTCTGCCGACAGACTCGATGATCTCACAGAGGCGTTTTCCCTCGCGCGCCACGATAACGCTGTCGCTGTCGATATATCCGTAACCGATTCTTCGCGACAGTTCCGTGCCGATCGTCGTTTTTCCCGATCCCGGCATTCCAATCAAAATAACATTATTCTTTTTCATCTTGATCCTCTATATTTCTCCGAATACGCGCTTCAACGAGCCTAAGATCTCCGCGTCCGCCGGTGCCCACTCCTCTTCGTTCAACTCCGACGGTCGAAGCCAAGCACAGCTTTCATGCTCTTTCAAAACGAAAGCCGAACGCATCTCGCATTCGTACACGGAAAGCGTAATGATAAAATCCGGATATTCAAATGTATGACAGGCGTACAAGCCGCCGACTTCCACGTCCAGATCCAGTTCTTCTTTCAACTCTCTTTTCACCGCTGCCTCGCCGCGCTCGCCTCGTTCGATCTTTCCGCCCGGAAATTCGTATTTATGCGCAACGTACGGATAAGGCGAATCGCCGCGTTTCGTGGCGAAAATTTTTCCGTGGTCGAACAGTAAAGCCGCCGCCACATTGATGTGTTTTTTAGCCTGCTCAGTCATGCCTTTCCTCCGAACGATACACCTCGCAAAATCTCGCGGAAAAAGAAGGTACTTCGCCGCCTGCATACAAATGCCCCGTATCGCCGAATCCGCAGCAACGGAACATTGCCGTCCCCTCGCGACGCTCCTCCGTATACAACGTCGTCACCGAAGTCGGCAACGCCGCAAAATGATGCCAAAGGGGAATGGGAGAAATGCCGCATAAATGCGACAAAAGAACCATCTCCAACCCGAAATGACAGAACAGCGCGATCGTCTGCGTATGCCCGTTTTCGGTATGATAAACCTCTCCGTCACGCGTATACCCGTGTTCCGCAAGCAATTCGTCCAAACCGTCTGTCACCGCTTTATACACCTGTTCCATGCCGACTTTTTCGTAAAAATCCTGCCGATACCAATGCTTGTAATCGTACATTTTCGGCTCGTCTGCCCATTCCGCAGGGAGCATATCCCAAGGAACACCGCGTTCTCGCCCCGAGGGCAACGTCACGCGATGCGAAAACTCGCGCAACCATTCTTTCACGACGATTTCATTCTCTTTTCCGTGCGCCCTCGCAACGTACGCGCAAGTGTCTTTCGCTCTGCCGAGCGGCGAGGAATAGAAATAATCGATCGGTTCCGTTTTTAGTCTTTCCGCCAACAACGCGGCTTCCCGACGTCCTTTTTCCGTGAGCGTGTCATGCTCGTAATCGGGATCCCCGTGACGAATAATCAACAACCTCATTTCGCATCCTCTTCCATAAAATGCACCAAAATCGAATTCTGCACATAAAGATATTCCGATTTGATTTTCAACAGGTCGCCGTTCAATTCCAAATACTTCGCGGTAGTTTTCAATGCAGTCGGAAAATCGTCGCCGAGCGACGAACCGAACGTCGTTTTATACCCGTCCAAAGACAAACCTTTTTCCGTACGGAGCGCGAGCATGACGTATTCGAATTTCGCGTCCTTTTCCTCGACCGTTTCCGCCGTCACAGCCGGATAAAAACCGGAAATGACGCACTTCATGTACTCGTCCAAATCGAACGTATTGGTAAAGCGTTTTCCGCGCATGAAAGAGCTCGCCGCGACGCCGAACCCGATGTATTCTCCGCGTCGCCAATAATTCAAATTATGTCGACTCTCGTACCCCGGAACGGCAAAATTGGAAATCTCATAACGCTTATACCCCTTTTCTTCGAGCAATTTCCTGCCGAAGTCGTACATATCCGCCACTTCGTCGGAATCGGGCAACTCTCCGTTGAGATAATCCGTATAGATCGGCGTACCGTCCTCCACCGTCAGGGCATACATGGAAATATGTTTCGAACCGCACGCCGCCGCCAATTCGATGGTTTTGCGAATATCTTCCGTCGTTTGATTTTTCAACCCCAACATTACGTCCGTACTGAAATTCTGGTCTTTTAGCAGCTTCGTCGCATACACGTAATCTCTCACGTTATGAATACGCCCGATATCCGCAAGTTGCTCGTCAACCGCCGTCTGCAAACCAATCGAAAAACGATTTACGCCTGCCTGTAAATACGTTTGAACTTTCGCCTCGCCGTTCGTACCGGGATTGAGCTCTAAGGTGATCTCCGCGTCCTCTTTTAAGCGGAAACATTTCCGTATTTGATTCATTGCCCCCAAAATGAGTTTCGGGGGAACATAGGACGGCGTTCCCCCGCCGAAATACACGGTGTCGAATTCGTAATCTTTCAGTTCCTCGCCGCGCATCTTCATTTCCTTATACACGCAAGCCATGTATGCCTCCGCGTAATCGATCTTGTCGGGGAACGACACAAAATCGCAATAGGAACATTTCCGCCTACAAAAAGGCACGTGTACATAAATTCCTGCCATATTTTTCCTTTGTCGGGTCACTCCCCGACGATAAACTTTCCTTGATATTGATATTTTCCCAAATCTACGCGATAGGATTCGTCCACCATAACGCCTTCGCCGAGCAACAACATCGCCTGCACCTCTTTTCCGCCGAACGCGAACGACGGAGCAAGATTCCCGAACCTATCCACTACGCGGTGGCAGGGGATGACGCCCGGTTGCGGATTGACGTGCAACGCATATCCGACTTGGCGCGACGAACGCGGACTCCCGACCGCGCAGGCGATTTGCCCGTACGTGACGACTTTACCGCGCGGGACTTGCTTGACCGCCTTATAAACTTTATCGAAAAAGTTCTCGTATGCCATATCAATCCTTATTCGTTTTCAAAATCTCCATGAACACTTCGCTCGGCACTTCCACCGAACCCATTTTGCGCATACGCTTCTTGCCCTCTTTCTGTTTTTCGAGCAACTTGCGTTTTCGCGTGATATCGCCGCCGTAGCATTTCGCAAGCACGTCTTTGCGCACCGCTTTTACCGTTTCGCGCGCGATGATCTTACCTCCCACCGCCGCCTGTACGGGAATCTCGAACAGCTGACGCGGAATCGCGTCTTTCAAGTTCTCGCACAACATTCTGCCGCGTTCGTACGCGCGCCCCTCGAACACGATCGTCGAAAGCGCGTCGCATATTTCTCCGTTGAGCAGAATATCGAGCCGCACAAGCTTGGAACGTTGATACCCTGCCAGCTCGTAATCGAAACTCGCATAACCGCGCGTACGCGATTTCAAGCCGTCGAAAAAGTCGTATACGATCTCATTCAGCGGCAACGTATATTCCAGCTTTACGCGACGTTCGTCCACGTAGGTCATATTCTTGAACACGCCGCGTTTTTCCTTGCAAAGATCCATCACCGACCCCATATAATCGGGCGGTGTATAAATATCCGCCTTAACGATCGGTTCTTCCATAAACTCGATATCGGAAGGCTCGGGCAAGTGCGACGGATTGTCCACGAAAAGCTCCTCACCGTTCGTCTTATGCACGTGGTAGCTCACCGAAGGCGCGGTCGTTATGATGTCTAGGTTGAACTCCCGTTCGATTCGCTCCTGTATGATCTCCATGTGAAGCAATCCCAAAAATCCGCAACGGAACCCGAAACCGAGCGCAACGGAATTGTCCGGCTCGAAAATGAGCGACGCGTCATTGAGCTGCAACTTCAAAATCGCCTCTTTCAAGTCGTTGAATTTACTGCCGTCCAAAGGATAAATGCCGCAGAACACCACGGGTTGCACCTTTTTATATCCCGGCAAGGGTTCGGGAGCGGGCCACTCGGCAAGCGTCACTGTGTCCCCGACCGCGACGTCTTGAATGGACTTGATGGACGCGGCGATGTACCCGACTTCGCCTGCCTGCAATTGCTCCTTGGGGAGCAACCCGGGCGCGAACGCCCCCACTTCGGTGACGTCGTATTCCGTCGAAGATAAAAACGTCTTAATCTTATCTCCGACCTTCACGCAACCGTCCGTCAACCGCACGAACAAGATTACGCCTTTGTAATTGTCGTAATAACTGTCGAAAATCAAAGCTTTCAACGGCTTTTCCGTATCTCCGTCGGGCGCAGGGAAATATTGCGTGATCGCTTCCAGCAAGTCCTCGATATTCGTGCCTTCTTTCGCAGAAACGCAAGGAATCCCTTCCGCGTCCAACCCGATAACGTCCTCGATCTCTTTCTTGACCTCGTCCACGCGCGCGCTCGGCAAGTCGATTTTATTGATGACGGGCAAGATCTCCAAGTTGTTTTCTATTGCAAGATACACGTTGGCGAGCGTCTGCGCCTCCACGCCCTGCGTCGCATCCACTACGAGGATCGCGCCCTCGCACGCCGCGAGCGAACGGCTCACCTCATACGTAAAGTCGACGTGTCCCGGCGTATCGATCAAGTTAAATTCGTACTCCTTCCCGTCCTTCGCCGTATAGTACATACGTACGGGCGTGAGTTTGATCGTAATGCCGCGTTCGCGTTCGATATCCATGCTATCGAGGAGCTGTTCCTCCATATCGCGTTTGGAAACCTGTCCCGTGCGTTCGATCAATCTATCCGCAAGGGTGCTTTTACCGTGGTCGATGTGTGCGATGATACAAAAATTTCTTAAAAGCGGATTCGGTTTCGCCATATTTTTTCCTCTTTTTATTGCCTTGATTTTTTTCCGTTCTCCCACTGGGGGTCAAACATATTGATAAACGCCTGCAACGCATAGGAAACGGATGCTTTTTTCGGGAGCAGCATTCCGACCGAACGCACGGGCAATTCAGGATCGGTCTTTACCTCAAACAGCGATCCGTCCTGCAAACGCCGCGTCGCGTATTCGCGCGGAATCACGCCGATCCCCATACCGCGCAACACGAGCCGTTTCATTAAATCCCAATTTCCGATCTCCATTGCAGGTTGCACGTCGATTGCCAAAGACGACAAAAAGTTGTCAAACGATCGCCGCGCCACCGTTTCCTTATCCATTAAAATCAACGGATATTTTTTCAATCGCTCCAACTGTACGAGCTGACCTTCCAGCTCCGCGAATTTATCGCCTGCGATAAAAATATCGTTGAGCCGCATGCAATTGCTGTACAAGCGCAACTCGTCATCCGGCGCAATCGGCAAATTCACGAACGCCACGTCGCAACGTTTCGCCTTTAATTTTTCGATGATATCGGGCGTAAAACCTGCCACCAAATCGATTTTCACCGCAGGGAACTTCTCGTGAAACGCCACGATCTTATCCGCCAAGAAATACTCAAAAATGGTATCGCTCGCGCCGATACGGATCGTTCCCGTCGCGGACGTCTGCATTTGTGCGATACGGTTTTCCGCGCCGTTCAAAAGCTCCAATGCGCGCTCCACGTCGGCGAAAATCGCCTCGCCGCCCTGCGCGGAAAGTTCCATGCCGCGATGCGTACGATTGAATAGCTGTATGCCCAATTGATTTTCCAGTTGCTTAATCGATTGCGAAACCGCAGGTTGAGAAATATACAATTCCTCCGCCGCCTTCGTGAGACTGCCGCACTTCGCTACCGTATAAAAAACGCGATATAAGTCTAAATTTACCATTCTTATTTTCCCACACAAAACTTTGCAAAAATCTCTTCGATGATTCGTTCCGTCGCCGTTTCGCCCGTAATCTCGCCGAGCGCGTCCCATGCCGCTTTTACGTCGATGCCGATCAGATCCAACGGCTCCGTTCCGCAGGCAAAAATCGCTTTTTGCAGAGATGCCTTCGCGCACTCCAACGCGCCGAAATGCCTTTCCTCGATCAAGAACGCCGCATCTTCGCCACGCGCGCCGAAACCGCGTTCGTATAACAACGCTTTCAGTTTCTCAATTCCCTCGCCGGTGACGGCAGAGGTATGCACATCCGCGTCCGTTTCCGTATCGTCTTGCGTTAAATCGACCTTATTGAATACTTTAACGAGCGGCTTTCCCTTGACCATCTCCAACACGCGCGCGTCCTCGGCATCCAGTTTTCCTGCATAATCGGCAACGAACACCGCCACGTCCGCGCTCTTGATAATGGACTCCGCACGCTCGATCCCGATCGTTTCGATTCGGTCGCCGCTGTCGCGTACGCCTGCGGTATCGTAAAGATTGAATTTTCGCCCGTCGATCTCCAACGTGCCCTCCACGGCGTCGCGCGTCGTGCCTGCCACGTCCGAAACGATGGCTTTGTCATAACCGAGCAATCTGTTCAACAGGGAGCTTTTACCGGTATTCGGTTTTCCGCAAATAGCGACCGTCACCCCCGATTTTATCTTCTTCCCGACAGCATAGCTCGCCGTCAATACCGAAAGTTCGTTCTGCAATTTTTGAAGCTCTATTGCAAGCTCTTTCGAGTGCTGTTCCTCGACGTCCTCTTCGGGATAATCCACCGAAACGTCGATCCCTGCCAAAAGCGTAGTGAGCCGCGCCTGAAACGCTTTCACTTTATTGGTCAATTTTTCGCTATAAAGCAAGTAACCGGCTTTCACCTCGGCTTCCGATTCGCCGTTGATCATGTCTGCCACGCCCTCCGCAGACGCCAACGAAAGTTTCCCGTTCAAAAACGCCCGTTTGGTAAACTCGCCGCGTCCGGCAGGCTTCGCCCCCAAACGAAACGTTTGCTTCAAGATACCGCGCGCGATACTTTCGCCGCCGTGACACTGGAACTCGACAACGTCCTCGCCCGTATAACTGTTGGGAGCTTTGAAATACACGCACAAGCCGTAATCGCAAAAAGCTCCTGCGTCGATCCGCCCCGGATACATGCGGTAAGGTTCGAATTCCGGCACCGTTTTTTTCCCGACGGGCGCAAACATTTTCTCGGCGATCTCCAACGGCGATTTTCCGCTGATTCGAATAATCGCCACACCTCCTTTTCCGGGAGCCGTCGCTATCGCCGCCACGTTTTCTTCCAACATATCTCACCTCCGAGCCGAAAAACTCTTTCCAGAGTTCCCAAAACTAATTTTATAACCGAAAATTATATCTATTTTAATTATAACACAGTATTTCTTTTCTGTAAACCGTTTCACGGTTCTTTTGCATAAAAAAAGACGGGAATTATAATTTTTTCTTATTCCCGTCCGATTTTTTAGATAACGCCGTGGTTTGTCTAAAGCGTATTTCGTTGTAGGAAGAGTTTCACTTGGAAAACTCGTCGAAAGGATTGTCGCCGTTCGCCATGTCGTCGTCCTTTTTGCGTTCCGACGCAAATTCCGCAAACGGATCTTCGTCGCGATTCTCTTCCTGCCCGTAATTCGCGCCGTTGTAAGGATTCCCGTTATAAGGATTCTGATTGTACGGATTCTGATACGGGTTACCGTACGGATTCCCGTAGTGTCTGCGATACTCCTGTCGGCGACGGAAAAACTCTTCCCGTTTCGCCTGCATATACGCATCGTAATCGATCGCTTTGCGGTTGCGGAGCGCAAAAATCGTAATTCCTGCCGCTTCCGGGAAAAAAAACGTCAACGCGCCGAGCGCGGTGTAATTCTTCGGCGAATACTGTCTGAACAATCCCATCAAAAGGATCAGCCACAGTACGCGAAACGCCAAATAGAAAATCGGCACGATGTATCCGACCGTTTCGTAAAAACCGTACGCAACCTCGGAAAAGCCTTCCAAACCGATCCAACAAGGCGTACCGAACATCGTTTGCGTCGTCGGCATTCCGTGTGTCGTATACAAGTAAATTTCCGCCGCCATCATCGAGATCCCAAATAGCGTGGAAACGATCTGCGCGATCATGGCATACAACCCCGTGCGTTTCAGTTTTTGACCGAAAAAGCTGCATTCCCCTGCCAATTTACCGGCGAAAAGCACGTTAGCAAACGGAACAAACGCCAAAGCCTTGCCTTTGACGTCTCTGTTTCTTGCCATTGCATAAAGACCGAACCCTTGCAAAAGAAAGAACGGTAGCAGCCAAACTATTCCGCTGATCACGGCTAACAACAATGTCGACTCGAGGTCGAATTTTCCCGTTTGGCTAAAGAAATACGCAAACGTTTGATATAGACTATATAATTGCATTTTTTCCTCTATTCGCCGTTTTGCGGCGATTCGTTTTATTCTTCGTAGACGACCTGCATCATCGTCAAACCCTTTGCAGGCATCGTTTTTCCCAACAATTCCCTTGCTCCCGTTTCGTAAGCCTCCGAAAGACTCTCCGCGGTTTTTCTTCCCGACGCCAAGTCCAACAGCTCCCCCGTCATCGTACGCACCATGTTATATAAAAAGCCGTTGCCTGTGACGTAAATCTTAATATCTCGACTGCCGAAGCTCTCACCCTCTTCCACGCGCACCTCGTACACCGTCCTAACGGTCGTTTTCACCGACGAACCCGACGCGCAAAACGCCTTGAAGTCGTGTTCTCCCTCGAACAAACGCGCACTCGAGCGCAAAGCGTCCAAGCTCGGCGCATTTTCGATACGCACGGAAAAACGCTCTTTGAGCGGCATTTCGCGCTTCGACACGTACAACGAATAGCAATACGTCTTTCGTTTCACGCTCCGATTGCTGTCGAAATCTTCTCCACCGAGCCAACCGTCCGTCACGCGAACGTCGGGCGGCAAAAAGCAATTCAGACAATCGGGCAAACGCTCCGCAGGAACTGTAATCGACTCACTGTCGAAATGACAGACTTGACCTGCCGCATGCACGCCTGCGTCCGTTCTGCCGCTTGCCGTTATTCGCACGTTCTGACGCAACGCTTCCCACAGGGCGTTTTCCAACGTTTCTTGCACAGACGGCGCATTCTTTTGTCGTTGCCAACCGGCATAATTCGTGCCGTCGTAGGCAATTTTCAATACGTAACGCATAACCACCTCTTATAGCAACGGAACAGTGTAGATTTTCAATAGAATCACACCCGTCAACAACGCCGAGCAAAGCAGAAACGCAACGAGATCTCGCCACGTAAACGTCAATTTTTTATACTTCGTCCGCACTTTACTGCCCGAATAGCACCGCGCGTCCATGGCGTCGCCGAGTTCGTCCGCGCGACGGAACGCGCTGATCAAAAGAGGAATCAAAATCGGTACGACCGCCTTGATCCGCTGCACCGCGTTTCCCGTTTCGAAATCGGCGCCACGCGCTTTCTGCGCGTTCATGATCCGCGCCGTTTCTTCCGTTAAAATGGGAATAAATCGAAGCGCGATCGACATAATCAACGCCAGTTCGTGTATGGGCAAATGCAGAAGTTTTAACGGATAGAGCAAACTCTCCAACCCATCCGTCAACGAAACGGGCGTCGTCGTCAACGTCAGCACCGCCGAACTTAACACGAGCAAAAACAACCGAATCGCCAAAAACAACGTGGAATAAACCGCCTCCGTCGTCAACGTAATGAATTTCCATTGCCACAAGACCGTTTCGCCGCTACCAAAAAACAAATTCAGCAATGCGGTAAAAATCAGCAAGAACAAGATTCCTTTTACGGAACAAAGTAAACTCTTCAACGGAACATTCGAAAAAATCACGATGAGTACGAACATCGCGGCGCAAGCTCCGAGCGCATAAAAGCTTTTCGAAATAAAAATCGCCACAATGTACGCGATTAGAAACAACAACTTCAAGCGCGGGTCGCATTTATGCACGAACGACTTGCCGGGATAATACTGACCGAAAGAAACGTCACGCATCTTCTCGCCCTCCTTCTGTCCGTGAACGCATACCTGCCCCCTCCGTCTTTACCGATTCCAAAACTTTCGTTATAAAATCTTTCATGGTAAAATCGCATCGAATATCGATTCCTCGACGGAGAAGTTCCTGCGAAACTTTCGCCGTAAACGGCACGTCCAACCCGACTTTTTCGATTTCCGACGTCCTGCGAAACAAGCATTTCGGCGAATCCGCCGCAACGAGCTTCCCGTCGGAGAATATCGCGGCTCGATTGCAATTTTCCGTGATCTCGTCCATATCGTGCGAAACGATAATCACCGTTTTGCACCAATCACGATGGATAGTATGAAGCAAGGTCATGATTTCCTCTTTTCCGAGCGGATCGAGTCCTGCCGCAGGCTCGTCCAAAACCAAGATCTCCGGTTTCGTGGCAATGACTCCGGCAATCGCCACTCGACGTTTTTGTCCGCCCGACAACTCGAACGGAGAACGGTTTTTTACCTGCTCGTAATCGAGTCCGACCGTCTCCAATGCCTCTCGAATGGCGTTTTCCGTTTCCGATTCCGATAATTCGGGACAAAAGTTTCGTAACCCAAACGCCACGTCCTCCCGGACCGTCTCCGCAAAGAGTTGATATTCGGGATATTGGAACACCATTCCGACTTTCCTACGAAGTGTTTTGAAATCGGTATTCTTATCCGTCAAATCATAGCCATCCACACGCAAAACCGTCTCGGGAAGCGTTGCTTGCCCTTTTTTTATCTTTTCCGGCTTATATTTCTTTTCGGCGGTAGGCACTTTCAACAGAGCGTTCAAATGCTGGACAAAGGTAGATTTACCGCTCCCCGTATGCCCGATGATTCCGAAAAAGTCTCCAGGGAATATCTCCAAATCCACACCGTTGAGTGCGTATGTCTCGAACGCTGATTTTTCATTATACACATGGCAGAGATTTTTGCAGACGACTCTGCCGACCTCTCCGTCTGCAGGGACTTCCGGCTTCTCCTCCGAAAAACGCTCCGTCTCGAGCAACGTCCGCCCCTGCAAAGCCGTCGCAATATTTTCCGCAACATCTTCCGCCGCCATTGCGTCCGCGACGGACAAACCGCCCTGCGTTAAGCCGCGACAAATCTTCAGGGGTTTCGGCAACGTCAGCGAATACTTTTCCAATTCTTCTCCCTGCCGCAACACCGCCTCAGGCGTTCCCCCCAAAACGATTTTACCGCCACTCATCACCACCGCACGATCTGCCAACATCGCCTCTTCCGCAAAATGCGTGATGAGTATGACGGTGATTTTTTCTTCTTTATTCAATCGCAAAACGACGTCCATGACTTCTTTTCTGCCGCGAGGATCGAGCATTGCCGTCGATTCGTCCAAAATCATAACGCGCGGTTTCAGCGCAAGTACGCCTGCGATCGCGATGCGCTGTTTCTGTCCGCCCGACAATCGCGAAGGCGTCGAATTACGAAAAGGTTCCATTCCGACGGAACGCAACGCAAACGAAATGCGTTCCCCTATCTCACGGCGCGGAACGCCGACGTTCTCCGGTCCGAAAGCAATATCGTCCTCGACGATGGAAGACACCATCTGGTTATCGGGATTTTGGAACACGATTCCCACTTGTCTGCGAATATCGAATAAATTCTTATCGTCGGTCGCGTCCAATCCCAAAACGGTAATTTTCCCCGATGTCGGCGTCAATAAACCGTTGATAAGCCGCGCGAGCGTCGATTTTCCACTCCCGTTATGCCCGAGTACGGCAACGAACTCTCCTTCCGCTACGGAAAAATCTACTCCGCCGAGCGCAAACGCGCTTTCCGCGGCAAACACCGCGTCGTCGTTCTCCGCCTCATAGGAAAAATATACATTCTCAAACTTAACTGCTTCCACTGTGCTCCCTTCTTTTAGGTCCGCGTATTTCTTAACCTTGTATACGATATATTATAGCAAATTTTTTTGTATATTACAATGAAAATGCGGTGAAAATCTGTGTCAGGTAAACGAAAAATACATTTTTGGAAATAAAAGCCGAAAAAAACGTTCCTTTTTTGGTCATTTTTACAAATTTTCTCCAACCTTACCACCGCACAAAACAACGGAACCGTCTTTTCAAAAGACAGCCCCGTTTCTCATTCAACTCGTACATGGTATACCCGTTTTAAGAGCCTACCGTTTCGACCATATACCTACCGTCAACGTCAATCGTCAAAATAATGTGTCCCGATTCGTCCGTTCGATAGATTTCCGCATTCGCATTTTGCAACCTTTCCAGCGTTTCCTCCGACGGATGCTTATAAATATTATTTTTTCCGCACGAAACAATCGCCGTTTGTACGCCGATGTACGATAAAAACTCCTCTCCGCATGAATACGCACTACCATGATGCGCAACTTTCAAAATCTCCACGGAATGCAGGTCCGTCTGTCGTTTCTCGAACATTCCGAGCTCCGAATCCTGCAACAAAAGGTTCTCCGTTTCCATCGGAGCATCGCCCATAAACAAAGCGTTTACGCCGTTATAATCCAGCCATAACACCGAAGAATCGGCATTGGATCGATATTCTCCGTCGCCGAGTTCGCTCGTATACGGATACAAAAAGGAAAATCGATACCCGTCGCCACGGATTTCCACGCTTCGCGAAGACAACGTTTTGACACAACCGCACTCGTTCAAAGCCGCATACAATTGTGCGTATTGCGTATTCTCCTCCGCAGCCGCGTCGGGCAGATACGCAGCGCGCACGTCTTTATACTTCACCACGGAATCCAAGCCGCCGCAATGATCGACGTCCGTATGCGTCACCGTCAGATAGTCGATCGTTTTAATTTTTAATGCGTTCAAATACCGCATCACTGTTGCGGTCGCCGCTTCACTCCCTCCGTCTATCAACATCGTCTTGCCGTCGGGAAGCTCCAACAACGTGGCGTCACCCTGTCCCACGTCGATGAAATGAATTCGCAACTCGCCTTCCGCACGAGCACGAATCTTCGGTTTATTGAAATAATATTTCCACGTCGCGGACGGAACGAAAGCAGAAAATACGCAAAGACAAAGCGCGATCCCTGCAACCACGCAAAGCAACACCCGTTTGAGTATTTTCATTTTCTTTTCGACTTTCAGCTTTTCTTCTTGATATCCCATACGCCGTTACGCTTCCGTTTTTTTCGTTTCCGCTTTCTCAATCTGCGCGAGGATATCGTCCAACGCGCCCGTATCGTAATCCTCGATCCTCCCCTCGTCCGCGAGCGTAGAAATACGCGCGTCCAACGGCATTCTTGCCGTAGCCGCAATGCCGTATTCCGCCGCGATATTCTTCACTTTGCTTGCTCCGAATATCTCGATTTTTTTACCGCAATCGGGACAGGTGAGATAGCTCATATTCTCCACGATACCCAAAACGGGAATGTTCATGATGTTCGCCATATTCACGGCTTTCTCCACGACCATTTTTACCAGATCTTGCGGCGTCGTCACGATGACGATTCCTGCCAAAGGAATGCTCTGGAATACCGTCAAAGGCACGTCACCCGTTCCGGGAGGCATATCGATGAAAAGCAAATCCAAGTCCTGCCAAACGACGTCCGTCCAGAATTGCATGACGGTACCGGAAATGACCATACCGCGCCAAATCACAGGCGACGTTTCGTCGTCGAGCAATAAATTCATCGACATCATCTGCATGCCGGACGGCGAAAGCACGGTATTGATTCCCGTCGAATCCCCCGTCGCGCGCTCCTTCACGCCGAACATATGCGGTATGGACGGGCCCGTAATATCCGCGTCCATAATTCCTACCGACTTGCCTTGTTTTTGCGCCAACGAA
This sequence comes from uncultured Clostridia bacterium, assembly GCA_964479935.1. GTDB lineage: Bacteria > Bacillota > Clostridia > Christensenellales > Borkfalkiaceae > Scatosoma. Next base: position 494 of record CAYZOF010000027.1, on the reverse strand, counting down.
GCCAACAACGCCGTCGTCAAAGACTTCCCGACGCCGCCCTTGCCGCTGACGACGCCGATGACTTTTTTAATGGACGATTTTTCGTGCGGTACTTTGAGAAAACTCTCTTTCTTGCGCGAAGCGCAATCCGCAGAGCAGCTCGAACAATCGTGCGTACAATTTTCACTCATTTCTATATTCTCCTGTCAACTGTAATTCCTTGATGATTTTGTCGCGTTCGGTCGAGAAAAGCCGAACCGCTCGAACGGTCATGCTCTCCCAATACCTTTTACTTGCTACAATTATACCCCATTTTTCGCATTTTGTCAATACAAACGCTCGCCAAAAAGTTTTTTTGACAAAATCTTCGTGATTCTTTCACGAAACAAACGAAAAAATCACGTAAAAACGGTTGCAATCTCCTTGAAAATAGTGTATAATAGTTAGGCTGCGCGTAGGTGGGGAGTTAGCGGCACCCTGCATCTGCAATCCGCTATAGCAGAGCCGAACGCCTT
>CAYZOF010000026.1:0-21671 GCA_964479935.1 uncultured Clostridia bacterium | reverse complement strand
TTTAACTCTCTTGTCTTTTTTTAGAGAGTGTTTACACAAAATATTTTACATTATCAATTTCTTTGTGAATAGAGTACAACCGATTGACGAAAGTTAGCTTTTTGTGATACAATGTTCATGATAGCGTTAATTTTCCTTTGTTGGTTTTTTGTGGTACTTAAACTTTAACATAAAGAAAAATTTTTCGCTATCTTTTTTTATATCTTTTGTCTCATATCTATTGTAATCCTACAAATAGTAACGACTTATTCCGGCAAACTACTTGTATTTCCCTTAAAAAAGTGCTATAATTTCTATGAGCTTGAAGGAATAATATTATGCATCGGCAATTACTAATATTAGAATAAAGCGAACCTATCTCAAACTTCTTTGGCAGAACTTTTAGGAGTTTTATACATGGTTGATAGCGATATACGCAGGAATAAATGCGCCAAATGGATTACGGTGTTGATTGAAAAAACTTTGTAATGTTTTGTGGAGAAAAAATGATACGATTAGAAGATGTAAATGAAGGGAATTGGCGTACTCCATTAGCTGTTTCGGATGAACAAAAACAATATGTTGCAAATAGCACAACTATCCTTGCTCGTGCGTATGCGTACCGTAATGCGAGAAGCCGAGCATATATAATTTACAATAATGACACCCCCATCGGCATGGGGCTATACTACGATGAACCCGAATTGGATGCTTATATTTTTAGTGAACTCTTTATTGATGCACGGTATCAAGGCAAGGGTTATGGAAAAGAAGCAACCCAAATGGTTCTCGATGCTATGAAAGCAGACGGTGAATATAATAAGGTCGTTCTTTGCTATATTGAAGGAAACGAAGCCGCTAAACACCTTTATGAAAAGTTCGGCTTTGTGGGAACAGATTGTGATGAGGACGAGATTATTATGGAATTGTTTTTTTAACATCACAATGAAAAAGCACCAAATTAAAAAGATATAAGTAAATTTTAATTTATAGGTGTACGCACTTTCCAACGGCTGTACGCAAAATTTATCTACTGTACGTATTTTTTACAAGGTGTACGCAAAAATTCAAGAGTGTACGCAAATTGTATCAAAAATTGCACACAAAAAAAAGAATGCAAAATTGCATTCCTTTTTTTATTGCAAGCTTTCTTAAACGTCTCCTTTTTTGCGTTGCATACGTCGAACGAAAATCGATGCGGCGATTTGAAGAACGACGGCAATAAGCCATATTATCCACGTGACGTTCAGTGCTTCCGTCTTTGCGCTGATTCCGCAGTATAAGACTGCGATAAAGCTCCAAAAAGCTCCGATGCAATCTACGTAGATCGTTGAGAATTTGTCCGGGTTGTTTTTATCGAGCCGTATGCCGTGTACAACGGCAAAAATCAGGAATAACGCGCCGATTGCACTAAGCCAAATAAGATCTATCCAAGTAGAAGGGAAAACCTCTTCGTAAACGTCAAGACACTTTCCGTTGGGGTATCGAGTAAAGAAATACAGAAAGAGCAATAGTAAGCAAGAGGCGATGCCGATAAGCGGTTTTATCGTATTGCTACGTTTTTTTGCTTTCGTTTCGCCGTTTGCAGTATTGTTTTTTATGTCTTTTGCTTTCATGATGTTACCTCCGAAATTAGTCGGCTATATCGCTCAGAAGAACTACACTACCCAAAGGATTGTCAAACGCGGACTCGTTGGGAAGTGAAGTGGAAAAAGAAAAATACGGTTTACCGCGCAAAAGGGATATATCCGACCAGTTTAAGTTTATGTCGGATATTTGATGCGCGTATGTACCCACAAAACCCGTTGCGTTTATGTTTTCCGTTATAGGGAAAAAATATGCGGAAAGAGATACACAAATGTCCGTGCGAGTGTTTTTGGGTAATGGGCATTTTACTGCAAGTCCTTTATCGGTATAATAGTAGTATTGCTCCTTATCCTTTTCGTTATAGGCGATTGCGGTAATCGTATCTCCGTTTGTGTCGGCATAAGTGAGGAGAAAATTAAAGTCCGTGGAGGGAGAGAGAGAGACGGTGTTGCCAAAGCTGATTGCTATAATATCGTTAAAGCGATGAACCGGTGCGATGAGCCATTCCAAAGTAACTTTTGTAAAAAAATATTCACAAGCTCCGCTATTTTTAGCATGGGAGACGGAAACGGTCATGTGTCTATAAGTAGTTGTTGCAGGCACTGAAACATCGGGGTCGGTAAGACCTAACATGGCGATTTCTTCGTTGACCTGACTTTCTGTTAAGCGTTCGTCTGTAAAAACGTTTTTACCGTTTAATTGCGTCGTTAAGGTGGTTTTTATGTAATACGAGTCCGTGTATGTTTGCCGGATATGCATGGCGTTAATCTCATCGACCTGTTCGCGATTCAACGTTTTTATCTCAATATCCGTATATCCGACTTGCAATAACTTTTCGTATTCTGTTAGCGAAATTTGTACGCCTTGTGTATTGATGAAGTCGGAGGTAGATCCGTCGTTTTGGGGGGACTCGCAACCGAAAGCGGATATGCCGAATTCGGCTACGAATAAAATGCTTAAAAATCTATTTATTTTTTTCATATTTTTTTTTCTTAGAGTTTAGTATTTCATTGAATGCAAGGCTGAGGAACAAGATAATACAGCAGATAGCCATGGTTGTGCATCGACTGCAGTCATAATATTTAGCAACGTTCCAAGAAGTCAAAGACTCAAAAAGCTGTAAGGCGCTTGCCTGTATAACGATAACCTGCGGAGCACAACTTAAAGCGGCGTTTGTTGATTTTGTTTTTACGGGGAGATAATGCGCGATCGGTTGCAATAAAAAGCCTATTATTATTAAAAACTGATAGGCATTATGATAATCCATTACGTCGTAGTGCTTGATAAAAGAGCCGATTTCGATTCTCTTACAGAAGAAATAGAATGCACTCGAAATAATGCCCATTAGCAGAAGTAATAATAAAGTTTGGGTGTTAAATTTTTTCTTTCTTGCGTTTATACAAAGCAGGACGACAGAGCTTAACAACAAGACGATTGCCGGAAGATACTGCAATGCGGTGATTCTGTGATTGAAGTATATGCCTGCGAGGTATGTCGGGATACTGCCGACCGTAATAAGTAGAAAGAGGGGATTCTTTTTCCAAATCGCAACGATTACTGCCAAACCTGCCAAAACGGGTTGGAAATATATCAAATACGTTGCGCTAAGCGACGCGCCGCTGGCAAAGAGCGAGCGCATGTAGTAGCTCGGAATGAAAAAAATCAGGGAAAAAAGCAGACCTTTGATTTCGCCGAGAAGAGATTCCTTGTCGCATTTGCTTGCGACCAATATAATCAAAAATTTAAGGAGTAGCATCTGAACGGTTACGGTCATAAACCAGTCTAACCAATGGTGCCAAATGGTCTTTTTTTCAACGAGTAGATCCAATACGCACGCGGTAACGAGAAGTAACACGGTGAGTAACGCGGAGAGTTGCCAAGAACGTTTGCGTATAAACTGTATGTGCTTAGGCGTCGGGGCGGACGTATTCGTTTGTATGGACGAAATCTCTGTGAGTTCGTCTTTTAACAAATAATCTGTGGAAACATCGAAAATCTCCGCGATTTTTACAAGGTTTTCCAAACTCGGTTGTGCCAACCCGTTTTCCCATTTTGAGATTGCTTGATACGATACGTCGAGCTGATAGGCAAGTTCTTCTTGTGTCCAGCCGTTACATTTTCGCAGTGCGATAAGTTTTTCGTTTAAATTCATAAACTTTGAACCTCTGTGATTTTGTTTTTCAACATGTTGTGAAAATATTATAGCACCTTTTAATGCCTTTTACAATCGATAATTCTTGAAAATCACTAAACCGACAGTTGATTTTCATAAAAATATTAGGACTATATCCTATAAAGTATAAGATTTAGTCTTAATAAAGTTATTTTTATTAAATTTGAAAGATGTTTAGTCCTAAATGTAGGAGTTTGTATTTTAGACGTGCGGACGAATGGGTTATTGCGGTTTATAGCAATTGCACGCCGCACCGTTGGGTAAAAAACCCGTGTCCGAGCATTTCTTGCACGTGTATTGCGGTTGCAATTCTTGTTCCCGAATGCCGAGTTCGGTCAAAATCGCTTTGCGTTCGGTGAGCAAGTTCCGTTTTTGCTCGGTTAAATCGGGCAGGGCGGACGGTTTGAAAACTTCCGCTTTGGCGAGGGAAATTTCCATTTTGGAAAGTTCCGCTGTGATTTCTTTGAAGCGCGCGTTGCCGTTGGCTTTTGACAAGAAACGTTCGGCTTTGGTTTGCGCCTTTTCGCGTAAGAGTGCGTAATAGCGTTCCCGATCGGACTTGGCGTTGATCGCCTCGATCGTCGGATTGACGAATCCGTGAGCCGCGGCGTTGGAAGTCGCAGGGGCGGTCGGAATTTCGTCCAACGCGTACACGCTTGCTTGTTTCCAGTCCGCAAGGATTTTGTTCATATAGGGAATGGGGTTCGCGCTCGACGCGCTGCGTTTTGCCGCCTCGACGATCATTTCGTCGTTGAATTTCCAATCGCGCCAAGTATGGAGGAGAGAAAGGTTGGTGGCGTTTTTGCGGAGCGCGCCGCAATGTTCCTGAATTTTCGCGAACAGTTTCAATTCGTCGTTCTTTTCTTTTAGATAGAGTTTGACACCGTCGACGGAAACGATTCCGTCCGAGAAGAGTTTTCGGACGAGGTTGTTCAGGGATTCGAAATCGCCCTGCGCCGTCTTCATGCAAAACAGCGCGAGATCGAGCAGGGAGCTTTCTTCATAGCCGTACGTGTACCATTTTTCGACGTATTCGTCGATGAACGGTGCTGGATTTTGCACTTTCGCGCCGAGTTTGCGCCCGATGCGGAAGGTGAGATTTGCCAACAACTCGCGGTCGTTGAGATACGTTTCGATTTCCGTCGGTTCGAGTTTCCCTTTAGCGAACAGCTCGTCAAGGCTTAAATCTAGTGCGGTCATGCCGCCTTTTTTGAGTTTTTTCGCGGCAATGAGTATGCCTTTTTGCGAAAAACCGAGTTTTTCCGTCCACTTGGCGTACAGCGCGTAATCCGTTTCGTCGGGTGTGGCTTGATAAAGAGAGAGCGCGTTGAAGATCGCAAGGAGGTCGCCCTCGTGTGCGTTGTAGGACGAGAGTTCCTTTTCGACCTGTTCGTAGGTGGTCAAGCCGTTGCGAATGAGTTTGCGCGCTTTATTGAAGATATAGGACGGGGAAACCGCCTCGCCTTGCTTGTTGATGCAATACTCGGCAATGAGCAAAAACGCCTGCGGTTGGATGTTATTTTCTTCCAAGAAATGCATATATTTGAGATAGTCGCCCGAAGAAATGAATTTGCCGACTTTTTGCATTTTTCTTTGCAATTCTTTATTGAAGTCGGTATATTGCTCATAACGGACTTTTTTCGGTCTGCCGACGGCAGAGCGTACGGGCAGATATTGCACGGTGAGCGGTGTTTTGGCGAGAATTTCCACAAGGTCGTAATCCTCCCAGAACGCAAACGCGTTTTCGATTTCTTCGGGAGTGGTTTTTAAGACCTCCGCCATGGATTCCGCGCTGAAATCCGTGCCTGTGTTTTCACATAAGTATAAGCCGTAAAGATAGACTTTTACGGCAAATCCGTCCGCTTCGGGCAGATATTTGGTGATGAATTTGTTTTCGACGACGGTGTAAGCGTTGTCGGTGTCTTTGGAAAAGGAGCAAAAAGCCATGTTTACCTCATGTGCGTACCTTTCATTTTTCTACGAAAATGTGTAAATTGCGAAAAATTTTCTTCTTTGTTTACAGTTTCCTTGCTTTCTTGAACGAAATGGTGTATAATAAATAAAATAGGTATGATATTTTCTTTTTTGGAAGATATATTTATTATACCCTTTTTCGCCGGCAAAAGCAACATGTTTTTATGCAAAATGCTAAAAAAACGAAAAATGCTCCGAGGAGGTTCGATATGAAGATCTTGCATACGTCCGATTGGCATATCGGAAAACGCCTTATGGGCAGAGAGCGTCTGGAAGAACAAGCCGCAGTGCTGGACGAGATTGTTCGCATTTGCGAGGACGAGCGAGTGGAGCTCGTTTTGCTCGCGGGGGACGTGTTCGATACGTATACACCCGGTGCGGAGGCGGAAGATCTGTTTTATACGACGATAAAAAAACTCGCAGGGGAGCATCGCGCGGTGTTGATCATCAGCGGCAATCACGACGACGGCGTGCGGTTATCGGCGGCGACGCCGCTCGCGGAAGAACAGGGCATTTACATCATCGGGAACGCGCGTAAAGCGGTGTCGCTTAAGACGAGCGAACGAAAGATTCGCCCCGTGGCGTCCGGGAAAGGCTATGTCGTATTCCGAAACGAGCGTGGAGAACGGGTGTTCGTTTCCGCGTTGCCTTATCCGAACGAAGCGCGTTTTAAGGAGGAGCGTTCCGATTTGCCGTATGCGGAGCGGATCAAAAACTGGATCGACGAGGGCGAAAGCGGCAACGTCGAGAAACTTCCGTCCGTATTCATGGCGCATATTTTCGTCGCCGGCGGTGCGGTGAGCGATAGCGAACGAGAGATCGATTTGGGCGGTGCGAGAGCGGTTCCTCTCGAGGTGTTACCGCATAGCGATTATATCGCGCTCGGACATTTGCATAAAAAACAGCATATGGGCAAAGGGCATTGCTATTACAGCGGTTCGCCTTTGCAGTATTCCTTTGATGAGAGCGCGGACAAGGGCGTGAAAGTGTTTGACTTAACGCAGAACGGCGTGGAAAATTTGAAAGACGTACCGTTGACGAAAGGACGTACTTTGCTTCGTTTGGAGGCGGACGATACGGAGGCGGCGTTGAAGTTGTTGGCGGCGTATCCCGATAACCTCGTGGAATTGAAACTGATTCTGAACGCACCGCTTGTGTCGTCGGACGCGCATGCGTTGGCGGCGAACGAGAATTTGGTGTCGCTTGTGACCGAAGTCCGCAGTGAGGAGCAGGTCGAGTTCGAATCGCGGAAAGGGTTGTCTTCCGAGGCGTTGTTTACGGCTTTTTATCGCATGAATCACGGTGAAGCCCCGAAAACGGAGTTGAAAGAATTGTTCCTTTCGGCGTTGAACGAATCGGAAGAAGGATGATGCAGGTGTGTTATGAAACCGATTTATTTGGAATTTTGCGGAATTAACAGTTTTTCTGAAAAGACGCAGATCGATTTTCGTAAGCTTCTTTCCGGAGGCTTGTTCGGGATATTCGGGGACACGGGTAGCGGAAAAAGCACCATTCTCGATTGTATTCACTTGGCGTTATACGGGAAAATCGAGCGTGGCATTAACGATTGCATTAATTACGGAGCAGACAGCGCGTATGTGGAGTTCCGATTCGAACTTTTGACGGACGGTGTTCGGCATACGTATCGGATTCGTCGAGAGAGGAAACGGAAAAACAATATATCCAAGGCGTTTTTATATGAATGCGGCGACTTTGGCGAAATTGCGTTGGCGGAAGGCACTCGCGACGTGGATGCTGCCGTGAAAGAGATTGTAGGATTTTCATTTGAAGATTTCAAGATGTGTATAGCTCTGCCGCAGGGTGATTTTGCGGCACTCGTCAAGGCAGAACCGCGTGAGCGCGTACGGTTGGTTTCGCGATTGTTCGATTTGGAAAAATACGGGGAACGTCTGACGAAAGCTGCCAGAGGGAAATATGCCCGAGCGGAAAACGAGGTGAACCTGTTAAAAGCCAAAATGGGGCAAAACGAGGGGGGCAGGGTTGAGTTCATCGAGGCAAAGGAACGTGAAGTTGCGGCATTGAAAAAACAGCTCGATGGGGCGGAAACGGCTTGGAAACAAGCGGAAATGACGTACGAACGGATTTCGTCATTGTATCAAGAAAGAAGAAAGTACGAGGATATTTGCAAAACGCTTTCGGAAATGCAGTTCCGCTATACGGAAATGGATGAGAAGCGTAAGGCGGCGGAGCGGTTGCCGGCGGCGAAACTCGTAGTAGGCAAAGCCGACGACGCAAAGAAAAATTTGCGAGATAAAGAGATAGCGAAAGCGCATTTCGAACAGGCGAAAGCGCGCCATAAAGGTGCAGCAGCGGAGCTGGAGGCGTGCACGAAACGCTTGAAAGAAGGAAAATTCGATAAAGCGGTTTTGGAATATTCGATGCAATTGGAAAAGGTGAGAGGCGCGCGCGAACAGCGCGAACACGAGCGAAAACTCGCCGAACTGTTGCAGGAGCATCGAAGAAAATTCGTCGAGTTGAAATCCAAACGGATCGAAGAGGATTTCGATAAGAAACGCGTCGCTTTGGAAACGGAGCTCGTCGCGCTCGGCGAGGACGATTCGCTGTTTGAATATCTGAAACGCAACTTAAAAGACGTGCTTTTGGCGGATGCGTATGGGGAAATCCGTGGGGATCTTCTGCGTTTGCAGGCGAAATATCCGATAGCGACGGAGGATGTCGAGACGTTGTTGCAGAAATATGCGATTTCCGGAAAAATTTCCGATGCGACGTTCGACGTCGAAAAGATTACGCTTGCGTTCAAGGAAACAGAGCGTAAACGCAAGGTTTTGAAATCGGAGTCGGAGCAGTTGGAAAAGCGCAAACGCGATTACGACGATTTGACGTTGAAAATGGACAACGTAAAGGAGCAAGGCGAAGAATATCGCAAGCTTCACGACGCGGCTTTGGCGCAGATTGCCTTTTTGAAGGATTTGGACGACGAGGAGACGTTGGAGCGAAAACTCCGCCTTGCCGACTCGGAGAAAGCGGCGGCGCAGGCGGCGGAGAAAGCGGCGCAAAAAACGTTGCAGGACGTTTACGCGGAGGAAAAGGAACAGAGCGGCTTGTTCGCGAAGTGCGAAGAGACGGAGCGTTTCCTCGACGAGGCGTTGCGAAAAGCGTTGCGCGAGAGCGACTTTTCTTCTGCGGACGAAGCGTGCGCTTTGTTGAATCGGGTTGGCGACGAAGCGGCTTTGCGCGCGGAATGCAAGGCGTTTTTTGATAAATACGAGTTGTACAAAGCCAAAAAAAACGAAACGGACGAAAAGAAATTTTCGGACGTGGACGAGGACGCGTTGCGCCGCGCGGAGACGCAAAAACAGGCGGCGCAGGCGGAAAAGGACGACCGGAACCATCGGATCGCCGTGGCGGAAACAGAGTTGAAACAGCTTCTGGCGCAACGGGAAAAATATCAGGCGTACGAAAAGGAATTACAGGAAAAGGAAAAGGATCGAGATCTTTGCGAGTCGTTATGCAAATTGCTTTACGGGAATCGTTTTTTGGAATTTATCGTATCGGAGTACTTACAAGAGATTTGCGTTTCGGCGAGCAAAACGTTGCTTTCGTTGACGAACAGTCGATATTTCCTGCGTTATGACGGGGAATTTAAGGTAGGCGACAATTTGGACGGCGGTAATTTGAGAGCGGTTAAGACGCTTTCCGGCGGAGAAACGTTTTTGGTTTCGTTGTCGCTCGCGTTGTCGCTCAGCAATGCGATTTGTCAAAAATCTCTGCGCCCGATCGAGTTTTTCTTCCTCGACGAAGGGTTCGGGACGTTGGACGAGAAGCTTGTTGATACGGTCATGGACGTACTTGGGAAATTGAGCAAAAATTTTTCTGTCGGTTTGATTTCTCATGTAGAAGAATTAAAACACAGGATCGATAATAAGATTTTGGTCACGGGCGCGACGGAAACGCATGGTTCGCGCGTGCAATTAGAGTGAAATAAAAACGGTGACGAGAAAGAGGAATTATGATTTTAAGCGCAATATCGTTATGGAAAAAATTTAATTTAACGACGCCGCTCGGCGCGAGTGAGTGGGGAATCGAATCGAAAAACGGCGTTCGATTCAGCCACGTTTCCTATTCCGGACATGAGGTCGAGGACGGGAAAGTGCGTATTTACGCACGTTTCGGTCGACCTGCCGGGAACGGAGAAAAACCGACGATTTTATTGCTTCCCGACGCGGGAAAGCCCGCTGACGAAGCGTTGATGCAATATTTCATCGAAAAAGGCTATGCCGTGTTGATGCCCGATTATTCGGGAAAGATGTCCGACGACGGAGAGGGCATTATGCGTACGGTGTATCCGCCGTCGCTCGATTACGGCAATTTCGAGCATGCGCGCGGACTCTACGATATGCAGGATCTGTCTGCGGATGAAGCGACTTGGTTCGAGTGGGCGTACGTCGCGCTCTTTTCCGTGGAGTATTTGCGTACGCGTCCCGACGTGGGCGAAATCGGCGTCGTCGGGATTCGCAAAGGCGGTGAATTGGCGTGGCAGACCATGCTTTCTCCGTACGTAAAGTGCGGCGTTCCCGTGAATGCCGCCGGTTGGCGTTCGTTTTTGAACGTCGCGAAGTTCGGGGATAACGTCGCACATAATTTGAGCGACGATACGCACCGCTATATAGCGGCGGTCGAGGCACAGTCGTACGCTCCGTACGTGAAATGCCCCGTCTTGATGCTTTGCGCGCTCCGCGACGGTGAATTCGATTGCGACAGGGCGTACGATACGTATTCGAGAATCGGGAACACCGATGAGAACGCGCTCGTATATTCTCCGAATAGCGGCGCGTGTATCGGTCCAAACGGACTTGTGGATATGGATCTGTTCTTGGAAAAAAATCTGAAAGGACGGGAAATTTACATTCCTTCCACTTTGAACGTCAATTTGAAAGAGAACAACGGCGACGTCGTGGTAGAAGTGGAGAGCGACGAAGAGGGAATTTTGGAAGAGGTCGGCGTCTATTACGCCGAGGCGGACGTGAAAACGAAATCTACCAATCGGGATTGGCGGTGCGTATTCAAGACGGACGGTCGTTCGACAAAAAACGGACGCGTTTCTTGCTCGATCAAGCCTTACAAAGGGGCGAGCGCGGTATTCGTGTACGCTTACGCGAAATATATCAACGGGTTCCGAGTAATGTCCAAAATTGTGTCGAAGCGGTTGAATAATCCGGACGAAAACGCCGTGAAGAGCCGTATGCTGTTTTCGGGAAAGGAAATGGATTGCTTTATCGTGGCGAATCACGAAGATTATTCCATCGGGGAGATTTTTTTGGAACGCGAGGCAGTTCCGAAAAGCACGAAGGGGTACGGAGGAATTCGAGGCGCGTATTCCGTGGGCGGAATCAAGACATATAAAATCAGCTCCCCCATGTATGTTCCGGCGGAAAACGCCTTATTGGAGTTTGACGCGTATTTTCCGCAGACGGAAACGTTGCGCGTGTCGATCGACGTTGCGGACGTGGAAAAGGAGGCGGAACGCTTTTCCTGCGACGTCGTGGTAAAGGGCGGCGGAAAATGGAAACGTATTATTCTGAAAGCGGTGGATTTCAAAGGTGAAACGGGCAATATGCCACTCGAAAACTTTCGTGACGGGAGGGCGTTGTTGTTCTCTTGCAACAACGAGGATACGGAGTTTTCCGTGACGAATATTTTGTGGCTGTAAATCGGCGCAAAGAGGTAAATCGGATATGAAAAACAAAGAAAAACCGCTGAGCGACGGTTCGTTGTATGAAGAACGGTTCGGCTTTAAGGGCAGACGCTCCGATATGCTGTTTTACACATTGTTGTTGGGGGTGCTGTTGGTGCTGTGTGCGTTTCGCTCGTATTGGGTGGGGACGTTCGGCGGCGTGGAGGTAGACGGCTCTTCAATGTTGCAGACGTTGCAATCGGGAGATAAGCTGTTGATGAAATACGTCAAGGACGTTGACGATCTGGAGTACGGAGACGTCATCATCGTGGATGTAAGCTCGTATGAGAGTAGCAGTACACGCGACACAAAGTTCCTTATCAAGCGTTTGATCGCCAAAGAGGGTGATAAGGTCAAGTTTGAAGACGGGGAAATGTATATTTGGTACGCGAATACGGACGGATACGTCGTTTTGGACGAGCCTTATGCATATTACGCCAATCGCACACTCTATAAATGTAGCGAATATACAGTCGGGGAAGGGGAGATCTTTTTTCTCGGCGACAACCGAAATAACAGTTGCGACAGTCGTTATAAGGACGGCGGTTCGCATTTGGGGTGTTTGTATAAGGCGAGCGACGTATACGGCGTCGTGCCGGAATGGGCGATAAAAAATCGAAAAATTCTGGAAAAATTTTTCTTTTCAGATGTAATAAACTCTAAAAAAATATGGCAAGTACAAGGAGATTAAATATGGCAATTAGAATCACATCGGACAGCTCTTGCGATTTAGGCAAGTATGCGGAGGAACGCGGAATCGGTATTCATTCCTTCCAGATCAACCTCGACGATAAGGCGTATCGCGATGGTGTTGATATTTTTCCGCAGGATATTTTTGACTTTGTCGCAAAGACGGGAATTTTACCGAAAACGAGCGCGCCGAGCATAGACGATTATGAAAAATTTTTTGCGGAGCAGTTGCAATACGGAGACGAAATTTTGCATTTCAACATCTCTTCTAAAAGTTCTTCGTCGTATAATATGGCGAAGCAAGCGGCGGAGAAGTTCGGCGATAAGATCCGCGTAGTGGACTCGGAGGCGCTTTCCACGGGACAAGGTTTGCTGATTATGAAGGCGGCGGATCTTCGCGACGCGGGAAAATCGCTCGACGAAATCGAAGAGACCGTGCTCGCTCTGCGTAGCAGCGTCAATACGTCGTTCGTTCCCGATACGTTGGATTATCTGTATAAGGGCGGTAGAGTTTCCGGTATGGTGAAACTCGCGGCTGGTATGTTCAAAATTCATCCCATGATCATCATGGAAAAGGGGCAGCTTATTCCCGGGAAAAAGTACAAAGGCAAAATGAGCGTTTTGATCAAACAGTACGTCGAGGACTTAAAATCGATGTATCCTAAGTACGATAAAACGCGTTGTTTCATCACGCATTCCTGCGCGGACGAGGACTTGATCGCCGCGGCGAGAGAAAAAGTGCAGGAATTGTTTGACTTCGAAGAGATTTTGGAAACGATCGCAGGCAGCGTCGTTACCAGTCATTGCGGCAGAAATACGCTCGGCGTATTGTTTATTTGCGAATAAGGAGTAATTATGGTTTCCGTATATAACGACGCCGATTTTTTATCGGTGTACAAACAAAGACGAAATCTGTTGCGCGTATTCTGGTTGATTACCGTCGCGTACCTCGCGTTCGATATCGCTTGGTTATCGTATTATATTTCCTTACCGTATAACGATCCCATGCAGACGTTGCCGAAAACCATGGTATACATCGTTTCCGCGATATACGTCGTGACGTTGTTCCCGTTGATGGGGATAAAATTTAGCCGAGTGAATCGGTATTATAAGGCGCTTTCGAATTTTTCCGTCGGAATTAAAAACGTGGAGAAAAATTATTTCTATTGTTTCGAAAAACATAATTTACAGAAAGACAATATCGACGTCGATTATTGCATTTTTGAGACGTGGAACAAGAAAAAACACGAGTGGATGGATCGAGAAGCGTATTTCGATTGCGAAAAGACGTTGCCCGACTTCCATGAGGGCGATTCAGTGCAGTATATCGTGCAGAGCAATTTTATCGTGCAGTATCGCGTTTTGGAACGTGAAGTCTATAAATTCACGGAACAATTTGCGGACGTAACGGAATCGGAAACGAAATAAATCCGTTTCGATTTGCGACCCCTTAAAAGAAAAACAGCCATACCATGGTTGCGTTCAAGCAAAGGAGAAAGAGAATATGAGAGCAGTGGTAACGGTAACGGGCAAAGACCGAAAAGGCATTATCGCGCAAGTCAGCGCGTTTTTGTCCGAACGCGGCGCAAACATCGAGGATATTTCCCAAACGATCATGGGGGAATATTTTGCGATGATTATGGTGGTGGACATCGGCGAGATCAAGACGGAGCTTTCCGTCCTCGCGAGCGAGTGTACGGAACTCGGTAAAAAAATCGGTATGTCCATTTATGTACAGCACGAAGACATCTTCAACGCGATGCATAACGTTTGACGTCGGAGGAGAGAATATGTTCAGTAATAACGACGTTTTGGAAACGATCGCCATGGTTGAAAAGGAGCATTTGGATATCCGCACGATCACGTTGGGAATTTCTTTGCTCGGTTGTATTCGGGATACTGCGGAAGAAACGGCGAAAAAGGTATACGACCTCGTGTGTAAAAAGGCGGAGAAGATTGTGAAAACCGCCGAAAATTTATCGGGCGAATACGGAATCCCTATCGTTAATAAACGAGTTTCCGTGACCCCCGTCAGCTTGCTTTCGGCGGCGTTTCCCGAAAAAGCTCCCTTGATCGGGCATGCGCTCGACGACGCGGCGAAAACGCTTGACATCGATTTTTTAGGCGGTTATTCCGCGCTCGTTCATAAAGCGACGGCGGATTACGAGCGTACTTTCATCCGTACCATTCCCGAAGTGTTGGCGACGACGGAGCGGCTTTGCGCGTCCGTCAACGTCGGTTCGACGAAGTCGGGTATCAATATGGAAGCAGTCAAAACGATGGGCGAGATCTTCAAAGAGGCGGCGTTTTTGACCAAGGACAAGGACGGAATCGGCGCGGCGAAATTGGTGGCGTTTTGCAATGCGGTGGAGGATAACCCCTTTATGGCAGGCGCGTTCCACGGCGTGGGTGAGGCGGACACGGTCGTCAACGTCGGTGTTTCGGGCCCCGGCGTCGTCAAGCACGCGTTGGAGCAAATTCCCGACGCGGATTTGACGGAAGCGGCAGAAATGATAAAACGCACGGCATTTAAGATTACGCGTGCAGGTCAGCTTGTGGCGAAAGAAGCTGCGAAGCGTTTGAACGCGCAGTTCGGCATTGTGGATTTGTCGCTTGCTCCGACTCCTGCGATGGGGGATTCCGTCGCGCAGATTTTGGAGGAGCTGGGTATCGAGTGCGTCGGCGGACACGGCACGACGGCGGCACTTGCCATGCTTAACGACGCGGTTAAAAAGGGCGGCGTAATGGCGTCCTCACGCGTGGGCGGTCTTTCGGGAGCGTTTATTCCCGTTTCCGAAGATATCGGCATGATTCGCGCGGCAGAAAAGGGCGCGATTACGTTGGATAAATTGGAAGCGATGACCTGCGTTTGCAGCGTCGGCTTGGATATGATTGCCATTCCGGGCGATACGTCGGCGACGACGATTTCGGCAATGATTGCCGACGAAGCCGCGATTGGCATGATCAACAACAAGACGACGGCGGTGCGCATTATACCTGCGCCCGGGAAAGGCGTCGGCGACGAAGTGAGCTTCGGCGGTTTGCTCGGCAGAGCTCCGATTTTGCCCGTGCATAATTGCGATTCGTCAAGACTCATTAATCGCGGCGGCAATATCCCTGCGCCCATACACAGTTTCAAAAATTAAAAAACAAAAAAATAATTATAAGGTAGGATAAAAAAATGGCAGAAAGAAAAGACGTAGCCGAAAACTTGAAATGGAAAGTTTCCGACATTTTTGAAAGCGACGAAGCTTGGGAAAAAGAATTCAAAGACGTCGAAAAGACGTACGGAGAGTTCGATTTCGATGCGGCGTTCAAGGGCAAACTTTCGAACAGAGAAATGTTGCTTGAATATTTCGACTTTAATGACGTAATGTCCATTCGCATGGAGAAATTGTATCTGTATGCGCATATGCGTCAGGACGAGGACGTGCGTATCGCAAAGTATACCTCGTATATGGCAATGATGGGCAATATGGTTTCCGGCGTGTTTGCAAAGCTTGCATTCGTAGAACCCGAACTCACGAATATCGACGAAAAGATTTTGAAGGCGTATATCGCGGAAACGCAGGAAAATCCAAAATCTCCTTTCCAACCCTACGAATATCAGTTGCGACTCGTGCTTGCGCATAAAGCGCACGTGCTTAGCGAGGCGGAAGAAAAGATTTTGACGCTCGGCAACGACGTTATGGGCGGTTTCAGAACGGTGTTCTCGATGCTCGACAATGCAAACTTGAACTTGCCGAAAGCGACGTTCAACGGCGAAGAAGTGCAGATGAGCCACGGCATGTACGGACTTGTGTTGCATTCCGGTACGGCGGAAGAAAGAGAAACGTGGTTTAAGAAATATTACGAAGCGTACATCAATCTCATCGACGCGATCACGCAGACGTATTACGGCAACGTGAAGAAGAACGTATTCTATAAAACGGTCAGAAAATACGACAGCTGTATGGCGATGGCGATGTCGGGAGAGGACGCCGATCCCGTCGTGTATCAAAACCTCATTAAGACGGTACACGAGGCGCAACCGCTTATGCACCGCTACATTCGTTTGCACCGCGACGTGCTCGGCATGAAAGAGCAGCACATGTACGATTTGTACATTCCCCTTGTGGAGAACGCGGACATCAAGCTTCCTTTCGACGAAGCGTATGAAATGGTCATCGAAGGACTTGCGCCTTTGGGAAAGGATTATCAAGCTTTGCTCCGTCGCGGTAAGGAAGAAGGCTGGATCGACGTTTGCGAAACGGAAGGCAAACGCAGCGGTGCGTATTCCACGGGCGTTTACGGGATTCACCCCTACGTATTGTTGAACTATCAACCGACGACCAACGATATGTTTACGGTCGCGCACGAAATGGGGCATTCCATTCACACGTATAAGTCCAACACTTCCCAACCTTACGCGAAGTCCAACTACACCATCTTCCTTGCGGAAATCGCAAGCACCGTCAACGAAGTGCTGTTGTTGAAGCACCTTTACAACAAGACGGACGACAAGAATTTGAAGAAATATTTACTGAACTATTACATGGATATGATTCGTACGACGTTGTTCCGTCAGACGATGTTTGCGGAATTTGAAGCGATTGCGCACGGTAAAGCGGAAGCCGGCGAACCGCTCACTAAGGACAACCTTTGCGAAGCGTATTACAAGCTCAATCAGGAATACTACGGCGACGGCGTCGTACACGATAAGGAAATCGCATACGAATGGGCAAGAATTCCCCATTTCTATACGTCTTTCTACGTATACAAGTATGCAACGGGCATCATTTCCGCAATGTCGATCGTGAAACGTATTTTGACCGAGGGCGAATCTGCGGTGAAAGACTATTTCGAATTCCTTTCCTCCGGCGGTTGTACCGATCCCGTTTCTATCTTGAAGAAAGCAGGTGTCGATTTGACGACGGAAGAGCCGTTCAAGGTAGCCATGGACGAGTTTAAGACAACGTTGGAAGAATTTGAAACTTTGACGAAAGCGTAAGTTTCATTCCATACACGGTATGCCCGTGGAAATATGTGTTTGTGAGAAAAACGAAACGGGCATGTACAAAAAAACAGTAAAATGAGGCAGGCGTGTGCGCGTTGAATAAAACGCGTACCGTTTGCCGAAAGAAGGGAACGATATGGCGAAAGATATCAATACGATGCCGTATAATCTCGATGCGGAGATGGCGTTGCTCGGGTGTTTGCTCATCGATAACGAAATCGCGTCGGAGCTCATTGAAAAGCTCACGGAGGACGATTTTTACCAAGAATCGCATAAATACGTTCTGCATGCGATGCAGAGGGTGTTCAACGGTCGCAAACCGATCGACCTCGTTACCGTGTCCGACGAATTGGAGAGCGAAGGAAATTTATCCAAGGCAGGCGGAATTTCCTATCTTACCGAGCTGACGCAGATCACGCCTTCGGCGGCGAATTATAAATCCTATTACGAAATCATCGAACGCGACAGTACGAATCGAAAACTCATTCGTGCGTCGCGGAAAATTATTGAAACGTCTATGTCCGGCGCGGACGAAAAGACGTCGCTTGCGTTTGCCGAAAAGAGCATTTACGACATTTCCAAACAGTCGGAACGTTCCGCTTTGCTTTCGATGAGCGAAGGGGATATCATCGGCGAAGTATTGCACAAATTCGAGATGTTGCAGACGGACTCCAATGCGTTCAAGGGCATTCCGACGGGATTTAAGCGGTTGGATAAGATGACCAACGGCTTGCAACCTGCCGCACTCATCGTGTTGGCGGCTCGACCCGGCATGGGGAAAACTTCGCTCGCGATGAACCTTGTGGAAAACGCTTCTTTGCGTGCAGGGAAGACTTGCGCCGTGTTCTCACTCGAAATGCCGAGACAGGAAATCGTGCAAAGATTGATATGTTCTTACGCGAACGTGAGTATGGCAAAGGCTCTTTCGGGCGAATTATCCGCGAAAGAATGGAAGAAACTGATGCTTGCCGGGGATCAGCTCAAAAAGAGCAATATCTATATCGACGATTCCTCGCGCGTCACGCCTGCGGAAATTTTGTCGAAATGCCGTCGGTTAAAGACGACGGCAGGCGGCGTCGATATGATCATGATCGACTATATCCAGCTGATGTCGAGCGGCGATTCCAAAATGGCGGGCAGCGAAAATCGTCAACAGGAGATTGCGTCCATTACGCGTGATTTGAAGATTATGGCAAAGGAGCTCAGCGTTCCCGTCATTGCCTTGTCACAGCTCCGACGTATTCAGTCCAAAGAACCGCAACTTTCCGACCTTCGTGAATCGGGGGCAATCGAGCAAGACGCGGACATCGTAATGTTCATCAATCGTCCCGAGGCACTTGCTACGCAAGAGGAGCTTGCTTCGGGCAAGATCGTGAAAGGCGCGGCTGAGTTGATTCTCGCCAAGCACAGAAGCGGTGAGCAGGGCAGAGTATCTTTGAAGTTCATCGGCGAATGCACGAAATTCGTAGACGTGGACGAGCAGAATCGTGACGACGAACCTCCTGAATATTCGCAGGCAACGCCGCCCTCTTTCGACGATGACGAGGAGTTCGTTCCGCCCGAAGACGACGACTATATTCCGCCCGAGCCGACTTTACGACGTAGCGATTTGAAGAAAACGGATGACGATGAGATCCCTTTTGATTGATATGGAAACGAAAATTATGCCCGTCACGGCGGAGAGCCTGGCGGAAGCGAAAAAAATTATTATGGAAAGCGGTGTTGTGGCGATGCCGACGGAAACGGTGTACGGTTTGGGCGGCAACGCCTTTAACGACGAAGCGGTACAACGCATTTTCGAAATTAAGGGCAGACCGAACGACAATCCGTTGATTGCGCACGTACACCCCGACTACGATTTGTCGAGGATCATCGATTACGATCCGCCGTATGCGAAAAAATTGCGTGACGCGTTCCTGCCGGGACCGCTCACGCTCGTTTATCCCTCTACGGGCAAGGTGAGTCCTTTCGTGTCTTGCGGTTTGAACACGCTCGCCATACGCGTTCCGTCGCATGAGGGCGCGCAGGCGTTTTTGCGTGAGGTGGATATTCCCATCGTCGCCCCCAGCGCGAATTTATCGAAACACGTCAGTCCGACTTCGGCGCGGCACGTATTTGATGATTTTGACGGCAAAATACCGCTTATTTTGGACGGCGGAGCTTGCCTCGGCGGAATCGAGAGTACGGTTTGCGACGTGACGGGCGATATTCCCGTTGTATTGAGACCCGGTCTTGTCACAAAGGAGCAAATCGCGTCGGTCGTCGGAGCTTGCGAAGTGTATGACTTGCAGGAAAATAAAGGCGAAAAGGTGAAAAGTCCGGGATTGTTATACAAGCATTATTCTCCTCGTTGTAAAACGATACTCATTCCTGATAGTAAAATCAAAAAGGCGGAAGAAGTGATTGTAACAGAGCAAAAAAACGGTCGAGTCGCTGTGCTTTGCGAAGATGCCGTGTCGGCGATGTTTGACGGACTCGGGGTTCGAGTTTTGTTGCTCGGGAGGACGGAAGAAGAAATGGCAACGCGGTTGTATGATTTGTTGCGCGAGGCGGAAAAAATTTGCGACACATTGATAACAATCGAACCGAAGAAGAAAGACGGCATCATGGTCGGCGTATTGAATCGTTTGCGAAAAGCATGTCGATCGGTGGATATCGCCCATTAAACTAAGGGGTAGGGAGACGACGAAAGATGAGCGAAAAAAAGTATAAAATCGTATTCGTATGCACGGGCAACACGTGTCGTTCGCCCATGGCGGAGGTTTTGTTAAAAAATGAAATCGAATTGCGGAACTGGAAAGGCATAGCCGTGGCGTCCGCAGGGATTAAAGCGAAGCGTGGCGACTCGATAAATCCGAAATCGGCGCAAGTCCTTTCGGAAAACGGCTTATCGGTCACGGAGTTTAAGGCGACGAAGTTGTCGGACAGATTGTTGCGCGACGCCTATGCGATCGTATGCATGACGGAAAGCCAACGCGAGTATTTGTTGGACGCGCGGTGGAACGCGCTCCGCAAAGTCGGCGCGGAAGAAATCGAGAATAACGTGTATTCGTTTGCGGAACTTGTCGGGTATGAAGTTCCGGATCCGTACGGGCGCGATATCGAATGTTATCGTTACGTTTACAGGTTGTTGGACGGGGGCATGTCCGCGTTGATCGATAAATTACAGTTGACTTCGATTAAAAGAGAACCCAAAAAACGCGGTCGCCCGAAAAAGACGAAATAAGGAGAAAAAGAATATGAAAATTGCAGTTGCTTGCGACCATGGTGGGCTGGCTTTGAAAAAAGCGGTCCTTGTCTACTTGGAAAAGTGCGGTCACGAATACGTAGATTTCGGGACGCATACGACGGATTCTTGCGATTATCCCGATTACGCGCTCTTGGCGGCGGAAAGCGTCGCAAAAGGGGAATGCGAACGCGGTATCGTCGTATGTTCTTCGGGAATCGGCGTTTCCATCGTGGCGAATAAAGTTCCCGGTATTCGTTGCGCGCATTGCCACGACGTGTATTGCGCGAAATATACGCGTTACCACAACGACGCGAACATGATCGCATTCGGCGAAAAGGTGATCGGCGTAGGCATGATGGAGGAGATCGTGCATGCCTTTTTGACGTGCGAATACGAAGGCGGCGAACGCCACGATCGGCGTATCACAAAAATCAAAGCAATCGAAGAGAAATACAATAAATAAAGAGGACGTTATGAAAAAAATTATAGCGATCGGCGGCGGTGATTTACGAGAGCGCACGACTTTTGCGATTGACGAATACATCGCCAACCTTTCCAAGGCGCACGCTGGGTCAAACCGCGCCAACGCGTTGTTTATTCCGACGGCAAGTCATGATTATATGCCGTATTATAATACTTTCCATAAGGTATATACGGGGAGTTTCGATATTAAGACGGACGTTGCGCTTACCGTTTTTAGGGAAGTCGACGAGGAGCGATTGCGCGCGAAATTCGAAAAAGCGGATATGATTTACGTCGGCGGCGGTGATACGGTATTTATGTTGGAGAGTTGGCGCAAGACAGGCTTGTTGCCGTTGATTCGCGACGCTTACGAGCGCGGCGTCATTCTCGCAGGACTCTCGGCAGGGGCGATTTGTTGGTTCTCGGATATCTATACGGATTCCGCGGCGGCGCTCGGCGAAGGGGATAAATATGCGATGTTCAAGGGATTAAATTGGATAGACGGAAAAATTTCTCCGCATTATGGGTCAAGAATGCTTGACTTTGACAAAATAGTGTGTTATAATTTCGATTGTGCTTATGGAATCGAAGACGATGCCGCGTTGGTCATAGAGGACGACGCAATTGTTGGTAGCTTATCGAGTGGCGGAAAAGCCTGGAAGATAGAGCGTGATGACGGAGCTTTAAAAAAGACGGAAATTCCGTCTTGTAAATTTTGATAAAAGCGAGCCATCGTTTTTATATATTGCAGATCAGCGAAGAGCCTGCCTCGAAGTGTTCCGCTTCGTGTAAAAATTAACGGAACGAATTGCGGATGTGGCGAAATTGGCAGACGCGCAGGTTTCAGGTTCCTGTGGGCGACCAT
>CAYZOF010000025.1:0-22700 GCA_964479935.1 uncultured Clostridia bacterium | reverse complement strand
CGTCCGCAGGAATCGGCGCACCGATGTATGCCGTTACGGGATCGCCGCCGTCAAAGGTAACGGAGCAAGATTTTTTCCAAGTTTTGTCGACCGACACGTACGTAACGTCTTCCGTCGTCGTGTAGCATACGCCGCTGCCTTGCGCAATGTAGCCGTAGGAAGGGAATTGCGTACCCTTAGGGATTACGATTACCGTGCCGTCCGCAGGCTCGGCAACGGGAATAAACAACGCATCGGGATTCTGGAACATATTCAAATAACAAGTATTGCCGTTGACTACCGTACCTAACGTTGCTCCGTTCACCGTAATCTTATTCCAAAGGTTAAATTCGGCTATCGTAGATTTTTCCACTGCGAGATTGAACGTAACATTCGGATCGGGATAATCGCCTCCCGACAATTTGAAACCGAGTCTGTCGTTTGCGTACGTGAATACGCTCGCAGAAGCATCTTTCTCTTCCAAAACGGTTGCCTTTCCCCAACTGCTGCCGTTATAAGTAAAGGTAACGGTTGCCTTCGTTATGTAACATACGGGGTTACCTTCCGCATAAAAAGCATTGGAAGGGAACTGCGTACCCTTGGGAATCATTATCACGTCACCGCTTGTCAAACTCGATTCCGCAATGGTAACGGGAATAAACAATTCAGCTCTCGTCCACATCTGCATAAAGGTACTGTTTCCAGTATTGAACAAATCCTTCAACTGCGTATCGTTATACGTAATATTCGTCAACGTGTTCCAATTGGAAAAATCGGTCAATGTATAAGTTGCCGTATTATTTTGGGCATTTGCATAATCGCTTACGGAAAGATTAAAACCGAAATGCGAGTTTGCATACGAGAACGAAGCGACGCCACTATCCGTTTCGGAGAAGGTATAACTTGCGTTCCAATTCGTACCATCGTAAGTATACGTAATGCCGTATTTTACGGTGTAACAGGTCCTCGTACCGTCCGATATGTAAGCACTGGACGGGAATTGCGTTCCTGCCGCAATTTGCACCACGTCCCCTTCCTTAGACTGTTCCATGGGGAAGCCAATCGTATTTTGTCTCGTCCACACCTGCAGGTCAATTGTTACACCCGTTGTCAAAACTTCACCGAGTGCCGTTCCGTTATAGGTAATCGAAGTCAACGTATTCAACTCCGACAAATCTGTGGCATTAACCGATTGGTTTGCCGTAGCGTAATCGGACTCACCGAGTAAAAACGTCAAGCGGTTATTGAGCCGCTCGTACACTTTTACGGTCGTATACGTTTCCGTAAAGGTTTCTTCCGCACAAGCCGTAACGGGCGTTCCCTCATACGCGTGTGCCGTTGCCAAACCGCCTGCAAGCGTAATCGCGCCGCAGAGCATCAAGCCGATAAGCATGTTCTTTTTTGTTGTTTTCATCTTTTTTCTCCTTAAAAAATTTTTTTATGTTTCGGGAACTGCCTCCCCCGACGTTTTAGCGTCGGGAGAAGCGGATTTCCTTAATCCCAATCCGTTGGTTCTTGGGCACTGCCCTCATAAGTTCCGTTTTCGCCTTGCAAACTGCCCGTAATAACGTCCTGGGACGTAAAACGAATAAGCGTTAAAATTAAATCTTCATATTTTTTCATTGTAATATCTCCTATCATTTTACTTGCAACGTGCAATTTGCAAAATCCGTCGTCACGATAACGTAACCGTTTTCAATCGTATACGCGCTTGCATCGAGCAATTTTCCGTTCAAGTATACGTTTTGCCCTGCCGTATACGCCAAAACGAGTTTCACCTTCAAACCGCTGTTCGCGTTCTTCTTCACGTCGGAAATCGTCACGGAAGAAGCCGTCGCATAACAAGTGTACGTATTTTCGCCGAACGCAAGGTTCTCCATGCCGAAATGCGTCAATTTCGAACCGAGATTCGGAGCAATCGTCAACGTGTCGTACTTCGCGTCCAAACCGAGGAAAATCTTCGGGGCGGTCGCCATGACCATGATTGCTTCCTTAAACTCGTCCTGCAAACCGTACTTGCCTTGCGTATCGCCGCCTTGCAAATCATTCGTGCCCGTGTAATAATTCTTAAAGAAATCCGCCCAGCCGGTTGCGTCCTCATTTGCAGCCTTCACGGCAGTAAACCAATTCTGGATTTCCTCGATCCGAGCGTACGCGTCGTCCGCGCCATACGTCTTGGCTCTCGCCAAAATATCGTAATAGGACACGTGCATGATCGTACCGCCGTCTTGACAACGTTCGCCGAAAGCTTTATCGATATAGAATGCCGTGAAATCGGATTCCGTCATCGAAAGTAATTGACTGTTCAACCTCCACTTCTGATTATCCTTCGTTGTGGAAACGGGGGCGAAAGGCTGTTCGTAAATATCAGCACCCGTCACTTTATCGCCGCTAACCGTTCTCGTTCCGCTGATCCAGCTCATAATCGAAGTTTCTTGCTCCGTCGTGGCAATGCCTGCCTCAACGGCGTGCAAATTCAATTCCGTAAAGCCGTAGTCCATCAAAGAACCTGCTTTATTGCCGCCCTTGGAGTCCACGTCGTAAACCGACCAAGCAAATCTGCCCGTTGTCGAATTATAGAACGTCGTTTGAATTTTCGACTTCACGGTCTCGGCGAGCATACGCAAGCTATCCGCAGTGTAGTTGTAGGTTGCACTCTGCTTCACACCTGCCAAGTCATACCATTCGATAGACGCCATTTCCGTCACGGAAATTCCGTTCTTTGCGAGTGCTTCTTCCATATCTGCCAACGCAAGCAACGCTTCGTAGAAATAGATGTTCGCGTCGGTGTTCAAATTCCCTGCGGGATAGATATCCCAAAATCCGTTTGGCGCGCCTTGGTAGGAATCGTGTCTGTGCAAATACGAAAGATTTACCAACCCGTTTTTCCCTTGCAGGGGTTCGAGCTGGAACAACATCGCTCTTCTTGCACGAGTGATATTTTGCGTCAACAAATCCAAATCGTTATGGTTGGAGGCGTATTCGTTGAGCGAGATGATGTATTTCGCGCCGTTTGTGCTATGACGAGAATCCGCCGTCGCACGCACGTAGTCTAACCCGACGGTCACCTGCGAGGTAGAATCCTTTGCAATCAACACAACGCGCAACCCCGTTACCGTTTTGCCGTTCGTATTGTTGCCATAAACAACTTCGCCTACTCCGTAATTTTGATGCGTATATAAGGGGAAATAGGAGCGGTACATACCCGACTTAGCAGGCAAACTATAAGGATTGTTTGCATAGTCCGACTGCGTCACCGAATACCAAGCGTCACCAATCTGCCATTCGATCGCATAATCGGTAAGAACTTGATCCGGGTCGTCGAGCAACAAACGAAGTTCGATAAACGGCGCGTAATACGTGGAATAGGAAATACCCGTTTTTTCGTAAACGATCGCGTTCGTCGCGCCGTTTGCGGTGGTAAGTCCCGTTTTTGCCGTGCCCGTATAGGCGGCAACACCGTTCGATTGCGTCACGGCACTGCCATTCACAGTCCAACCACTGCTCTTCTCATAATCCTTATCGACACTCGAATAAGAAGCCAATTCCGTTGCGAGCGCAGAATCCGTAACGCCACTGTCGTTAAATTCCGCGTGGTAGCTTTCCCAGCCTTCACATTCGGAATTCGGCAACGTCCAACCCTGCCCGGGCATCAACGTGTACGAAGTCACCGTAGAGTAATTCGGTCCGTTGTCCGCCGTATCGGGACAGCTGTCGTTGAAATAGGTATACACGTTCCCGTTTCTATCGATGTCGATATTGTTGAAATAGTAGACGGAATACCCGTCCGCACTGTACGTCGCATTCTCGGTCGCGCTCGCGTCGTTTTTAACGAAATCCGTTGCCTTGAACCAAGCCACGCCGTTCATAAACCAGTCTTGTTGATATGTCCAACCGTTCGCCACGCCGCTATGCGTCACGGCATACGCGCCTTCCATTGAATACAACTCGAAATAGTCTTGGAAAAACTTCGCCATATCTGTATCGGAAGCATAATACGTCAAGCTCGATTTCGTGCCGTAAACAAATTTCACGGTAAACAAATTGCTCTCAAACGATTTTTCCAAAATTCTGTCGGATCGAATCGGCTCACCGTCAACGAGCAACAACGGCTCGATTGTTGAGACAATAACAAGCGTTACGACGCTATCCTCAATCGACTGCGTTTGAATAGTTTCCACTGCCGAACCGATTGTGCCGCTTGTTACGGCAAACGTCGTGCCATCAAACGTCAAGTCCGCAATTTTGCCTGCATAGCCGACAAGGACGTCTCTCTGTTGCGACGTGCCTTCGCCTGCCTTATGCGCGGCGGTTGCCACTTCGTAAATGTTTCTCACGTGGTTTTCCGCTTGGTAATAGCCGTATGCGTAATCGGTCGAGCCGTCCGCATAGTTCACCGAAACGTATACCCTTGCCGCATAATCGCGGTTATAGTTTGCCGCGCGAATCGTATGTATCGTAGCGCGCAACGTCATTACGCCGTTTTGGAACGTATAATCCTTATCCTGCGGCATGTAGAAATTCAACGGATGCGAGCTGTGCCCTACCGCGAACGACTCACTGCCCAACAGTTCCTGAGGCAATAAGAGTATACCGACGGAAGAAATATAATCCGCATAGGCATTGTAAGACTTTTCTTGCAAATACGCCGTGAAACGGATACCCGATTCGTCTGCCGTGTCCGCCATACGAACGGAAGCACCGTCCTCCAACGCATAATCCAAATATACGGCGTTTGCCACGCCTGCTTCGGGCGCGCTTGCTCCGCCTTTGTAGAGTTTACCGTTCAATTCCCAACCGAGGAAAATACGATCGGCAACGCTCTCGTATGCAGGGAACGTATCCCCTGCCTTCACAAGATTTTCAGGCTTTTGCGTCAAAATATTCCAAACGTCGTGATAATCGTCGTAGACAATCCACAAATCGTTTTCAATGACGTATGCGGACAACACGGTGTTGTCTTTGGCATACGCAAGCGAAGGAATTTGACAACCTGCCTTGATATACACGTAAGACGGGCCCTTATCCCACGAATACGGCGTATTGAGCTGTAACCCGAACGCCCCCCAACGCGTAAAGAAGTTAATCCATTGCACGCCGAGCGCCATCGTCATATCTTCAACTTTTTTGCCGTCGATTTCGATATATTCGTAGGTATTCAAATTCTTCACACACGTGCTTATATCGATGTTTGCATCGGTGGTACCGTAATCGCTTTCCGTCAACCAGAAATACAAAACGTTGTTTGTCTGTTCTTTCTTGTCGTTATATTTTACTTCGGAAATCGAGGTCGGCTTTTCGTTGAATACCAACACTTCCGCCCAACCGCTCGCGGTCTTCTTATAGGCTACCGTTTCCGTCGTAACGCAACAATTATCTTTTCCGTCCTTTAACATCGCATACGTCGGGAACTGCGTGCCGACAGGAATTGTCACAACCGCGCCTACCGCAGGTTCCGCAATCGGTACGAAAACCGCATTCTGGTTCGCCCACATATTGAGATAGCAACTGTCTTGCTTAAACAGACTTTCCAACGATTCGCCGTTTATCGTAATCTCCTGCCAAAAGTTGAGTTCGGCGGTCTGCTCTTTCGTAAAGCCGATATTGCAATTACCTACTACTACCGATTCGTTTTCGTCGTGAACGTTCGGATAATCGCAAGCGGACAATTCAAAGCCTAAACGACTATTGTCATACAACACTTTCGTGACGTTGGTGTCGATATCCGCAATCGGATCTTCTACCGTCGTTTCACTCCAAGCCGAACCGTCGTATTGATATGCAATCGCTTCTTTCAATACGTAGCAATCCGCGCCGCCGTCTTTCACATACCCCATAGACGGGAACTGCGTACCGGCTTTGAACACGACTTTCCCGGGTTGTGCCGACAATGCGACAGAGAACCTGCCCCAATACGTCCAGTAGTTCAAATCTGCCGTCGTTATTCCTAACTCTCGCAACGTTTTACCGTCAATCATAATGTAATCGAGCGTGTTCAATTTGGAAAGTTGTTCCGCGGAAACGTTTTTGTTTACCCAATTTTCCGTAGCCGTTCCATAGTCGTTAGGCGAAAGCGAAACCATCAAACGAACATTGCTTACCCATTCCATTTTGGAAATCTTCGTCTCGGAGAAACGAATTTGTTCCACCCAATTCGTAGCATCTGTTTCTGCCGGCGTACCGTTGATAAACGTTTGCGTTTTGGTCGTCGTATATGCGACGTTGCCCGAATAAGAAGGAAATTCCGTTCCTGTCGGGATCACCACTTTCGTTACCGTGCTCGACGTATATTTAGCGGAATCCAACGGATAACTGATGGAACCCGTTTCGCCCCAAACGTTGTAGTATACACTGTCCGACAAAGCCAAAGCCTCTTTCAGCGTTACACACGTATCGCCTACGTAAATCTGAATTTTTTCGAGCGTATTATACTCTGCATACGTTGTCGATTGTATCGTTCCTCCTACGCTTTGATAATCGTGTGCGCTTAAGAAGAATAACAGACGGTTTGTATTGCGAAGATGAATAGCTGTAACCGACGTTTCTTCTTCCGTTTGTATTGTTTTTCCCGTCCACTGCGTCCCGTCATAGGTAAACGAAACGCCTTGTTTTACCACGTAACAGGTCTTATTCGAACTGTCCGTGATATACGCGCTCGACGGGAATTGCGTTCCTGCAGAAATTGTAATAATATCGCCGACAGTAGGATTCGCCAAAGGAAAGTAAATTTGATTCCATCTGGTCCACATAGCCAAATAGACGTTCGGGTCACCGCTCGTTGTCAGCGAAGCTCCCAAATTTACGCCATTATAGGTAACGGAAGACAACAAATTCATCGTTGCCAATTTGCTTAAAGGCGCATTTTGCGTTCCCGTGGTGGTATAATCGGACGTACTCAGCACGAATCCGAGATGCCCGTTCGTCGTATACTCCGTAATCCCCGTAACCGTGGTCGTCGTTTCCGTAAACGTTTCGTGTTGTACACCGTATGTCGTTTCGTCATGCGTCCACGAGCTGTCCGCCAACGCCGTATAACAGGTCGCCGTGCCATCGCTCAAATACGCCTTTGTCGGAAACTGCGCGCCCTGCTTGATCGTGACTGTATCATACTTTGAAAGCGTCACGCCCTCGAAAGCAAAAGCCGCTTCATTATAAAGATTGATAAAGAAACTTGACACGCCAAGATCGCGCATGCTCTTTCCGTTTACAAAAACGTAATCGAGCGTATTCAAATCTCCGAGCTTGTCGGCGGTATACTTTGTATTTGCCGATACCGAATTAAACTCCGAATCTGCGGCAATATTCAGCATTACGCGATTATCCGCATAACACCTGACTATCACCGTTGTTTCTGTTTCGATGAACGTTGTCGCGGCGGATACCGAAACAGATTCGTTATTCAGAAATGCCGTCCCGAACCCGAAACAAAATACTGCAATAATACTCAACAGAATATGTAAGAAATACCTTTTTAATTTTTGCATATTCTTCCTCCTTAAAAATAGTTTTATTTTTTACGTATTAAATACGTTTTTACCCCTTTAATCCCGTCATAGCCACGCCTTCCATTAATTCTTTTTGGAAGAATGCAAAGAACAGTACCCCCGGAATCATCATAATCACGCCGATTGCCATTTGCTCATTGGCGAACATCGGGTTGGACACGCTAACGGAGCGTTTGTACAACGCCAACGAAAGCGTCCAGTATTGTTGGTTGTTGGAAATAAAGGACATCGGCCCTTCAAAGTCGTTCCACGTGGCGTTGAAATTCTGCACTGCCAAATAAATCAAAATCGGTTTGATCAACGGCAAAATGATACGCCAATAAATGGTGAAGCTGTTTGCTCCGTCCAAGGTCGCCGCCTCGCAAAGCGAGTTGGGGATGCCTCGAATAAACTGACGAATCAAGAAAATATTCATCGCGCCGCCGCCGAACCAAATCGGCAACCACAACGGATACAGACTGTTGTTCCAGTTGATTTTTTCATAGATGATATATTGCGGAATCGCCGTGACCATGGACGGTAACAAAACCGTAGACAAAATCAAGGTAAAAATGAACTTGTTACAGCCGCAATCC
The DNA here is from genome assembly GCA_964479935.1 of uncultured Clostridia bacterium. Classification (GTDB taxonomy): domain Bacteria; phylum Bacillota; class Clostridia; order Christensenellales; family Borkfalkiaceae; genus Scatosoma. The sequence goes on along the minus strand of CAYZOF010000025.1, from coordinate 14,641 downwards.
ACCTTTGCCAAGCCGTACGCCGTCAAGGACGCCATCAGACAAACTCCGGCAATCTTCATCACGCAAATGAACAGCGTATTTTTTAAATACCAAAGATTGTATTCGTCGAAGAATGCCGCATACGATTTCAAACTGAACGCGGAGGGCCACAGCGCATTCGTGCTGGATTCCGCATTCGACATAAACGAACGCACCAACAAGCAATATACGGGAAAAATCATTATCACGGAAAACAGACACAAAAATACGTAGCTGACAATCTTTTTGATAAGTTTATTCCTATGCATATTCGCCTTGATATCCTTGCCGGAAGGCTGTTCGGGCAGGGCGTTCGGCAATGCCGTTTCTTGCATAACTTCTTCCATGTTTTAAGCCTCCTCTCCGTAATAAACCCACTTGCTCGTTTTGAATACGAACGACGTCAACAAGCCGATAATCAAGAACAAGAACCACGACAACGCGCAGGCGTACGAGTAGTTCGCGTCACCTCGGTAAGTATCGTAAATTTTCACCACGATAAAGTACAACTGATCTCTTGCGGCGGTATTTGCCGTACGCAACGGGTAGATGCCGCTGTAAGACTGCAACGCACCGATAATGCCCGTAATCAACAAATAAAAAATCATCGAGGTCGTCAAAGGAATGGTAATATTAAGCGTTTTTCTCCAATACCCTGCACCGTCGAGATCCGCCACCTCGTACAACTCGCTCGGGACGTTTTTCATCTGCGACAGCCACATAATCATATTGCCGCCCCAGCCCGTGACGCTCGTCAAAATCAATGTCGGGAATACCGTGCTTTCCTGACTGTAAAAAGTAAAACCCTTAAAGCCGAATATACGCAAAACGGTGTTCAAGTACCCGTGATCCACGTGGAGAATATCCGTCCAGAGCAACGAACCTGCCACCGACGGAATCAAACACGGCAGATAATACAGCACGCGGAAAGCGGAAATCCCTTTCAAGTTTTGATTCAAAAACAGTGCGAGCAGATACGAACCGACCATATTAAAAACAATCGATACGACGGCATACCGGAAGGTGAGGAATAACGACGTTCCCACGCCGTATATTCCCGTCCAACCGCGTTGACTGAAAATTTCTTTATAGTTTTGCAAACCGAAATTACTCAGTTCAAACGTATAATTATTATAATCGTGCAAGCTGTACCAAAGCGAGAGTATCATCGGAATGAGCGTAAAAAACAGCAACCCGACGAGCACGGGAATTTGGTATAAAAATCCGCACGCTCTCTTTTTGATTTTGCTCCACTTTCTTGTCTTAGCGTTTATCATAAGAAAACCCCAATATTACTTGTTTTCGTTGACTTTTTTATTAAATTCGTTCGTCTGCGTCGTCAATTTGCCCTCAAATTTGCTTACTTCGCCGCTCGTCTTGTTTTGCAAATCGCTGAGAATTGCCGTTACGTTGGAACGAAGCGTCGTACGAATCTGCGTATCGTAACGGTTGTACGTCGTCAAACGAAGTTCCTTACCGGCAAGCCAAGCGGAATGATTTTTGTCCTCGCCCATCGCTTTTGTCCAAGAACCGGTCTTTTCCAAAGACTTCAATACGGGAACGCTCGTACCGAACGAACCTGCAACTTCCTGTCCTTCTTGCGTGATGATATACTTAATGAAATCCCAGCAAAGCTCTTTATTGGTCTTCGTTACGCCGTTTGCGGTTTGCGTTTCGTCTGCTTTCGCCCTCGTAATCGCATAGCCGGAACAACCTGCACCGATCTCTTCCGCAGGGAAAGGAAGGAAATCTATCGTACCTTCGCGTTGCTGATATGCCGTATACGCCGTAGGACGTACGCAGGTAGCCATCAACGTGTAGCCTTTTTTGAAATCCGCTTCCGAACCGATAATCGTTTCGTTGACGAACAGCTCGTCGTAGAGTTTTCTCATAATCGCGCGGTTGGTTTCGCTGTCCAAATTGAGCGTTCCGTCCTCTTTCACAAGTCCGTCGCTACCCATTGCGTTGAATACCGTCGTATAGACCGGCTCCCATTGTAAGAACAGGGAAATGACTCTATACGTCATAGCGTACGATGTCCCCTTATCCTTAATATTCTCCGCCGCGTCTTGCAAGAATTGGATAAACGTCGTCATGTTCCAAGCTTCACTCGAAAAATCGGTAGGAACATCGATGCCGAACTGCTCGAAAAGTTGCGTGTTATACGCAATACCGATTTTATTATAGTCACGAGGCGCATAATACAAACCGTACTTTGCTTCGGTGCTTTCGCTCAAAGGTTTGTATTCGCCCGAATAGGAAGCCGCATGCAACATCGATTCGTAATAATTGGAATACGCCGTTTCGGGGCTCGACTCATAAAACTCCCTCAAATCCAAGAAAAAGTTACCTTTTTCCGCCCAAGGCGCAAACAAGTCGTCTGGAACCCATACGATATCGGCGAGGGTATTTACTCTGCCGTTGTTCGTCATATAATCGTCCAAACCGCCGCCACCGAAATCTTTAACGATGATATTGACGTCCGTATGCGTTTTTTCGTATTCTTCCGCCAATTTTTCCAATACTTCGATTTCGCCTTCTTCCTGTTGACATGCGACCGTAATGTTATATTTGCCTTCTACCGACGAATCTCCCATCGGCGGCGTACCGCAAGCCGACATTCCCGTCACCATCATTGCACATAATACCATGCTCATTGCTCTTTTTGTTCTCATAATAATCTCCTTTATTGCTTGTATTTTTTTCAACCGATTTCGATAAAACGAGTCCGCGTTTTCTGCCCCATAGTCAGGTAAATACTTTTATTTGTTGTGTCACACACAACAAATAGCCCTAGGGCTGCATTTTTTCAAAAACGCTATATCCGTTCTTTTACGCAATCGGCTGATTATGCCGTTTTAATTGATATTATTGATTTTCTTTACGTTTTTTCAAACCGAGTACCGCCGCAAACAGAGCGAGACTCGCCACACAACTCCCGTTCAACGCCGAGAAACAACCTGTTTTCGATTCGCTCGACGAATCGGACGAGCTGTCGACGTCTTCCGATTCCTTATATTTCGCAACCAGATCGAGATTTCCCGAAACTCGATCGGACGAACGCCATTCTCTTTCGCCGTCATACCAACCGATAAACGTATATCCGTCTTTTACGGGATCTGTCGGGTACGCGTCCGTAGGGATCTTCTCGCCGTCTTTTACTTTTACGGGATTCGCGCCGTCAAAAGTAACCGTCCATGTTACGCTTTCCTGTTTGCCCCAAGCTCCGTCCGCCGACTTGACAAATTCTATTGCGGAATCGATGGTATAATAGATTACTCGGTATTCACGCAAAGACGCCTCGGGATTTTCATACGCCGGAACGCAAAAACCTTTTTTCAAAATAATCGAAGAAATCTCGCTATCTTTCGTTAAGCCGGGAACGTTAAACGCGAACGTACCGTAACCGTCGTAATTGAAATACGCGTTCACCCATTCTTTGCTGTTTTTCGTCATATACTCGCGGACGGTCACGCCGTCGATCAAAATATTATCAAAAAAGTCGTCATTGGGGAAAATGCTTTCCAAACCGCCCGTTGCGATTTTCAGCTCGCCGTCCGTCGGGAAGTCCGTTCCGTCGAGCGTCAAGCGAAGCATATTATCCTCGCCTTCAACGTTAAATTTCACGTCCGTCACCGCCACCGTGCCTCGTTCCGTATTCGCGCGCCAGTTGGTAGACATATACACATCGGGCGACCAGTCGATGAAATCGATCGTAGCCGCTTGCACGTACGCTTTTCTTTCCGTGGGGTACAGATCTAATTCCGTAAACGAATAGGACGGAAATTCGCAACCTTTCAAAACGGTAATCTTCACAAACGATTTGCCGTCGTAACCGCCCAATGCGTAGGCGACGCAATTTTCTTCGTTCCAAATATTGTAATACATTTCTTTCGTACCGCCCTCGGTTTCATAAGCATCGCGCAAGGTAATGTATTCCGTTTCCGAAGTCCAAAGCCATATATTATCGAGCGTATTGTAATTTTTTGCTCTTGAAGGACTGATAGCCGTCTGTTGCGGCGTACCTGCCGAAGAAACGGGGAAATCCGTCAAATCTTCGGGCAGATAGAACAGAATAAAGCAATGCGGTTTGCCGTTAGGCAAAGCCTGCTCTTCATCGCCACGGATCTGAATACCGATATAATCGTCGCTGCGTACGGCGATATCCTGTTTCACAACGGGCAAATCCTCGGATACGGCGTTGTCAATCACAATTTTCCAAGTCGTGACCATATACGGATTCGAAATATCCGTAGGCGTGCATTCTGCGCTACGTTTCATCACGTACGTAGGCTTTTTCGACGTTTCCGTGCCCGTAGTATATGCCTGCGAAGGAAATTGACAATCCTCGTCGATCGTAACTTTTACAAACGACGCGCCGTTGGAATCGTAACCGCCGAGCTGTATGCCGATGGCATTCTCTTCGCCCCAAAGATTATAATACGCCTCTTTCGTGCCGCCTTGTTTGTTGTACGCTTCTTTCAGCGTAACGTACTCCGTTTCGGACGTCCAAAGCTTGATTTTGTCCATGAAATTGTATTCTAACAGTGCGGAACCGATCGATACGGTACTCCCCTCGTAATCGGATTCCGACAAGAAAATAATCAAGAAACAATGATCGCGATTTTCGCCGTCCTTATGTTCGCCACGGATATGAATATTCTTGACTACAATTTCCTTTTCTTCGACATCGAGCTGTCTTTGCGCGATAAAGTTCCCGTTGCCGTCCGAAGTATACACGACCTCGACATCGGTGACAAACCCCGTTCTTTCGTCCGTAGTGGGTGAAACGAAGCTTGCCGAGTTGTCCTCCGTCCAAGGCGTATACCCCGTATATGCCACGGACGGGAACTCTGTGCCCTTAGGAACGACGACTTTCGTCACGCCCGATTGCCAAGCCTCTGCAACCTGCACCGTGTAGGTATTCTGCTCCGTCCACATATTGTAGAAGGAAGAACCACCGACGATTTCACCGAGCGTCACGGACGTTTCGCCTTTATAAACGGTAATCGAGCTTAAATAGTTGTATTCGGAAATGCTCACGCCGGGAATACCGTTCCCCGACACTCCCTGATAGTCGGTATTGCTCAAAGAAAAACAGAAACCGTTATTCTTCCATGCCATTCCCGTCAACGTCGTTTCTGCCATTGCAGACTCTGCCTGCGCATGCGTTTCCGCTTTCCAAGTCGCGCCTGCACAAATACAGCAACCTGCGGCAAATGCCAACAAACCAATCAAACCTTTCTTTTTCATAGGATATCTCCTTATTTTTTATTTTCCTGCGTTGTAACGATAATTCAGTCTGCCGATGGGCGCCGATTCACCGTCCACGTAATACTTCATGATATTGGATGGATCGGAAATTCCGTCTGCCACTTTGAAGTCGATCGTAAAGTTTTTCGAGTTTGAAATCCCGAGTTTCAAGAGCGGTATTTTTACGGTAAACGTTTTCCCTTCCATATAGCTATCGACATCGCAAACATTCGTGAACGCATACCTGCCCTGCTCCTTTACCTGTTCCAAGCTCGTCTTAGACAAACCGAATTTCGGCGCGGTACGGTTGAGAATAAACTGATACCCCGCCCACGAGGGAGCTTGACTACCCGATATAGAAAGCAGAATATTCAAATTGTTATTCGCTTGCTCGTCGACGACGATGTCGTTCAACGTATTGATCTTGATATACAGATACTCGCCGTCGTTGACAACCTGCGTAGACACCACGTCGTTACGATTCGTCTTATTTACGTACATAGCCGAACCGTCCGTGTTGCGGTGGTTACGCTCCACAACTTCGCCGCCTATATCCATATACGTCCTGCCCTTATCCCAACCGTCCAACTTATCCAACGACGGACTCGCCTTGCCGCCGACGAACGCGGTAGTCGTTTGGTTCTTAAATTTACGTGTGTTGCGCATATTCTGTAAATAGAAATTGTCGCCGTAGCCGTCTTCATCCGCCATCATTTCCAAATCTCGCGAAAATTCCATATTGAATTGGTCGGCAAACATTACGTAACCGTTAAACGAACTATGATAATTCGTCAGCTTCTGCGCGATCCACTCGTTCCACCCCGTAACCATGACTTCTTGCACTTTGTCGTAATTGTCAAACGCCGTCTGCCATTGACTTTCAAGGTTCGTCCCCGAAAGAACGTTACGATAGTTATTCGTTTGCGTCGTATAATCCCAGCCTCTGCCCCAATTCTTGTTGTAATATAAATTTCTGAATTCGGGGTGCTCGGACGAAGCAAACGCGTACGAGGGATGCTGCGCCACGGAAACGTTCATATACCCTTTCCCCGTAATATGTTGCGGATAATACCAATCGATCCACGACATATCGTCGTCGGCAAGCTTATCGTTCTTCTCCTCGTGCTGATAAGGCCACAACGTGTTTCGGAACGTGAAGTGCGACTTGAACTCGCTCAACTGCGTCTCCGTCAAGTCGTCGTGTGTTTTGATATATTCGAAAATATCTCCGTAGGAATCCGTTCCGCCGTCCGTATAATCAATGCAAAGAACGGGTTTGCCGTTTTCCTTGTACCAGATTGAATCGTATTCGGCATTCATATAAAAATTCTGATAGAATGTATAAATATTATTTCTCGAACTGATATTTGCGCCAAAAATCGGCAAAATCGTCGGAGCGTTCCACCCTTGTTCCTGCAGGCGTTGAATCTCCGCCGCCAAAAGCTTAATCGTTTCGTCATAAGTGATTAAATTCGTCAAATCGAGTGCAAGATAATCGATTCCCGACATCACGAACAGCTCCAAATGCTTTTTAATGACCCACGGGTCATCGGAGGAATAATAGCCGTAGAGAGGCTCACCCCAATAATGCATTGCGTTAATAGGCGATTTGTCCTTCACGCTTGCGTCCGTTCCCCAGAGCGCGTCTGGATCGTTTTCTAATAATTCGCTGATATTAAAAATTCCCGAATTCGTATGTACCCCGTGCCATACCCAGTAAAACAGACCGACTTTCTTGTTAGAATCCGTAACGACAGCCTCTTCAAAAGATCTCCCCAACGAATCCGTCGCAACCAAAGAATTTATCGTGGTTGCATACAAATCGTCGTCGGCTTTTATCTGCGTGTAATCACCACCGGAACTCCAGCCGGAATTTCCGCTTTGCTCCGATTCCCCTATATCCAGACACCCCGTAAAAGAAGAAGCCACCGAAACCGCAAGCAACAAGCTCAACCAATTTTTTTTGCGCACCGTTTTTCTCTCCTGTTCTGTTATTTTCTGTATTTAGAAAGCTCTATAAGTTTTCCGCCGTTCAAACGAGATTCTTCCGCCGCCAACGCCATGTAATGGCTTTCGATCGATTCGTCGATGGAAGTTGCCACTTCGGGCGTTTTTCCCGTCATAATGTCGTACAATTCGTCAATCATTCGATGATCGCCGCCGCCGTGCCCTTCCAAATCGTCCGTGAGTTCGCTGATCTTCCAAATGGTATTTTCTCCGAAATACTTTTTCAAGGTGATCGTATCTTCGCCCTCGCGAAGGTCCAATTCGCCTTCCGTACCGAAGAAACGGATATCTCTGCCGCCATCTTTTACGAACGCTTCCATTTTCAAAGTCGCCGTTACGCCGTTTTCGAATTGCATAATCACGGTTTGATTGTCCACGACGTCATTGTCGCAAGCGAACACGCATCTGCCGTACATATTCGTTTCAATCGCCTTGTACAACGCTTCTTCCGTTGTGGGATACGCGTCGCTTACCAACGAGAACGGGAAACGGTTTGCAGGTTTACCTGCGTCCTTCCACATATCGATATATACTTTTTTCGCACTGTACACGCAACTGTCGATATACGGGCAATTTATACATCTGTCCGTCGCCCCCTGCGGCTTGTTTTCCGCTTTGAAGTAAGCAAGGCTACCCATAGAAGCCACCGAACGGCATTCACTCCCGACGAAGTCCTGAATCAGATCCAAGTCGTGACAGCATTTCGCCATAATCATCGGAGTCGCCTGTCCGCGGTTGCGCCAGTTCCCTCTTACATAGGAATGCGCTTCATGCCAGAATACAACGTTCTCGGTATGATCAATGGAGATCAATCTGCCGATTGCGCCGCTATTCAAAACTTCTTTCAGCTTACGCATCATCACCGTATAGCGCAAAACGTGGCATACCATGATTTTTCTGCCCGTCTTATGCGCCAATTCGGAAAGCTCCCTCAATTCCTCCGCTTTATCGGAAATGGGTTTCTCCAAAACGAGGTCATATCCCAAGTTTAACGCTCGCTTTGCCATACGTATATGCAATTGATCTTGCGTGGTGACAAAAAGCACGTCGCTACGCTTTTCCGCGAAAAACGCGTCCTCGTCGTCAAAACGATTCTGCGCCTCCACCCCGAACAAATCGCCGTATTTCTGCAAGCGAACGGGATTAATATCGCATACGTTCGTGATTTGAAATTTTTCTTTCTGCTCGACGAGATATCTGCCGTAGGCTTCGCCGCCTCTGCCGCCGAGTCCAATAATTGAAACTGTTACAATTTTATTCATTTCGATTCTCCTTGTCTTCGATATATTTTTCATTTTTATATAAATTCGACGTCAATCCCTCGTTGGCGAAATGCTTTTTCGCACGATAAAACGTTGCCGCCGACTTAAAGCCGCATTTGTATAGAATTTCCAACGTCGTCATATCCAAGCTCTTATCCTGCATCAACGCGTTCGCTTTCCGAATCCGCAACATGTTGATATAGTCACGGAAACTCCGTCCGATGCTCTTCTTTAACACTTTAGAGCAATAATCCACCGAATAGCCCAATGCCTTGGATACTTTCGCCAACGTGATATCCTCCAAATAATGCTCGTGCAAATATAACAACAAAACTTTGATGAATTCTTCTCTGTCATTCTTTATGGTGCGTTTCGTCAACGCGTAGCTTTCCAGCAAATACGAAAACAATACGTTGGCGTACCCCAAATCCTTAATATGTATTTTATTTTCCTCATAGTACCAATCGGAAATCAGTCGAAAGAGCTTCTCGTTGACCTTTTTATCCGACATATAGGTCATAAACGTTTGATTCGGGTACAAGTCGCGAAAAGCCTGCAAATACTCGCGGCTCAACACCAGTACGTACGCCAAAATTTTCTCCGTCAAATGCTTGTACCAATGCCCCTCATAACTGTCCACAAAAAAGATATCGCCCGGTTCCAAGATATAAGTGCGGTCGTATAAATGTCCTTCCGCCCTGCCTTCCAGCATAAAAATAATTTCTATACTGTCATGAAATTCCCCGACGGGTTGCAATAAATCGTCTTTTTTTAAATAAATATATTTTGCACTGTCCGTTTCGCCCGAATAGTATTGTATATTCATTTTTCAAGTCCTCTATGTCTTCTTAAGAATCTCGCTTTTTAGGATTTCCGACATTCGGTATTGGAGCAAGAAAAAATTCCTTACATACCGATATCAATATTTTACAATATAATTCTTGCTAAATCAATACAATTTTACAAAAAATCTATATCAAAATCCGACATTTTTCAAAAAAAGTATTCCGATTAACCATTTTTTGCCTTAATAGCAAAAAAAACGAAATAAGCTCCGTTCTGTCGGAGACTTATTCCGCCGTAATATGTTTTGCTCATCGGATCATTGTTTCCTTTTCGAATCGAAAAACTCTATGTCAATATGATACCTTTTCCTACTGCAAAAGTCAAGCGTTTCCGCTACGATTTTCGTTTGATACTCGTTTGATACGAACTTTTTATTCCGACGATTCGGCATTGCCTATTGCCGCTCGAGCGGCGCGAGATTTTTCCCGATCGCTGCGCGTAATAGAAAATACGACACGCAAGCCGTTAAGAATTCCGCAATCGGGAACGCCCACCAAAGCAACGTTTCGGCATGTTGACTTCTCGTGAAAATATAGACGAGCGGCAAAACAAAAACGAGCAATCGCAACACCGAAATAATCAAAGGCGAATACACTTCGTTGAAACCTTGCAATACGCCTTGCACCGCTACACTGAATCCCATAAATGTATAACCGATCGTCGCAATGTGTAAGGCGATTCGACAGACGCGAAGAACGTCGCTTTTTGCCACGACGGAAGACTCCTCGACGGTCAAAGCGAATAAATCGGAAATCGGCACGGCAAATACTTGATACAACAAAGTCAAAATCGCCGTTACGATGACGGAATCGACGATGCCGTATTTTATCGTTTCTCGTACACGGGTATAATTCCCTTTGCCGTAATTATAGGACGTCACGGAAATGAGCGTATTGGAAAGACCGAACGCCGCAAACAACGCCGTTTGCATCAACTTATAATAAATACCGAAACTCCCCGACAGCAAATTTACCGCATAAACGTTCTCCATCGTTCCGATAATCAATAACACTCCGAACATCATTAGAGCGAGCATCCCCTGCATTAAGAACGCGGGAAAGCCGATTTTATAGATATTTTTAACAATTCTCCCTTCCGCCCTCACATATTTCATGCTGCCGTCGATCTCTTTATTCGTCGCGTAGTGCAATATCATCGCCGATACGAACGATAAAATCTGTCCGATAACGGTAGAGTACGCCGCCCCTGCAAGCCCCATTTGCAAAGGATAAATAAAAACGTAATCCAATACGATGTTAGCCAACGCGCCGACCACTTGCGAAATCATGGAATACAACGTCTTTCCCGTTGACATTAAAAAACGCTCCGCGATGGCAAAACCGATCGAGCCGACAGACAAACAACAGCAAATACGCAAATATTCCGTTCCCATCGCCACGACGATTTCCTCTTTCGACATCAAACGCATATACGGCTCAACGAAAAACAGACCGAACAAAAGAAAGATCGCATAAAACAAACCGATAAGGACGATACCGTTCCCTGCGATTTTATTCACCTCCGTCCTATTCCCCGCGCCGAGATTTTTGGACAACAACGCGTTGATTCCGACGCCCGAACCGACCCCCACGGCAATCATTAGAATCTGTACGGGAAACGCCGCCGACAGTGCAAGATTTCCAAGCGTTCCGTCCGCCCCCATATTGATAACGAACATCGTATCGACGATGTTGTACAGAGCCTGTAAAACCATAGACAATATCATGGGAAGTCCCATTGTCCAAAGTAACTTCTTGATTTTTTGCGTACTCATTTTATTTTCTACCATAAAAATACCTCCGTATATTTTTTTACACGCAAAAAAGGCGTAAGTCCGACCACAGCTGGACTTACGCCTTTCGACTACACACTTCGTTTAGTATATCACATTTTTGATTTTTTCGCAAATATTTTTTCGCAATTTTTTTACTTTTTTCATGGCAAAATATCGCTCTCGTTCGGATTTTGCGACTCCGCCACGGACAGTGTTCCCGTGAGCAAATCGATATATTGTATCGTATACGCAACCCCGAGTTTGTCGTCCTTCACCGTGAAAAATTTTGCATATACTCCCTCGATGGAAGCCGTATATTCCGCGCTCTTCGAACGCGTTTTCGGAAGCGTCACGACGATACGTTTCTCCTGCGCGTATAACCTTTCGATATACTTTTTGACCTCTGTGATTGTCGTCGACTTTATATACCGCGATTGTTGCATTCCATTCACCTGCCTATACGGAAAACGACGAAGAATTCACCTCGCGAAAAACATGAATCTTCATATGACTTCTCCGTTGTCTTTCCTATACTTTTTCCTTTATTTTAACACTTTTTTTAAAAAATTTCTAATAAAAAATCAAACTTTTTTGAAAAAAACGTTTGCAAAAAATGAAAAAATCGGCTATAATTTAGCAGTATTATTTCTTAGAGGTGACGCTATGGCGCGATACGGAATCTGTCCGCAATGCAACCTGAATTATATAGATTTGGACACGCAAGAACGTTGCGATATCTGCAAAAAACAGGCGTTCAGACGGCAAGACGAATTGGAAGAACTCCTTATTGAGGAATACGAATCCGAGGAAACAAACTCACCTTTTCAACAGGACGAAACGGAACACCGCGATCCGTACGAAGCCGAGCATTCGGAGGAAGAAGACGACGAAAACGCCGCTTGGCGTGAATTCGCCGACCTCGACGAGGAGGAATACATCCCCGACTTCGTCCTCGAGGACGAGGAAGAGGAAAGCGAAGAAGACGACGAAGAAGAAACGGAAAAGGACGACGACTTCGAATACGTTTCCGCCGACGAATATTACGAATACGAGGAAGAAGATGAGGACGAGGAAGACGATGACGATTTCTGATTCTCCCTCCAAAAAAATTATGTAAAATCTTCTATTTTTTGCTTGACACGCTTTCTGCGTTATGTTATACTATAAACAATTCAATATCTGCCACCGGGTAGAAAAAAATGCCACGCATTCGTTTGGTACATCGTTAGGTCTTGGAAGATGTACGAAACGGATGCTTTTTTTGAGGTTTTTTATGCAAACGATTAAACGTTTTCTCTGTTACTTCACCAAAACCGAACGCCTTTTATGGTGTTCCTCCGCTGCGCTGTTGATTGTATCGTTCTGTCTGTTCGACCGCGTCAATTACGCCACGCTCTTCGCCTCGCTTCTCGGAGTTACCTCGCTGATTCTTAATGCAAAAGGCAATCCGATCGGACAAATATTGATGATCGTGTTCAGTATCTTCTACGGCGCAATCTCCTATTCCTGCGCCTACTACGGCGAAATGCTCACCTATCTTTGCATGAGTGCGCCGATGGCTCTCGTCGCCTTGATCTCTTGGTTGAAGCATCCTTACCACGGCAACAAAAAAGAAGTCCGCGTCAACAGCGTTAGCAAAAAAGAAATGCTGTTTATGCTGCTGTTGTCGCTCGTCGTCACCTTGATTTTTTATTTCATTTTGAAATATTTTCATACGGCGAATTTATTACCGAGCTCAATCTCCGTCACCACAAGCTTTATCGCCGTCTATTTAACAGCAAAACGCAGCCCATATTACGCACTCGGGTACGCCTTAAACGACGTCGTTTTAATCGTTTTATGGATACTGGCGGCGACGTCGGATCTTTCCTATATCTCGGTGGTCATTTGTTTCGTCGTGTTTCTTATCAACGACCTATACGGATTCGTTAACTGGAAAAAAATGCAAAAACGGCAAGAACGGTAATTTTTTTCTCTTTATCGAAAATCATGCATGTTTTCTGTTTGACAATCGACTTTCTTTGTGTTAGAATATTTATGAACAAAATCAAAAGAAGGTCAACATGAAAAAATTAACGAAACTTTGTTTTAGCGTTGCTTTATTATTCTCTATCGCAACGCCTGCAGTTGCGCTGTCTACCGCAAACAACCCGACAACCGTCGCATCGGCGGCGTCCGATATCTTGTTGGGAACGCCTACGGGGTACACGAAAGCCTCCGACGTAAAATACGTCGAAAACGGCAACTACATCGCCAACTGGGGCGCACGTAACGAGGAATGCACCTTCCTTACCACCTATGCGCAAAGCTTCTATACGGGGAGCTACGTTTATGAAACGCTCTCGCAAAAGAGCGGCGGCACCTCGCAAAGCAATGCTTCGGACAGTGCGTTGTATAGTTCTTTAAAAACGCTAATGACCTCGAAACATTCCCATATAACGAGCTACAATGAAACAAAATCCGAATATCGCTATACCGACTGCGTAAACGGAAATTCTTCCCATATTTCTTCCTTTTATTCCGGTCTGCAGCTTAACGGTAGCTGGGGAAGCGGTTGGAATAGAGAACACACGTGGCCGAACAGCAAAGGCTTAAACGGGCAAAACGAAAACGATATTATGATGCTCCGTCCTACGTCGACGAGCGAAAATACTACCCGCGGAAACACCGCCTACGGTCAGAAAGCGAACGGATACTACGACCCGAACGGCGAAGGACAAAATTTGCGTGGCGACTGCGCAAGAATTTGCCTGTACGTCTACGTACGTTGGGGAAATACGGGCAAGATGTGGGGCAAAAACGGCGTAATGGAAAACCTCACCGTTTTGTTGCAATGGATGGAAGAAGACCCCGTCGATACGTGGGAAATGGGCAGAAACGACGCCGTGCAAGCCATTACGGGTACGAGAAACGTATTTGTCGATTATCCCGAATACGCTTGGTTATTGTTCGGAAGAAGTGTCCCTGCCAATATGACGACGCCCTCCTCCGATAACACAAGCAACGGCAACACAAGCACCGATTCTTCGAGTGCGTCGAGTTCTTCGAACTCCTCTAACTCTTCAAGTTTGTCAAATTCTTCTTCCGTCACGGAAAGCAGCTCGTCTTGCGAACACGTCTTCGGTAAATGGTTTACCGTAGAAAAACCTACCTCCGAATCGGACGGTTACAAACAGCGGTTCTGCGAAAATTGTCCTTATTCCGAAATTGAAGTTCTGCCCGCACTGATGCCCACGCTGACGGGTAGCGACTCCCCTGATTCAAATAATTCCGACGCGAACAAGACTCCGAGCGACGATTTATCGAATACGACGAACAACTGTCAATCGAGTATTTCCGTCGTATGGACGGGCGGTGCGTTATTGGCGGCATTGTTTGTAGGTTTGAAAAAACGAAAACAGGAAAACGACGAATAAAAATATTCCGAAATAATCATCCACGTGCATAGCACGTGGTTTTTATTTTTCGGGCATAGCCCTTG
>CAYZOF010000024.1:0-23159 GCA_964479935.1 uncultured Clostridia bacterium | reverse complement strand
CATAATTAAAATTTTTTCCTAAAAACAGTCTCATATGTTTGACAAACCTACAAAAGATTTTTCTCTATACACGCTAAAACTATTGACGAATTAAAAAAAGTGTGGTAAAATAGTATTCGGACAAGAGCGGATTTACCCTTGTAAATTCCGCCCGCGAAAGAAGTCACAAAATAATATTTTCATATAATCGGAGGATTTATATTATGGCAAACGTAAAAGTTGCAATCAACGGTTTCGGCCGTATCGGTCGTCTTGCGTTCAGACAGATGTTCGACGCGGAAGGTTATGAAGTAGTTGCTATCAACGACCTTACCAGCCCTTCCATGCTCGCGCACCTTTTGAAGTACGATACTGCTCAGGGCAGATACAAGTACTGCGATAAGGTTACCGCCGACGACGAAGCAGGTACCATCACCGTAAACGGCAAGACCATTAAGATCTACGCCGAAAAAGACGCCGCTAACTGCCCTTGGGCTGAATACGACGTTGACGTTGTTTTGGAATGTACTGGTTTCTATACGTCCAAAGCAAAGAGCGAAGCGCACATCAAAGCAGGCGCAAAGAAAGTCGTTATTTCCGCACCCGCAGGCAACGACCTTCCTACCATCGTTTATAGCGTAAACGAAAAGACGTTGACGAAGAGCGACAACATCATTTCCGCAGCTTCCTGCACCACCAACTGTCTTGCTCCTATGGCAAACACGTTGAACAAGCTTGCTAAAATTAAGAAAGGTTACATGACCACGATTCACGCATACACCGGCGACCAGATGGTTCTTGACGGACCTCACCGCAAAGGCGACCTTCGTCGTGCGCGTGCCGCTGCAGCAAACATCGTTCCCAACTCCACGGGTGCAGCAAAAGCTATCGGTCTTGTTATCCCCGAATTGAACGGCGTTTTGGACGGTTGCGCACAACGTGTACCCGTTCCCACCGGTTCGCTTACCCAGCTCGTTGCGATCTGCGACGGTGAAATCGACGCGGCTACCGTAAACAAGGCAATGAAAGACGCGGCTTCCGCATCCTTCGGCTACACCGAAGAAGAACTCGTTTCTTCCGACATCATCGGTATCACCTATGGTTCGTTGTTCGATGCTACGCAGACGAAGTGCATGCCTATGGGCGACGGCACGACCATGGTTAAAGTCGTTTCTTGGTACGATAACGAAAACTCCTACACCAGCCAGATGGTTAGAACGATTAAATACTTCGCAGAACTTTAATCGTATCGGAGCTTTCCGCAACGAACGCGTTTCGTTGCAAAAAAACGATCAAAAAAATGCTTCCTTTTTAGAAGGAGGCATTTTTCTTTATCGCTCGACAAAATCGTCGAGCGTTTTACTTACTCCAAAATATTCGTCGTTATGTAATCCACACCGAGGCCTCGCATACGATTTGCGTCCTCCGTTCGATCCACCGTCCAAACGTTGACTTCTAAACCTGCCGCATGCAACGCTTCCACGTGCCGCTCCTGTAAAGCCACATAACAAATATCGCCGCCGAAACGATTCTCTATCATAAACGCGACGTCCGCGTCCGAACATTCGCCTGATAAATACTGCGCTTCTGCGTCGGCATAACGCTCTCGAAGCCACAAAAGATTGTCCCGTGAGAAGGAAATAAACGTCGTCTTTTCCAACCACGCCATATTCTCGATTCGTGCCGCGATTTTCCAAACAAGGTCTCTCGTCAGCGCGTTTTTGAGCTCCAAAATCGCCTGCTTATTATATCGTTTGCAAACGTCTATATATTCTTCTAGAGTCGGCAAATATAAATTTTTCTCTTCCGAAATTCCGTGCAAATCGCTAAAACGCACGGCGCGAAGTTCCTCGAACGTTCTTTCTTCCACGACGATATCCAAATCGGCAATTCGTTTCAAATTATCATCGTGTACGATAATAAATTTTCCGTCTTTCGTCACATGCACGTCCGTTTCTATTCCGTAATAATCACGCTCGCCTGCCGCCTCGAACGCCGGCAACGTATTTTCCGTCATCACGCCACTATAGCCGCGGTGCGCAATCATTTTCACTTCCTTTTCTTTACAAAACATATACCGATACTCCCGTAAATATTGTAATGACGCGCCCGTGCAACCGCGCATTATCTCCTATCTCTTCTGTTTCCGCCGAAAAGCATCAACACCCACAGCGCAAACCGCAAGAAATACACGAGCGAACTCAACAACGAAGCAACGTACGTATTCGCCGCCGCAGACAACATTTTACTCGCGTACGGCAACTCCTCTTCCTGCAAAATTCCCTCTTCGACCAACATCTTTTTCGCGCGTCGACTGGCGTCAAGCTCCACCGGTAACGTCACCAACGCAAACAGCGTAGCCAAACCATACAGTCCCACGCCAACCAAAGCGAAATAATATCCAATAGAAGTATCTGCCGTTGTTGTTACGAATATATCGAGAATTAATCCTATTATAACCAATGGCATGGACAATTTGCTGCCAATATTAGTAATCGGTACTAATATATTACGAATTTTATAAGGCAAATAGCCTTTTTTGTTTTGCATAACGTGCCCGATTTCATGAGCTGCAACAGCAACCGAAGCGATGGAATCGTCACCGTAAACGCTTTCCGAAAGATTGACGACGCGTTTCGTCGGGTGATAATGATCGGTCAACGAACCGCGAACCCTACCGACGGAAATATCGTTCACACCGTTTTTGCGGAGCAACCGTGTCGCCGTGTCATACCCCGTCATATGCGAAGCCGTCGGCATCTCTCCGTATGCGCGATACGCCGAACGCACCTTTGCGCTCGCCGAAGCGGCACACACGCCGCATACCAAAATCAATAAAAAGGAAAATACATAATAGATATACATAACCGTCTCCCTACGTTTTATCTTGTCTTATTACAATATTATAAACCGTTTGTTTGCATTTCACGCGAAAATACGATAAAAAATTCGTGAATTTTTACCGTGTCCGCTCCGTTTTTCGACGCTTATAAATCGATTGCGAAAGGATACAGCTCGGATTTAGAAACGCCCCTATCCTTCGCCGCCCGTTTCAACGCTTCCTTTTTATCCAATCCTGCCGCCATATAGTGTTGAATATGCTCCTTTTCGCTAAGCGCGTTCAACGGACTTTCGCGATGAGTCGAGCCTTCCACAATCAAAACGTACTCGCCACGTTTTTCCCCTTCCAAGCCTCGGGAAAGCATAAACGCCTGCGCATCTTCGTGAATTTTGGTGATTTCGCGAACTGCGCAAGCGCGCCGCTCCCCGAACACCTCGTACATCGCCCTCACGTCTTTATCTACATCCTGCGGCGCGGAATGAAACGCAAGCGTCAATTCCGTATCTTTGAATTTTTCTAAAAACGTTTTCTTCTCCCCGTTTTTCGCAGGCAAAAATCCTAAAAACGCGAATTTATCGGCAGGAAGAGCCGACAAAACCAATGCCGCGACGAACGCACACGCGCCGGGAATCAGCGTATACGGTTCTCCGGCTTTTCTCAACGTTTGACAAACGATATTGCCGGGATCGGACACAACGGGCGTACCGGCGTCGGACACCACGACGACCTTTTCGCCGCGTCGGGAGAATTCTAATATCCGTTCCGCCGCTTCCGTTTCGTTGAATTTATGGCACGCATACAGCGGCTTTTTTATTTCGTAAGCGTTCAGAAGCTTGATCGTATGCCGAGTATCCTCACAAAAAATAACATCCGCCTCTTTCAGCGTTTCTAATGCGCGTAACGTAATATCTTTCAAATTTCCGATCGGCGTCGCCACAAAACTGACCATAATTACCTCTTTCCTTATTTTTGATTAATGAGTTCCGGCAGAATTTCGCAATGCGGTTTGCCGCCCTTGACGGCTTCGACCATCACCAAATACGGTTTCGACGCAACCCTGCCCCTAACAAATTGTATTTTTTTTACTTCCAAACGTTGCTCTTTCAACGTGTAACACACTTCCGGCAAACGATCCGCACGATGCAACATCGCAAACCTTCCGCCGAATTTCAAAGCATAGCTCGCCGCCCGCGCGATTTCGGAAAGCGTTATCGTCAGCTCCTTGCGACAGATCGCTTTGTGATATTCGTCATTGTCGAAACCGCCTTTCTCATACGGCGGATTGCAAAGAATATAGGAAAAATGCTCGTGATACCGCTTGGGAAGTTCTTGCAATTTCCCCTGCTCGAAGAAAAAATTTTCAAACCCGTTATAAAGAGCCGTTTTCCGCGAAAGCGCGGACAGCTCTGCCTGCAACTCGAACAGCGTAATCGGCATATCGGGAAATTTCGCGCGATGCAATGCATAAAAATGGAAGCCGACTATGCCGCTTCCGGCGCAAAAATCCGCCACGATATCCCCTTTTTTGGGAACGGCAAACCGCGACAACAACACGGAATCGGACGTAAAACGATAAAGCCGCGTATCCTGTACGATTTTCAATCCGTCGAGTAGCATATCTTCCAGCACCTCATATTCTCCCAAAAAGTTCACCAGGCGTTGTTCTCCGTTCAACGTTTGTACAGCCATCGCATTCCTCAAAAAGTTTTTCTACGCAACGACACCGTCGTTACCTTTACATTATATAGGAATCGAGGGCGCATGTCAAGTCTTTCCTTTTTTTTATCGGCGATTTTGCATACTTTTTTTTCGAATACACAACTTGTTGATGTGAATACTTTGGTCAGCTCCTTACAACAAAATTTGGAAACGTTAAAAAAATTACTCCCCTCCGAGGATATCCTCAGCCACGAATTTATGACGGCTGACGGCGCAAACTGCGCCATTATATACGCCGACGGCATGGTCGATAAACAGCTTTTAGGCGACCTCATCGCACGCCCGTTATCACGGTTACATTTCAAAAACGAGGGGGGCAGGGTTGCGTCGAGCGCAACTTCCGCCCGACAAAACACAACGGATTCCGACGCCGAACAGGTCGAGCTCTCTACGCTTTTCCCCGACTTAAAACAGATCGAAGCCACGGAAGACTGCGTCAAAGAGATCCTCGACGGAAACAGTCTTCTCTTGATCGATTTCCTCTCCGTCGGATTCATCGTCGGGGCGAAATCTCTGCCCGTCCGCGCCGTCACCGAACCGCCCGGCGACGTTGCGATCAAAGGACCGCGCGAGGGATTCATCGAAGACGTTAAAACGAATATGGCACTCGTGCGAAAGCGGCTGAAATCACCCGACTTACGCTTTGAAACACTCCGCATAGGGAAACGCTCCGATACGGCGGTCACAGTTTGTTGGCTGGAAGGCATAGCGATCGAAGGGTTAAAGGAACAACTCACGAAAAAACTTCGTAAACTCGAAATCGATAATATCCCCGATTCGTCCTACGTCGCCGCATTATTAGCACCGCGAAAGCATTCGATTTTTCAACAATTCGGCACGACGGAAAAACCCGACGTATTCACGGCAAAAATCGCAGAAGGCAGAATCGGCTTACTCGTAGACGGCTCCCCCATCGCGTTGACCGCACCCTTTTTACTCGCCGAAAATTTGCAAAGCAGCGAAGATTATTTCATTTCGCCGTTCATGGCGACGATTTTTCGATTTTTGCGCCTGTTGTCCGTTTTGATCGCTATTTTTTTACCGGCGTTCTACGTATCGGCGCAACTTTATAAAATTCAGCTGCTACCGCTAGGGTTAGCACTCACCATCGCCAGCAATATCCGCGAATTGCCGCTCTCGCCGAGCATGGAGATGTTCGTCGTGCTGTTGCTCCTGGAAGTTTTGAAAGAGGCGAGCATTCGC
The DNA here is from genome assembly GCA_964479935.1 of uncultured Clostridia bacterium. Lineage (GTDB taxonomy): Bacteria > Bacillota > Clostridia > Christensenellales > Borkfalkiaceae > Scatosoma. The sequence goes on along the minus strand of CAYZOF010000024.1, from coordinate 17,416 downwards.
ATGCCGAAATACGTCGGCATGTCGTTGTCCGTCGTCGGCGCGTTGGTTCTGGGCGAAACGGCAGTTTCGGCAGGTTTTTTGTCCACGCCGGCAATCATCGTCGTCGCCTTTTCCGGAATCTGCCTTTACACCGTACCGAATTTCGTGGAAACGGGGAGCGTTCTACGCTGGCTGTTTCTGCTCGTCTCGGGGAGCTTCGGTCCGTTTGGAATCGTTTTACTCACGGCTTTCCTTTTATATTATATCATTACCGCCGACGCGTTCGGTGCGCCTGCGTTCGCGCCGTTTTCCCCGTTCGTATCGCACGACTTGCGCGATACGCTCGTAAAATACAACTTGCGCAGCCTTGCCGTTCGACCGCGCACTCTCGCGTCTAAAAATCGCATTCGATTGCGCCAGAAATAAGGAGATTCCCATGGTTAAAAACGCCTCATTCGCTCTTTCCGAAAACAACCGTGCCGATACGCGCGCCGTATACGGCAGACAAATCGCCTTCGTCGCGGCATTTCTATTGCCTGTCGCGAAGCTGTTGGAAGTGCCGTCGCTACTCGCGCGGTATGCCGCAGGAGATTTATTAGTACCTGCGTTTTTGCATTTTCTCTTACAGGGAGCGGTCCTCGGCGGATTATTGTTTGCCGTCTCCCGTTCAAAAACACCCCTATTCGAGCGCATGAAAACCGCGCTCGGCAAATGGAGCAACCTATTCTATGCGCTCTATGCGGTCTATTATATACTTGCGGCGGTTCTGCCGATACTCGACTTCGAAAAATTCGTCTATGCGGCATTTTTCGATACCGAATCCACGGTCTTCGCCTTCGCCTTTTTCTTTCTGCTGAGCGCGTTCATCAGCACGAAAGGCTTAAAATCGGTCGGACGGAGCGCGGATCTATGCCTGTTTTTGTTCCCGCTGCCGTTTTTCGCGCTGATTGCCATGTCGCTTTCCGCGGCAGATTTCACCAACTTATTGCCCTTATTCGGAACAAAATTTTCCGATATATTCACGGCTTTTCGGACAACCATTCCGCACTTTTCCGACGCGATTTTGTTATTGCCACTCCTCGGCAACCGCTCGCATCAAAAAGGCGACTCGCCGAAAATTTTAATCGGCTATGCGTTCGGAGCAATCTTTACGATGCTCTTCTTGGCTGTATTTTTCGGAACGTATTCCTCCATTTCCACTCGAATCCATTACGCCTTTTCTGACATCGGTCAATACTTTCCCGCGCTCAACGTCATCGGACGCGTCGACCTTATATTCGTTTACCTGCTCTCTGTCGTGCTTTTGTTCTATACCTGCCTGCCACTCTTATATACGACGGAATACCTCTCCGAAACGTTTCGCACCGAGCGCAAAACGCTACTTTCTATACTATTGAACGGTACCATGTTCGCATTCACTCTATTTTTCAATAAATATCACGATCGAATTTACACCTTTTTCAGCACGTACATGGGGATTGTATTTTTTGTAATCGCATACATGGCACCTTTATTTTTTCTATTCCTTCCAAATAACAAAAAAAATCAAGACGGAGGACGAATATGAAGAACGCGCATACAAAAAACACCGTTCGGTACTACTTGCTCATCGTGATCGCTCTATCGTTCTTGTTTTTTTCCAACGACTTCGGATTGCTCGATATTCAAAAAACCGCAATCGTCATGGCAGTGGGAATCGACCGCGAAGGCAACGACTTCATCGTGACGTCGGAAATCGACATTCCGCAAGCGTCCAAACAAGGAAAAGCCACGGAAACCGTACAACTGACCAGCCGAGGGAAAACGATTGCCGACGCTTTCCGTGAAATCAATGCCAAAACGGGATGGTATCCGAAACTCGTTTTTTGTCGTTTGATTTTGCTCGGCAAAGAAACCGTAAAATACGACGTATTCGACGCGCTCGATTACTTCTTGCGAAACGAATATCTTTCGGATAATTGCAAAATAGCCGTCTGCGACACCCTCGCCTCGGAATTGTTGAACACGACCGCCCTTGTCGAGCCTTCCCCGAGCGTCGCCATGGAAAAAGTACTTTCCGAACACGCAAAACGCGTGGGAACGGTGCTTCCGAACACGTTACGAGAATTTTCCATCGACTATTTCAGTGACAGTCGTTGCGGTTTTTTGCCGATTCTAAAAACGCAACCGCAACAAGAAACGCTCGATTCCGCTTCTACGTCCTCCGACTCCGCCGCAAGCGCAGATTCCTCGGGAAGCAACAGCTCGGACAATTCCTCTTCGCCAAACGAGAAGAAAAACAAACCGGTCTTCAGCGCGAGCGAAACGGCGTTGTTTGTAGACGGTAAACGAGTCGAAACCTTCACGAAAGAGGAAACTTTCGCCTTTAGCGCGGCAACCAATTCTTTGAAATTAGCGCCTTATTCCGTCGAACAAGAAGGCAACGCCTGTACGCTCAATATCCGCCACACCTCGCAAAAAATCGTCTTTTCCGTAGGCGCAAACAAGCGCGGTTGTCTAAAGCTCCGCTTGGTTTTAACGGCAGGGTTGTCCGACTATTCCAAGGCGCAAAACATCGAGAATTTAGGCGACGCCGGCGACGTTCCGCAAGGAATCTTTCACGCCGCGGAAAAGAAATTAAAATCGGAAATTCTCCGCGTCTACGAAAAGTGCCGCAACTGCGGTTGCGATTTATTCGGCTTAAAAGAACGATTGGAAAAATACGAAAAAGAACATTTCACCGTCTTGTCCGACACCGTATTGGAGTCCTCCGTCCTCGAAGTAACGATTCGTTTCGATGGAGTCCGATAGACGCTCCGCCTCGCGCACAAAGCGGCGCACCCCGATTCAAGCCTTTTTTATACAAATATACTTCTTCAAAAGCCTGTGGATAACTTTGTCGTTTTATGAAAAAAAAAATAAACGTTTGTGGATAATAATTGCCGTTTTCGACCTTTTTTTACACATTTTTTCCCTCTTTTTTATCCACAAAAAAAGTTATCCACCTTACTTTTTCACTTTTTATCGACTTGAAAAATGCTTTTACGATGAAGTTATCCACAATAAAAATGCTGTTTTTGCGAGTTGTCCACAGATTTTTGCCGTTTTTAGGGCTCTGGAGGGCGTTTTACCCATCGCCTTATCCACATTTTTCAAAAAATACCGGTGGACAAGTTGTATTTTATCCACATTTCATGTTTTCATGGTGGATAACCCGATATTTGTATATACAGCATGTTTTTATATTCTCTCATGTTTGACAAATATCGTCAGGATTTTACCGAAGTCGGTAAAAACGACTTTATACGTTTATTCAACGTCGAATACACTCCGACGCATTTCCTTGCGCGCCGTTCGACGCTGTTGAAAAAATAAATTTCCCGCCGAGCAACCGAATTGCCCGACGGGAAATTTATTCGCATTTTTTATTTTGTCTACTTTAATCCGACACGATGTATGCGGCTTAATTCAAATCCGTATTGGGAGCTTCACCTCTGTCCTCGGGGAACATCGTTCCGGCGGGAATAACGGGCAAAATTAAAGGATTGATAAAGGCGTTAGCCGTCAAGGACGATACCGCTGCACGCAAATAAGGATATACGATTTCGGTCATATTGATCACGAGATCTTGCTTATCCAAATCGGTGTTGATGTCTTCCGCTTCGAATACCCCGACGAGACGAGCCTTCAAGTTGAAAGGCTTCGGAGAATCATCGGTCGATTCCACTTTCACTTCCAAGGAAACAAACCAAACTTTATCGTTTTCCTGAACGCGTCTTACCGTACGGGAAAATTGCGGTTTAATCTCGATCTTCGTGTCCTTGTCCATCTTGATACGATTGATCGTGTAGCTGAGTTCTTCGGCGGTAATGCCTCTAAGTGCATATTTCATATAAAATACCTCTTATCTTTTTATTTTTTCTTATTATACCACGCTTTCCCCTCGTTTGTCAACGCAAAAGCGTTTCCTTTCGCCGAAAAATCGAGTTTTTTATATATAAACCGTTCTTCGAGATTGTAAACGCAATTTATAAATTATTTTTTTAGCAAACACCTACCGACCGATTCACAGAATCGGCTTTTTACGACGCATATCCTTACGCAGTGTCGTCGTGATATAAAAACCGTATATCCCCAATGCAATGTATATCGGCAAAAGGATATATACGCTGACGTCAGGATATCCCTGCATTGTCGAAAAACAATACGGCAACGCCCCTATATCCATAATAAAGTGCAATACGATCGGCAAGCACAAATTCTCCGTTTTCTTATAAATCGCTCCGAAATATATCCCCATCGCGACCGTCCACACCACCTTTGCGCACACAACCAAAATCGGTTGTCCAATCGCGCCGAAAATATGCCCGACCCCGAATATCGCAGACGATACGAGAATCGCCGCACTCGTGTTCTTTTCGTTTTTCGAAAACATTTTTTCCAACAAGTTCAACAACAATCCTCTAATGTACAATTCTTCCACAAACGCAACACCGAAATAATACAAAATGCATTCTATCAAAACTTTTGCTACCGTCGGACTGTTATTCAACGGCTTCAAGCCGATATAAAACGCTATTCCGGACGCAATACCGACCGCAATTCCGACGCCGCCGTATTTACAAGCTCCGCTTCCGAATCCGCGTTTCCGCAACCCCAAGTCCCAACTCGGAACAAAGTATTTCAATGTAAAAAACACGATAATTCCGATTAATACAAAGTCCGCCAATAAACTCCAATAAATCGGCAAGATATCCAAGACCTCTACGGAAATCAACCGACAGGGCAACCCGGTTATCTCCATAAACGCCGCTAAAATCGTCAAAATCCCAATAATTACGTACTTCTTCTTTTTCATAAACTTCTCTGTTCCCTATGCGCAAAGCGGCTTTCATCCATCCGCTTTTTCGCGCTCGTCTTAAGCGACTACTATTCTATCACGAAAAGTCCTTAAAGTCAACTCCCGACACCTATTTTCTCTCCGCTACGCTCGTTTTCGGCGAACACCTCACTCGTCGTCCGCCTTATATAAAAAGGATCTCCGCGATCTCTAAACAACCGCGGAGCTATCTTTTTCTTATTCAATTGTAAGACGTTTTCTCTGTCTTTCGTCCGTTGTTTGCAATCTTATCTTGCCCGCCGACGACCGCGCCGCCGCTCAAATCTCGGGTTACTTTTCTTTATTTAACGTCTCCTCTTATCCTGTTCATTGGAATTTACCTTCCTTGTCCTGTTTTGTTAAAGTACCGCTCCGATAAATGTAAAATGTATAAAAATCATTTCTCCGTACCTCCTTTAACAGTTTTTCCAAGCTCTGCCGACCATAGCCGGCATTTTACGTGTACGTCGGAGTATCTCCTTCGTCTTGAAGTTTACGCATACAAACGGGAGTTGCTCGAATCATGGGTCGTGTACCTCCTTATATTCCATTTGCTTAAACTTTTTTCAAGCTGCCTGTTCTTTCCGCCCTTACCCGATTTTTCTCGACTCTTCAGGGGGAGTTTACCTCATAGGAAGGAATCATCGTTTTTATACCTCCTTACCGTTTTTTTCTTTCGCCGTATCCCTACGGCACTTTGTCGCTCCCTGCGACGTCTATTTTATTTGTGCATTGGTCTTTCCTCTTTTTAATGAATGAATAGAACATTTTTTGTTCCGTTCTTTCTTTTGTACTTATATTATAACAGATATTTTTGATTTGTCAAGGGGTTTTTGAAAAATTTTTTGAAAAATTTCAAAATTTTTTTTAGAAAAACAACGAACCCTTTTATTTTCAAGGGATTCCGCGCTAAAAATTTTTTTGAACTTTGCTCCGAATTCACCAAAAACCCCGAAATCTTTCGATTTCGAGGCAAATTGATCGAATTGTTTAGGTCATTTCGGCATTCTTTTTCGCAAACCGCGACAACAACTCCCGGTCTCGGAGCAACACGCCGCCCCCGAGCACGGTGGCAAACTGCGGCTCTTCATACACGCGATACCGCATATTGAGTTGTGCGCCGATATACTGCGCCACGTAAGGAATTTTCATAACTCCGCCCGAAAGAAATACGCCGTTTCGATTCACCGTCGCCGCGACTTCGGCAGGCAAATTCCACAACACGGAAGACGCGTATTCCGCAACCTTCGACACATACACGCGTATACATTCCGTAATATCCGCCGCTTGCACGGAGGCGGAAGCCGGTTGACAAGTCTCCGTCGAGCTACCCTCCGCCACAATCGAGCCGCGCGCCATGGGCGAAAGCGTACCGATCTCGTTCTTAATGCGCTCCGCCGTCAGCGTACCGATCAATAATTTATTGACATTGGACACTTTCGAAATGATATTCGCGTCCATATTATTACCGCCGATATTGATGGAGAGACCCGAAATAATGCCATCCGCGGAAACGACAGCCGCATTCGACACGCCGCCTCCGATGTCCAAACAAAATATCGGGTCGCCTATGCTCGCCCCTGCACCCAACGCCGCCAAACAGGGTTGCTCCACAAACCAAACTTTTCGCAAACCGCATTCGTCCGCAAGCATTCTGTATGCATGGAGCGAAGTTTCCGAAATACCGCAGGGAACGCCTATCAACGCCTGCGTGCGTTTCAACTGCCCTGCCTTTATGTCGATTCGGGATAAAAATTCCGTCAACATCGCCACGGCGAGCCGCATATCCACGATTTCCCCTTCGTAAACGGGATACAGGATATTAGTAAATTCCGCCGTTTTCCCGATCAAGTTTTTCGCGTCTTTTCCGATCGCCTTAATCGTTTGAGATTCCCCAACCACCGCCACGCAAGACGGCTCGGCGAGTACGACGCCGTTGTTCGTATCCGCACGATATATCTTCGTCGTCAAAGACCCTAAGTCTATCGCCAATTTTATCATTTCCGTACCTCTCGTCTTTTCTTTCGTTTCCCCTCCGCGCGAGTCCACTCACCGCAAAAGCGGTTCACCCAACTCCTCGCCGATTTTCGCGAACAATCGCTCGCAAAGCTCCAAAGGCAATCCGACCACATTGGAAAAACTGCCTCGGATCTCTTTGACCAATCCGCCGTCTTGAATGCCGTACGCGCCTGCTTTGTCCATCGGAGAGCCCGTTTCCACGTACGACAAAATTTTCGCCTTCGAAAGCGTTTCGAACACGACTTCCGTATCGTCTGCGCCTTGCCAACTCCGCACGCCTGCGTCCGTCGTCAACGTCACGCAAACGCCCGTATACACGTGATGCGACCGCCCCGATAACCTCTCGAGCATGCGCACTGCGTCTGCGGCGTCCTTGGGTTTTCCCAACACTTCGCCGTCCGAAACCACCACGGTATCCGCCCCCAGCACCAATTTCCCTTTCGAGCTTTCCATCAAGGAAATTTCTTTCGATTTCTGCATCGCGAGCATTTGCACCAACGCCTTAGGATTGATATTTTGCATTTTTTCTTCGCCTTTCGCCGGCAAGATTTCAAATTCCGTTATCAGCTCCGCAAGCAACTCTTTACGACGCGGCGACGCGCTCGCCAATATCCATTTCAACACATCATCACCCGTTGTTGTTTGCCCATTTAATCGCTCCTAAAAAGCCATATAGTCGGAGTCGAGCGCACGCCCGACTCCGACCCGAGTCTTACAATATTTCCAAATTTTTTCTAAACGCTTTTTTGAATTCGCCGTTGGCTTTTTTCGCGTCGTTGATCTCCAACGCAGCGTCACCGATAACCGACGTTTTCATAATCACCGAATCACCGAGCACGTCACAATTCAATCCGGTTACGACGCCGCATTGCGATCTATCCAGGCTCTCCGCGATTCGAAGCAACACGCCCATCTTTTTCACCGCGTCGAGATCCTCGTCCGAAACAACGCCTTTGTATTTCTGCCACTCGCCCATCGGCACGTCTTCGTGATTATGACACCCTGCCACAAACGCCGCAATGACAATCTCTCTATGCGTCGCACCGCTAATCAAAGAACCGAGTATCATATACCAGCTATGCCGCGCATGGTGGTAATACTGTACCGCCCTGCCGCAATCGTGCAGGCTTGCCGCGATTTTCAACACTCTCAAATACTGGCGAGGAAACTTATGCAACACGCGGAGCTGTTTGAACAGCTGTACGGAAAGCATCATTACGTGTTCGACGTGTTTCACGTCGCAATTGTGATATTTCACGAGTCGATCCAACGAATACGACATTACGTCGGAAATCGGTTTTTCCGTAGTAAGCGGTACGGCTTGGTTGACCATCAACCCTTCGCGCAAACCGCACGCGCCGATTGTAAACATCTCGATATTCATGTAGGAAACAAACGATTTCACGATTGCCATCGCTGCCGGCATGATGTCCGCCCTCGCAGGGGAAAGCCCCTTGATCTTTTTGCGCTTCTCCACATCGAGTGCTTTCAGCATATCGTAAATTCCCGTAAAATCTTCCACCGCCATTTTGTAGTTATGCGGCAGATCCAAAGGATATTTGCGGACAAGCTTACTGATCTTGAACAGATTTCGGAACGAGCCGCCGACGCCGATCATTTGCACTTCCGGATCCACGTCTTTCAACCACGGCAATTTCTTCAAATGCTCCAAGAAAAATTCCTCTACGTGTTGCGCCGATTCTTCGGGAGTAGCGTCGCTGACGAACAGATCCGTCAACGTTACCGCCCCGAACGGCAAAGACGCATAATTCAATACGTTTCTTCTGTTATAATAAATGATTTTCGTACTGCCGCCACCGATTTCCAAAATCAATCCTTTGGGAATATCCATCGAGTTGATGACGCCGCGATAAACAAGCAACGCCTCCTCTTCTTCCGACAGCACGCGAATGGTGATATTGCAACTCACCTGAATTTCGTCCAAAAACGAACGTTGATTCTTCGCGCGACGAACAGCCGCCGTTCCGACGGCGATGATTCTTTCCACGCCACTCGCGTCGCAAAGCCGCTTAAACATTTTCAACGTTTTGACGGTTTCCGCAATTCTCTGCGGTTTCAAAAATCCGTCTCTGTCCATGTCTTGACCGAGCCGAACACTCTCTTTCAATTCGTCTACGACCATATAATGTCCATCCGTGAACATGTTGACGATGACCAGTCGAGCCGTATTCGACCCTAAATCAATAATGCCGATTTTTTCCACTTTTTTCTACCTCTGCCTTTTCGTATTCTCTGCGAGCGACCTCGCAGACGTATATTCTATCCTTTTCCCCGAAACGATCCGCGGATCGCTTATCGCGATATATGCCGTTTGTGCGGTATCTCTTAAACTAAATTTCCCATAGTTTACCACATTTCGAGAGATTTGTAAATACCCTTTTTGAAAATTTTTGTGAATTTTTTGCATTTTTTCTCAACTTGCATAATTTAGAGGACTTTTTTTGTGCAAATTGTCGGTTTTACTACACCGAATCCATGCCTTCACTATCGCAGAACGCCCTCTGCAACGTATTTTCTCCGTCCGTTATTTTTTCTCCGTAAAAAACTTCGTAAAATCAGAGATCGTTTCGAACGCATAATCGGGCGGAAAATTTTCAAACTCGTCCGCCTCCGCATACCCCGTCCGCAACACGGCGCAATCGATGCCGTTCGCGCGCGCGCCCTCAATGTCGTGGTATCTGTCTCCGACCATGAGACAAAGCGTTTTGTCCGCGTGCAGGCGTCGAATCTCTTCGGCAATCACGTCGGCTTTCGTCGGCAAGCTCCCGTCCATGCCGGGACCGACGATCTCCGTTAAAAACGCGGCGAATTTCCAACGCTTCGCAATCATGTCGGCATAAATTTTCGGCTTCGAAGTCGCCAAAGCCAGCACATAGCCGGCTTCTCGCAACGCTTTCAAACTCTCCGCCGCGCCTTCGACGGGAACGTTTTCATAAACGCCCGTTCTGCCGTATTCTTCCCGAAATTTCATCGTTGCGAGCTTCGCACGCTCTTCGCTCAAACCGAAATACGTCTGAAAAGAATACATCAACGACGGTCCGATACATTTATCGAGCAGTTCCTGCGCGGGCTCATTTTCGCCTAATTCCTTTAACGCATAACGAAACCCGGCGTGAATGCCGGGATGCGAATAGATCAATGTTCCGTCCAAATCGAATAAAATATACTTATATTGTCCCATAACGCCTCCGCTCGATTTGTTATATTTTAACATAAAAAAACGATTTTGTCAATTGTTTTTTTCCAATGCGTTCCGTATTCCGACAACGGAAAGAAAAATCAAAAAGATTCCGAATGCCTTTTTCAGCAATTCGGACGGAAGGGCGACGGCGACCGCCGTTCCTGCGGCGGAAAGCAATAGCGCAGGAATAATAATCCACCCCGTTTCCCGTACGGAAAGCAAGCCGTTTTCGGCGTGCGTTTTCAACGCCAACGCGCTCATCGGCAAAAAAGCAAACAAATTGGCGCATTGCGCGATTTTTTGCTCCGCGCCGCCGATCAACACGAGCAAAGGAATCGTGACCGTTCCGCCTCCCATGCCCATTCCCGCAGGAATACCGCCCAAAAATCCGAGCAACATATATAAATAGAATTCCATAAGTAAACACGTACCCGTGTGCGCGTTGAATGCATAAAAACAAGCAGCCGTGTACACGTTGAACGGAACACAGCGCGTCTTCGCGGCGGAGCGCGTTCAGCGCATACCTGCCTATATCGTTTTTAAATCAAACAAACACCTGTCCTGCCCGTTTAACGGAAAAATAATAGCGAAACGCCGGCAAACGCCTGCAAGAGCGCGAACAGCACGTTCACAAGTTTCACGGGTAACCTACCCAACAGTTTCGCCCCGACCGCGCCGCCTGCCGTCACGCCGAGTGCCGTGGGAATAAGTACCCCTACATCGTACACGCCACGAAAAACGTAAAACAAAAACGAGAACAACGACACGGGCAAGATCAATAAAATCGCCGTAGCGTGCGCTCGACGCGCGTCCAGACCGGTTTTTTGGAGCAACGGGACGGCAATCATGCCGCCCCCACCGCCGAAAAGACTGTTTGCCGCGCCGACCGCCGCGCCGCAAAATATTTTTTCCGTCTTACCGTTTTTTTTCGTTTTTTCTCCGTTCGCTCGCATTTTTTGCTCCCTTTTCCGATATTTTATGCAATTTTTTTTATTTTATAAAACTTTTTCTCTTATTTGACGCCGTAAACGCTTGCCAACAAATCGATTTTGTATTAAAATAGTATAGTGCAATATCGCATGCGCGTACGCGTTTCGACTTTTCGGAACGTCGGACAAAAATGCGAAATCTCAGGACAAAACAAAAAACCAAAGGTGGTTACATGAACAGAAGTATTGAAAATCGCAAGAAACAACTTCTTGCACTCTTGTTATCGGCACTGATGGTATCCTCTTTCGGCGCGCTTGCCGCGTGCAACAACGAGGATAGCTCCAGCTCCAGTTCCTCCTCTTCGTCCTCTTCGACCGACGAAGAAGTCGACAATGCATTGGTCACGAACGGCAACTTTGAAACGTTCGACAAAAACGACGGTCTCAACCTCATCGGCACGTCCGTTACCGGTTGGACGCGTTCGGTAAACTCCGCAACGTCCGGCAGCGCGCTTTCTTCCAAAGCCGCAAGCGGTATCGTCGACGTTTCCGACGAAGCTTGGACGGATTTGACGACTTCTAAAGTCGCAAACGCAGCCGAACTCACCGACGAAGAAGCCAAGAATCAATGGGCAAACATGACCTCGAAGGACAAGCTCGCCTTTATCGAGGCTTGGAAAGCAAGATCGGAAAATAAAGATAAGACAATTTCAAAAGAATTGGATTTCTATCAATCTTTCAATGTGGATTCCGAAGATCTTCCCACTTGCGAAAACCCCGGTACGCACGGCGGCGAGGACACCAAGATCCTCATGATCCATAACCAGTATCCCGAAACGGATACGTCGTCTACCTATAAAAATCTGGGTACGGCGCAGAAGTTTACTTCGTCCTCTACCGTTACTGTCGCTCCCGGCACGGCGGCATATTTCTCCGTTTGGGTAAAGACGAGCGAATTGCAGAGCTCCTCCTCCTCCGGCGAACCTCAAGACGCCGTAGGGAAAGGCGCATATATCAGCATTACGCACTCCGTCGGCGGCAAGACGATGGACGCGTACGAAGTCAAAAATATCAACACCGAAAACGTGAAAGAGAACAACGGTTGGAAACAATACACGTTCTATCTCCGCGGTGCGTCCTACGTCGACACGACGTTCAACATCGTATTAGGACTCGGTCAAGGCGGTGGCACGGATCGTTTGGAATACGTCAACGGGTACGCGTTCTTTGACGATATCGAATGCGAAACCATTTCCTCGAGCGAATTCGAAAAGAAGACGAAGAACTTGGACTGCGCCGGTTTCGAATCGGTCAAGGAAGACAAGATCGTCGACGCTTACGTTTCCGACGAAAACGAATTCGCAATCGATTTCTACGGCGAATTCTATGAAATCGACGTTTCCGACAAGAAATCCTTCCTCTCTACCGTAACGGATATCGCGCCCACGACGGAAAAGATCGGTTCGACGATTTACACGGCGGCAAACGGAACGTCCTCGACGATATATCCCGGACTCGGCTTGAATACCTCCAACGACAAAACACAGATTTATAAAAATTCAGCGGCTTTGAACGGCTCCGGCAATAAATATTTGCAGAGCGTTTACGACAAATACTTCAAAGACTCGTCTTTCCTCAGCGATAGCGAGTTGCTGATGCTTCTCAGCGCGGACGGCGCGGCGTATACCGCAAAATCCGACTACGAATTCGAAGTAAAAGCCGATTCTTACCTTGCGTTGACGTTCTACGTAAAGACCTCGGAAATGAACGGCTTTACGGGCGCAGGCATCACGTTGAACGACGGTAACAACAAAACGTCTTTCGACTCCATCGATACAACGACGCTCGACACGACGGATATCGGCGATGAAGAAGACATCTACGACGGTTGGAAACAGTATTTCTTCTTCGTTTATAACGAAACGGATTCCGCAAAATCGTTCACGCTCGATTTTACGTATGGTTCCACCACCGTCGTCAGCACGACCAAGACCTCTTATTACGCAGGTTTCGCGGCATTCACCGGTTTCCAATCCTATGAAATGACGGAAAACGAATTCGACAGCGCAGAGGCAGGTTCCTATGCGAAGATCGTTTCCTTGACCGGCGACGTTACGGATGCGGACGGCGACAGCGGTTTCGACTCCGTTGCAGGCGTTCCTTCCAACGCCATCGAGAGCGGCTACGCGAACGCGAAGAATTATCGCGGCGTTTACAGCGACAGCTTATATGTTTCCAACGGAACGAACGTTGAATTGAACACGAAAGACACCGCAGGGCTTTTAAACAAAGAATATGCGGACAACTATTCGGAAATCTTCACGCAGCTCGGTGCGGAAAATTGGGAAAGCATCTTCGGCGACGCTACGCAACCGCTTGTTATTTATAATGAAAAAGCAGACGAAAAAGCGTACGGCTTCCTCGGCAAATCTTCCACGATTTCCGCAAACACCTACAAGACGATCTCGCTCCGAGTGAAGGTTAGCGACGGCGCGAAGGCGTATGTATATCTCACCGATATGGACGACGATTCGTTCAAAAACAGCCTTACCGTCAGCCGACAAATCACCTACTGGTACGATGATGACGGCAACATCTGCGCGAAAGATCCCTCCGACGAGCATTTCCAGAAAAAGGACATCGCGTTCAAATTACAGTCCAACGGACTTTACAAGGTAAATCCTTCTTGGGAGGGTGCGAGCGGCGTTGACGCAAACGCATACTATGCAAATCTTGCAAACTACGAAAAGGACTCGGCAGGCAACTTGATCGTTGCAGACGACGGCGCGTCCTATAACTATAACGACAAATGGGACAACGAAGGTCAAGACGGAATCGCTTACTATTATAAAGACGGCAACTACTACGCCGACGCGGCAAAGACGATCCTCGTGACCAACCTTTCCGAAGTATCCTCGCTCACGCCTCGCTACACGGCGACAAAGAGCAGCGGCATGTGCTTCGAGATCAGCTCGACAAACGGCAAGTGGGCAACCGTATCTTTCAATATTCATACGGGCGACACGGTAAAGAATTATCGTCTGGAAGTTTGGAGCGGTGAACGCAACGGCGCAGGCAACCCTGCGAACTCCTACGTTATCTTCGACTCCTACACCACGGACGACGTAACGTCTGACACTTTTGCGGAACTGACGGAAGAAAGAAAGGACAGCGTTTCCGAAGACGATTATTTCGAGAGCGTATTCTCCTTCTTCGACAGCGCGAAATATCTCCGCTATAACGAAACGATCGACGAAAACGAAATCGGTTACAGCTACGAAAGCTATCTTCCTTCCGAACAAACCGAGAGTATCGCATTCTTGAAGTATGAAGGCGACAACGTTTATGAAGTATATGCAGACTACGCATTGTCCGAAAAGACGGTAACGCCGGACGAGAAAGACGACGATACGACGACGGACGACGACGATGACCATGATCACGACAGCGAAACCAATATTTGGTTGTTGGCAAGCTCTATCTCCGTTGCCGTTGTTCTCTTGATCGCAGTGGCAAGCATTATCATTCGTAAGATCGCGAAAGATATCCGTAAAAAGAAGAATGCACAAGCCGTTCTCGACAAAAACAAAAAAACAAACAAATAAGCTTTTCTAAGCAATGGAAAAAGGCTCTCCGCCAATCGGAGAGCCTTTTCGTTTATAACTCGTCTAACAAAAAATCGCCTCGAGCGTTAGACGATGTTTGTAAAACAGTTGTGGTATTTTCTCAACCGTTTCTTAATCCTTTCGGATAATGATTCTTCATAATTCCGTTCACGATTTTCCCCAGTCCGATCGGAAAGCCGTCCGTGCATACCAGACACCAACCGTTTTCCGCCGTTCGCACCTCCAACGTCTCACCACGGAAATATTTCTTTAGCTCCGCCCCGTCTTTGTCTAATCCGACGACGTTACGGCATTCCGCCGCATGTACACTCATCGCCAAGGAGTGCGACGGCTCGAACCGCCCGTTCTTCACTTCTCCGAGCCGAACCCCGACGCGCAATACCTGTAATCCTTTCCAATCGAACACCCCCTCGGGCAATTCGTACAATACGCCGCCGACTTCATGCAACCGCCTTGCGAACCGCTCGACGAAAAACTGTTTTTCAAACTCCCGATAGACGTTTTGTGACGCTTGCCCGATTCGCGGCTCGATTTCTTCAACGCGAGAATCGCATTCCGCCGACGCGTCGATTTTCTCAAACAATGCGGCAAAATGCCCCTCGCCACGCACTCTATGCGGATATAATTTTTCTTGCCGAACCCGCCGCATTTCGGGATGAGTTTGCAAGTAATCGCATACCTGCCCCTCGTCTTCCTCCTCGGAAAATGTACAGGTGGAGTACACGAGCCGACCTCCGACGCGCAACATCTTCGTCGCTTCGTTCAAGATCCGCGCTTGTCGTTCCGCGCAAAGCCGCACGTTTTCGATGCTCCACTCCCCTAACGCCTCCTCCGCATTTTTACGGAACATTCCTTCCCCCGAACAGGGCGCGTCGACCAAGATTTTGTCGAAATACCCCGCAAAGCGCGCGGATAGCTCTTCCGGGAGCGCACTGACCACTACCGCGTTTTTGATTCCCATGCGCTCCACGTTCTGCGAGAGAATCTTCGCGCGAGAGAATACGGGTTCGTTCAAAACGACCAGTCCTTTCCCGTCCATTCCGCAGGCGATCTGCGTCCCCTTGCCGCCCGGCGCGGAACACAAATCGAGTACTCGCTCCCCGGGGCGCGCCTCCAAAAGCGGCGCGGCGCACATGGCGGACGGCTCTTGCGAGTAGAACACTCCGGCGGCGTGATAAGGCGACTGACCGAGCTTCTCCTCGGTGGTATAATACCCGTTTTTCTCCCACGGCACAGAGTCGCCGACAAAGGTCAATTTTTCCGTCAACGCAACCCTGCTCCCCTTCAACGGGTTGATTCGCACGCCTTTGAACGGCTTTTGCGCATAACAAGCGAAAAAGGCTTCCCACTCGTTTTCGGGAAGCTGTTTTTTCATTCGTTCTATAAATTCGATCGGTAAAGTCTGCATATTCGTCACTCACTGATATATTGTTCAAATTCTTCAGGCGTCAAAATTCGAGCCTTGCCCTCGGCGGATTTTTTACGCAAACCGTTCTCCTCGGAAAAACATACGTAAACGTCGCATTCTTCCGCGCGATAGGTGAGAAACGCCCCTGCCGCAAACGCCTTTTTCAACAAACGCTCGGCGCGCTCCGTTTCCAGTTCCAACGGATGCGAAAAACACACTTTTTTATTACGGAGCTTCCCGTCCTTGGCTCGGCGACGCTTTTCTCGATCCGCAAAGATGTGAAATTCCGTTTTTTTCCGCTCTCGTTCCTCTTTTTTTCGCTCCTGTTCGCTTCTATACGCACGAAAAGCCGTCGACGTCGGCAACGTGATTTCATAATTCTGTATTTTCCCGAGTGTTATCTCGTATTCGTCAATCAATTCACGCAGAGTAACGCCCTTCGCTCGACACATCGCCTCCGCAACGCACATGGTCGCGTAGGCGTCGTCCGCCGCTTTATGCGCGACGAATTCCACGCCGAGCCGCTCCGCAATCGCTCCCAATCCGAACTGTCGCGAAAAATCGTTCACTATATGCATATACAAAAACTGCGTATCGGCATACGAAAAACAAAGCGGCGGCAAAGAAAAACGTTTACTCTCCAAATTAAGATATTTGACGTCGTTCATCGTCGCATGTCCGACCACGAGCGTGTCCGGATCCTGCAACAAGGCATAGATTTTATCCGCGATTTCGGGAAACGAAGGGCATTTCTTAAACTCCTCGTATTGATAGGGCAAAACGAGTCCTTGCGTCCCCTTTCTGTCCGTCAGATGAAATCCGCCCTGCGGATTGATAAGCAAGTCCTCTTTTTTAAGCTCATGAAATTGTTCGTCCGTCAGGCAATACCCGAACGCGCAAATTTTCGCCGCCGTTTTGGATACGACCGAACATTCGATGTCAAAAAATAAATACCGCATATACACCGCAACCTTTATTCCGCCACTCACGAAAGACCGCGCACGCAGGCGCGGTCTTTTACCGTTTCATTTACGTAAACGCGTACGTGTTGCTTTTAATTCTTCGGCGTGATTACTTTCTTTCCGCCCATGTACGGTTGCAACACTTCGGGAATGGTAACGCTGCCGTCTGCCTGCAAATGATTTTCTACAAATGCGATCAGCATACGGGGCGGCGCAACCACCGTGTTGTTCAAAGTATGCGCCAGCTTCGTCTTTCCGTCGTCGTCCTTGTAACGAATGGACAATCTTCTTGCCTGCGCGTCCGTCAGGTTTGAACACGACCCGACCTCGAAATACTTCTGCTGTCTGGGGCTCCAAGCCTCGACGTCACAGCTCTTGTACTTCAAGTCCGCCAAATCTCCCGAACAGCAACCGAGCTGTCTTACGGGAATAT